>JBKOYV010000034.1:0-5782 GCA_046725585.1 Gemmatimonadota bacterium | reverse complement strand
AGTTGATGCTCACGATGATGAACCTGTTGGTGGGCCACGCGCCGGGCGTCGTGCGGACGCTGCGCTACCGGAAGGAGTTTTTCGGTCACCCGATCTCCGCGCTCACACAGCAGGTAATGCGCGGCCCGTCGGAATGGACGGTGGGTGAGCGCGAGATGTTCGCGGCGTTCGTCTCGCGGCTCAACGAGTGCGTCTTCTGAACGAACGCTCACTCCGCGGTCGCGGAGGCGGCGTTGCAAAAACGGCTCGATGCGGCTCGTGCTCGAGAACTATCGAACGGCTCCGATCGACGAGAAGCTGCGCGCGATGCTCGCGCTGCTCGAGACGTTTACGCTCCACCCGGAGGAGATGAGCGGGGGCCACGTTCGCATGGCGCTTGCCGCCGGGCTCTCGCGCGAAGCGATTCGCGACGCGTTCTACGTCGCGTTTCTCTTCAACACGTACGACCGGCTCGCCGACACCCTCGGCTGGGAGCTGCCTGACGAGAGCTACTACCCCAAGGCGGGGCAGTTCCTGCTGAAAAAGGGGTATCTCTAGGACCCCGGTATCTCGCCTCGACGGATTATCGCCCTCGAGGTCGCCGGTGACGACCTGAACGTTCCGCATTGGACTCGTCAATTCCCGGTGCAGTCGGGCCACTGGCGCTTGCCGGATCGCCGCTCGCGCTCACATTGCTCTAGAACTGCAACGCGGGAACGAACGTGCTGCACGTGCGAACACTGGGCGGGCTCCGTCAGACGAACGACGGGGACGCGCGCCCACTGCGACGGAAGCCGCTGGCGCTCCTCAGCTACGTGGCGCGTCGAAGTCCGAGCGCGGTGCCGCGCACGGAGCTGGCCACGCTCTTCTGGGGAGAGCGCGGCGAGGAGCGCGCGCGCCAGTCGCTCCGCCAGGCCCTGCTGGAGCTCAAACAGGTGCTCGCGGACAGGATCGACATCGATGCGGACGTCGTGCGCGTTGCACCTGGCGTCGTCGATCTCGACATCGCCGCGTTCGAGCGCGACCTGTCGGACGGGCGCGTGCAGGAGGCCGTTGGCCGCTGGGGCGGCGACTTTTTCGAGGGAGCGGAGGACATAGGCGGCGAGGGGTTCCGCCGATGGATCGACAACGAGCGCGCGTCTCTGCACAGACAGCTTGGCACGGCCATCGAGAAGCTGATCGGCGACGCGGAGCTCGCGGGTGACTGGACGGGCGCCGCCGCGTGGGCACAACGATGGGCTGCTGCCTTGCCGTTCGAGGAGACCGCCCATCTGCGCCTCATCGAGTCGCTTCGAATGAGCGGGCGGAATGGCGACGCCCTCAAGACCCACGCGGGGTTCGTGACGCGCGTACGTGCGGCGCTCGACATCGAGCCGTCGGCGGAGTTCATGCGGCTCGGCGGCGGCCTCGCCGACGGCGCGAAGGAGGAGTCAGGACGCCGCGGTCGTGGGTCGGCAGCGGTGCTGAGCCCGGCGCTGGTGGGGCGCGGCGGCGTCATGACCGAGCTGCTCGAGGCGTGGACATCCGCGTCCGGGGGTACTCCGGTCGTTGTCGTGCTGGAGGGCTCGGCCGGTGATGGCCTAACGAGAACGTGTGACGAGCTGGTGACCCGCGTCGGCCGGAACGGCATCGTGCTGCGAGGCGCTGGTGCCGGCGTGCAGAGCGACTACGCGGCGGCGGCGGACCTCCTTGAGGGCATCCGCAGGGCCGAAGGCGCCGGCGGAGCCGCACCGGAAGCGCTGGCCGAGCTGGCTCGCATTGTCCCATCGCTCACCTCGGAGTTCCGGTTCCTCCCGGCGCCAGTGGGCGACGATGCGGCGCTCCGCGACGCGGTCGGCCAGACGCTCGCGGCGATCAGCGAGGAGCGGCCGGTTCTCGTCGTGCTGGACGATGCGCACACGGCCGACGAGGCCACGCAGCGGTTGCTGAGCGCGGTCGTGCCGCGCCTAACGGGACCCGTGATGTTGCTCCTCGCCGTCGATGAGGCAGCGCGCCGGGGCAGCCAGCCATTGACGGCCCTCCGGGCGGCCAGTCGCGTACGACACCTGCGCCTCCCGGCACTGACGACCGCTGACGTCGAGGCGATGCTCGAGTCCATGGTGGCACTGGAGCCGGCGGACCGGCATGCCCTCGCCGCGCGGCTTCATCAGGAAACGGGCGGAGTGCCGCACGACGTTCGCGAGCTCGTGTCGTCTCTCGTGGATGACCGACTGCTGGCGCCGGACGGCACCGGGACGTGGCGCGTTTCGCCTGCGCTCGCCGGCCGGCCGCTCCCCATGCCCCCGCCGGTGAAGGATCGCGTCCGCACCCGGCTGGACCGACTCACGGTGGAGGTCCGGTCGCTCGCCGGGGCCGTTGCCGTGCTTGGCGGACCGGTAGACGGGTCGGTCGCGAGATCGGTCGCCGGCTTGGCCGCCGACGCGGGCGATGCAGCGTTAGGCGAGCTGGTGTCGCGCCGGCTGCTTCGCGAGTCCCCTTCGCAGCCGGGAGGGTACGAGTTCCTTTCGCCCACGACGGCGCGAGCGATCGCGGCACTGCTCCCCGCGACCACTCGCGAGGCGCTTCACGCCCGCGCGGTAGAGGTGCTCACGGAGCGGGATCTGGCGTCCACGGCGGAGCGGAGTCTGCTGCCGTACCATCTCGCACGTGCGCCGAGCGCCGCCCCGAGCCGGGAACCGGCGGTCCCTCGTCCTCGGTGGCGCGGCCGAAGGTTCGCGATCGTCGCGATCCCGGCGTTCGCCGCGGTCGTCGTGGCGACTATCGCGACGCGTAGCGGGAAACGCTTTTTCGCCGCACCGAGCAGTCCGAGCGTGCCCATCGTTGCGCTGGGCCGGATTGCGGACTACCGGCAAGCCACGAGCCCGAATCTCACCAAGCCGCTCACCGATATGCTGGCGACGAATCTCGGCCGCGTCGGCCGGCTTCGCGTGGTGAGCGCGGCACGTATGTACGAGCTGGTGAGCCAGGCGGGCGACGGGGACACGTCCGAGGGGGCGCTCGTTCGTGCGGCGAGACGCGCGGGGGCCACGGAGCTCGTCGACGGAGCGCTGTACGCGCGCGACGACGGCGGATTCAGGCTCGATCTGCGTCGCGTCGAGCTGGGCACCGGCAACATTCAGAAGACGTATTCGATCGTCGGGGCCACGCTCTTCGAGCTCGCGGACAGCGGCACGGCGCGCGTGGCGGCGGACTTTGGCGAGACGACACCGTTAGGCTCGATCGCTGATGTGACGACGAAGTCGCTCAGCGCCTATCGCCTGTACGAGGAGGGGCTGCGGGCATACTACGCGTTCGACTTTCGCGTTGCGGACCCACTCTTCATGGCCGCGCTCAAGGAGGACAGCACGTTCGCCATGGCGGCGTACTACGCGGCCATCAACGAAGGGATCGGGACACGCGAGACGCTCCAGCGGTTCGCGCTCGCGGCGCGTCTCGCCGCGCACACGACGGACCGGGAGCGCCTAACGATCCAGGCGCACTACGCGTTTCACTCATCGTCGCCGTCGCTCCGCGCCGTCGCCGAAACGCTCGCGGTCCGCTACCCCGATGAGATCGAAGGGTATTACTTCACCGGTCTCGCCCTCATGCAGGGTGGTGAGTACCTTCGCGCGCTCGCGCCGCTCAACAAGGCGGTAGCGATGGACTCGCTGAAGCTGGCGAGCGCCGTGGCGCGATGCCTGGGTTGCGAGGCACTACGCCAGGTTGTCTCGTCGTATCAGCTCGCCGATTCCGTGCCCGCTGCGGGGCGTGAGGCTCGGCGATGGATTCGGCTGCAACCGAAGTCTCCCGCGCCGTGGCACATCCTGGCCGAACTTTTTTCGCAAATGGGCCGACCGAGCGAGGCGCAGGTGGCGCTGGAACGCGCAACGGCGATCGATGCCGGGCGGCGCGAGGCAGAGCGTCTGCTGGCTCGCGCCGTGCACTACATCTACGCAAACGACTTCGAGCAGGCGGATCGCATCCTGAGCGTAGAGCTCGAGAGCGGCTCGACGTCCCGGGCAATAGAAGCCGCATGGTTCGCCGCCATCAGCTTCCGCATGCAGGGACGTCTCAACGAGGCGCTGGCTGCCGCTCGCCGGAATCGTGCATTGACGCTATCGCAGTATCCGCGGGCGTCCTTGCCGCGGGTTGGAGCACCAGCCGAGGCGCAAGGCGAAGCGCAGGTGTTGTACGAGATGGGTCGCTATCGAGCCGCCGCCGCGCTGTTCGATTCGGTGTCGCGCTGGGTCCTGTTCGACGTGGCTCCTTCGCAGTTCGCCCATCAGCATGCCTGGGCCCTGGCGCATTCCGCAGGCGCGCTCGCTGCGGCAGGGGATACCGCAGCGCTTCCTGCCTTGATCGACACGCTCGAGGTCGCGGGCGCGAAGAGCGGTTTGGAGCGCGACCGCAGGCTCTCGCACTACGCGCGAGGTCTTCTGCTCGCCGCTCGCGGGCAGGACGAAGCGGCCGCCTCGGAGCTCAGACGTGCAATCATCTCGTGGAACATGGGTTATACGCGGGTGAACATGGCGCTCGCGAAGGTTCTCCTCCGGCTGGGACGCGCGCGCGAGGCAGTCACCGTACTTCAACCCGCGTTGCGCGGAAGCCTCGAGGCGTCGAACACCTACGTGTCCCGAACGGACATTCACGAAGCGTTAGGCGAGGCGTGGGCCGCGGTGGGCGGGCCCGCCGCGCGCGACAGCTCACGAGCCCACTATGCCCTGGTCGTCCGCGCCTGGCAGCGCGCGGATCCGTCGTTTGCCGAGCGCAAGGCCCGCGCGGAAGCGGGTAGCAAAGACTAGGGCGGCGTCTTCGAGCACCGCGTAGGTCGCCGGGATCACGACGAGCGTCGCGAGCGATGCAGCAATCACGCCGCCCATTAGGGCAATCGCGACGGATCGGTGAACGTCCGCCGGCGTGCCTGACCTCACCGCTACAGGCGTCAACGCCCCGACCATCGCTACCGCACTGATGAACGTCGGACGAAGCCGAGCGCGTCCCGCCTCGATGAGCGACACCCGGTCGTTCGCGTCTTGGTCGCGACGATCCCGATACGCGTTGAAAAGCTGAGCGCTGTGCCTAACGACCACCACCGTCAGGAACGCGCCGGCGACGAGTGTCGGGATGTCGAGCCGCGTCCCGGCGACGAGCAGAGCGAGGTACCCGCCGGCCCAGGCGAGCGGGATGCCCGCGAGAATCGCGAGTGGCGCGAGCACCGTTCGGAAACGAACCGCCAGGAGCGCTGCCAGCAGTGCGAACCCTACGCCGAACGTCCACGACAGCCGCCGCAACGTGACGGCGTGGTCCGCGATCTCGCCCCCGTACTTCACGTCATAGCCGGGCGGGAAGGGAATCGCCGAAAGCGTCGCGTCCAACTCCGTCACGACGTCGCTCACTGGCCGGCGATGAACGGTGGTCTGCAGGCGAACAACGCGCCTGCCGTCGATGTGGTCGATCCGAGCAAGGCCTTCGCCGCTACTGTCGGCCGACGTGGACAACACAGGGGCGCTCACGCCGCCGATTTCACGTATTTCGTCGGCGACGCGCTGTGCGACGCCGAACAGCGTGTGCGCATCCGGGCCGCGAACCTCGAGCTCGATTGTTGGCCGATCGGCATCCGTGATCGCGCCACTGGCAATCGAAGCTCCGAAGCCGGCCGCGATGACAACGGCGACGGCAGTGATCGCGCGCCGGTGGTCCAGGGACCAGGCAAGCAGCTCGTGATGGCGATCGGCGAGTGCCTCGATCCAGAGGTCGATGCGCGTGGACCACGCTCCAGGAGAAACCGTGCTCCGGACACGTCCCCAAAGCATCGACATGGCGG
>JBKOYV010000218.1:0-20681 GCA_046725585.1 Gemmatimonadota bacterium | reverse complement strand
GTCGAAAAGATCATTGGCGCAAACTGGATGCGGCTGTTCAACGAGGTTTGGGGCTGAAAGCGTCGCCAGGACCAGTCGCGATGCCTCGGCCCGCCTAACGAACGGTGAGGGCTCAACGCGGACGAAGCGCGATCGCCGGATCGATCTGCGTCGCGCGCCGCGCCGGCACGTACCCGGCGACCACGGCCACCGCGGTCAGAACCGCCAGCACCAGCGCATACGTCATGGGGTCGAAAACGCCCACGTCGAACAGGAGGCCGCGGATCGCGCGACTCGCCATCCATGATGCCGGCAAGCCCACGGCGATTCCCACCACGACCAGCGCGCCCGTCTCGCCGAAGATCGTGGTCCGCAGGTCGCCGGGTGTCGCGCCTAACGCCACGCGGATACCGATCTCCTGCGTCCGCTGACTCACCGAATACGAGATCACGGCATAGATCCCAAGGCAGGACAGGATCAGCCCGAATGCGGCGAAGCCCGTGACGACGAGTACGATGAAGCGCCGAGCGAACACGGAATGGTCGAGCAGCTCCTCCATCGTCCGGAACTCCACCACTGGCAAGCTCGAGTCGACGCGCCGGAGCGCCGCGCGAACACCCGTGGCGAGCGCCGTCGTCGGAATGGATCCGCGGACGACCAGATCCATGGACTGATAATCCCCGGTCTGGCGGCGGGACAGATACATCTCGGCGTCGACGCCGCGGTCGAGCCCGAAGTAGCGAACGCCGCCCACGACTCCAATCACTCGGCGATTCACGCCGCTCGTTTTCAGCGTTCGGCCGATCGGGTCCTCGCCCGGCCACAGCTCGCCGGCCAGCGTCTCGTTGATGATGATGACCGGATCCCCCGGCGCATCATCGGCGCTCGTAAAAGCACGACCAGCGCGCAGCGGAATTTTCATCGCCGCGAAGTAGCCGTCGTCGATCACGCGCACGAGTGGCTGGATGGGTTGATCGCCGTTGCGGGGACTGCCCTCCGCCGACGCGTTCCAGCGGCGCCAACCGAAGTTGTCGCCTAACGGAAGCGCGTCGGTCAGACCGATTGATTGAACGCCCGGCACCGACTCGACCGCACGCACGACGTCGTCGAAGTACGCGTTGCGCTGTGCGACGGTCGACCCCACGCGGGAAGGATCGACCCGAACCGCAATCACGTTCTCGGAGGCGAATCCGGGTTGCACGTTCAACACCCGGCCCAGGCTGCGGATGAGAAGACCAGCCCCGGTGGTGAGCACGCACGCCAGCGCAACCTCCGCTACGACGATCGCGCGCCGCACTCCGCCACCGCGCCCCGACGTGGAGCCTCGACTCGCCTCGGCGAGTGCGGTCGGCAGCGCCTGCGCGGATGCCTGCAACGCGGGAACGAGCCCGAACGCCACGCCTGTGACGACCGTGACGAGCACGGTGAAGGAGAGGACCACGGTGTCCACGCGCACGGCATGGAGGAGTGGGATGGTCGTGCCCTGAAGGCGTGATACGAGCGCGGTTGCACCGGTTGCGAGCACGAGACCGACGACGGCACCGGCCACGCACAGCACCAGACTCTCCACCATCATCTGCCGGACGAGATCTCCGCGCGACGCACCTAACGCGGCACGCACTGCCATCTCGCGCTGCCGCCGTGACGCCCGGACGAGGAGGAGGTTCGAGAGGTTCGCGCACACCAGGAGCACGAGGAACGCGACGGCGCCGGCGAGGACGAGCAGGGCCGGCTGGAACCGTCCGCTGATTCGCTCCCGCAGCGTCGTGAGCCTCGGATCGAACGCGTTGCGCCGGGCATTGTCGACGATGCCCGTCTTCATGCGCGATGCGATCAGCGTGGCCTCCGCTTGTGCGTTGCGAAGGTCGACGCCTTTCCGCAGCCGGCCGACCAGGGCCAACGTGTTCCCCTGCAGGTTCGTCTCCGGGCTCAGCGGAAAGGGAAGGAACAGGTCGACACGGCGCCCGGGAACGAACGTCGCTTCGAAATCGAATGAGGGCGGCAGGACGCCGACAACGGTGACCGGTTGGCCGTCGAGGACGATCGATCGACCGACGATGCTGCGATCTCCGGCAAAGCGCCGCTGCCAGAATCGGTAGCCGAGGACCGCCGTCTTCGGTCCGCCCTGGCGACTCTCCGACTCGTCGAAGAACCTTCCGACCTCGGGCCTGACGCCGAGGAGCGGGAAGAACGCCTGCGTGACCGGGACGCCGGTCAGTCGCTCCGGCTCGCCAGCGCCGGTGAGGTGAATGTCTCCGGGCGCGTAGAACTGGTAGAAGCCCGCGACACCCGCGAGCGACCGACTCTCATCTCGCAGCTCGATGAGGTTCGCCACCTGAACGGTCTGCGCGGAGAGATTCTCCGAGGTGCCGTTGGCGATCCAGACGAGTCGATCGGGCTCCTCGAATGGCAGCGGGCGCAGTAGAAGTGCCTGACAGATGCTGAACACCGTCACGCTGGCTCCGATCCCGAGCCCGGCGATCGCGATGCTGAACACGGCCGCGCTCCTGTCGAACCGAAGGGATCGGATGGCGAAACGGATGTCGCGGACGACGTTCAGCATGCGAACCTCGTGGGGATGTCGCGCGATTCGACAGCCCGCCGCCGGCGATGGTTCGCATACCGAGCAGATTCACTTCGGCACGCTGATCGTGATGTTTCGGAACTCGACCCTCCTCTCCTCTCCCTGGAGCATGATCGGCCCGGGCGCGGCTTCATCGCTGTCGATCGCGCTCCCCGTAACGCCGGGGATGATCTGGTCGGCGATGACCGTCTTCCCGTTGATCACGACCGTGATGCGCCGACCAACCAGCGTTAGGTCGATCGTCTGCCAGACGTCGGGACCGAGCGCGGCGTTCTCGTTAGGGACCAGGAACCGGTGCACCGCGCCGGTCGTCCCGCGGAACGGCTCGGGTTCCGGCGTGTCCTTGAGGATCACCCAGTAGCGGCCCCGCGGGAGGATCCCGCTGGTCGCGCCCGGTGGGAGGCGAAACTCCGCGTGCAGCTTGAAATCCTGGAACCGCTGCACCGTCATGAGGTTCGCGCCCTCGTCCGCAGTGTTGGCCAGCGCGCCGTCCCGCACGACCCAGTTGTTCGGGAGCGATCCAGCGGTTGGGGCGATGGTCCAGCCCGAGAGGTCCGTCCCGTTGAACAGCGCCACCGGCGTGGTCCAGGCCGTTGGGATCGCACGCCGCAGACTGGGTGCCCGCTTTCCCACGAATGGGTTGCTCGTGTCGTCAGCTCTCGCGATCGTGCCGACGAGGGAATCGCCCCCGGGTCGCACCTCGAAGCGGAGATCTCCGATCGGCCGCTCCCACTCCGTCGGAATGCTGAAGCGTGCGACGCCATTGGCCCACTCCACCTTCCCGATGGGGCGCGCTCCTCCGATCCGACCCACGAATCGCCCCACGAGAGCCGAGAAGCCCGACCGCTCTACCTCGAGCCATGAGGAGAACGGACCTCGTGGGCCGAGCACGGTGAGGTCCCATCGGCCAAGTATCGCCTCGACGCCGTTCAGATCCGCACCCGCCGGATTCGGTGATGCACGGTTCACCTGCGCGCGTGCCGGCCAGGCCAAACACACGAGAAGGGCGGCAAAGGTGGGCACTCGCATCCGGTCTCGCATCCAATGGAGCCGGCAAGATCACGACCGGCGAGCGCGGCTCCAGAGTTCTGCGACGAACGCGCGTGCTGCGACGACGAAACGGCGGCTAGATGAGCCGAATGATGCGATCCCGGTAGCGGGCGCCGGTGGTCACCTTGGTGCCGTCGCGCAGGATGATGACGAAGTTCCCTCGGAACCAGCGCTGCATCTCGCGAATCGACGAAAGGTTGACGATCGCCGAACGGCTCACGCGGACGAGCAGGTCAGGTGGGACCCGGCGCTCGATGGACGAGATCGTTTCCCGTATCCGATGGCGTGCCGACCCAACGTGCACGACCACGTAATCGCCGTCGGCTTCGATCCAGTCGATGGTGTGAGGGTCGACGAACCAGACGCGGTCGGCCGTTCGCAGTGCCAGAGGGCCGGTCGCTGCCGCCGCGGTGGCCGTCGCGGACGTCGCCGGCGGCGCGGGCACGGGTTCCGGCGCGGCGGCCACTGTTTCCGGTGTGGCACTTCGGGATGCGCGCACCGTCGCGTGGTACGTCGCGGTGATGAGCCACACGATGAGGGCGCTCACGGCGATGCGGTTGCGCAGCTCGAACGCGATGTGCCAGGCGGGATTGACCGGTACCGGACTGGGGAACGACCACCACCAGCCCAGGGCAAAGCCCGCGAGCGTAGCCTGGACGACGATCGCAACGATCGCGAGCGCGGCGTAGAGAGCGGCGCGCCGCCAGGCTCGCAGCTCCCTCAAGGGCAGCCGATCGAGGACGAGCATGAGGAGCGGGGCGATCGCGGCCCATGCGTACCAGGGAATGAGCTGTGGCTGAATGACGCGCGCGTCCCAGAACGATGGCGGCTTGTTTGGACCTGTGTTGCCGTACCATCGCTGCAGGGCGACGACCAGACCAAAGACGGTCGCGATCGCGAATGACGCGAGCCACGTATGCGGGCCGATGGTGCGGCGACGGTCGGCAGGCGGGTGCGACATGCGGCGGTGTGCCTAACGTTCGAACAGTCTTGGAGATTCAGGCTGGGGGCCGTAGATCTCGGGCGACCCGCGTCGAATCTACGGGCAATCGAAGCAGCCGGCGATAACGGTCGCCCGAATCGCGCTTCCAGTACAGCCGGTCACATCGAGGCTCAACCTGTCATGTCAAACAAACGCGCACCATCGACCGTCGCAGATGTTGCCGACCGCTAGCGCGCCGCCGAGTAGGACCGTCGTACGGCTAGCGGGTTACTCGAAGCCCGAGTAACCTCCGGTCCGTTTCCCGCACGCTTACCATCGACCAGGAGACTGCTGTGCTGTTTCATATCACGCAGGTGCACACTCCCGAGACGTGTCCTCGCGATGACGGGGGCTCGAATTCGCTGTTCAACGCGAACGCACCGGGTATCAAGCTCATCGGGCGATATGGGGCAAACGCACAGCACACGATGTTCTTCATTGTGGAAGCCGAGGATGTGAATGCGATTCACAAGTTCCTCTGGCCTGGATTCAGGCGGTGCACGAGCACGGTCACTCCGGTGAGTGAGGTGCCGGTCCCGAAGGACTGACCGCGGGCGCACGGGGTCGTCCGGAATGAAGTCCGTAGTCATTGCGTGGTACGTCGCCGTCGCCGGCAGCGCGAGTGCCCAGGCGTCGCCTTGGCAACCATCGCCAGGACATACCCAGGTGGCGCTGTGGCCGGGCGCAGCACCTAACGCGCGGCCGACCCCGGACAGCGAATCCCTAACGAGGCACGACAAGCTGGTCGCCGGCTCGACGTGGGCGTACGTGCGAAACGTGTCGCGACCCACGCTGACGGTCTATTCACCACAGGGGAAGAACACCGGCGCCGCGGTCGTCGTGTTTCCCGGCGGAGGCTACCAGATTCTCGCGATCGATCTCGAAGGCACCGAGGTCTGCGACTGGCTGACATCCAACGGGATCACGTGTGTGCTGTTGAAGTACCGCGTGCCACATTCGGGACCATCGTGGCAGGCGGACTGCAACTGCTACATCAACCCGAAACCGCAGCCGGCGCTGCAGGATGCGCAGCGGGCGCTGGGACTCGTACGTCTTCACGCCGCGGAGTGGCATGTCGACCCGCACAAGGTCGGAGTGCTCGGCTTTTCCGCGGGCGGCCATCTCGTGGCGGCGATCAGCAACCAGTTTCAGACGCGCTTGTATCCCGCCGTCGATGCCGCCGACAAGGAAAGCTGCCGCCCGGATTTCGCCGTGGCGCTGTATCCAGGGCACCTGTGGATTCCCGGACGCGGTCAACTCGCGTTCAATCCGGACATTCATGTCACGCGCAACACGCCGCCGACATTCCTGCTTCAAGCGGAGACGGACAGCGTCGACAACGTGAACCACTCGCTGGTGTACTACATCGCGCTGAAGAACGCTGGCGTTCCTACGGAGATGCATCTGTACGCCGACGGCGGGCACGCCTTCGGGCTGCGGCGCACCAAGGATCCGATCACCGAATGGCCTCAGCTCGTCGAGAAGTGGCTGAGGACGATCGGGATCATTTCGCAGTAGGCACTGGCCCCCAGCACCCCAGTATGAAGAACTGATGACCGAGCACCAATGACCTACCACCTACGACTGACGACTCGCCCAGACTCCTCGTGATGTCCGGCGAGTCATGAGTCATACGTGGTAGGTCATAGGTACTCGGTCATCGGTCTCCAGGACAATGAGCGCTTGCGCTCAGCCCGTACGCACTTCACCGTAACCGAGGACTGCGGCCACCTTGCCGACCGTTGTGACGTGACGACCAATTTCAATTGGCCGGAACGTTCGTCGAGTCCAAGGGTCTCACCCCCCGCTTTCCGTCGTCACCTGTCTGCCGACGAGGCCCACATGGTGGGAGAGCGATGCTCGGCGTTACAATGGTAGACGGACACGAGTAAACCAGTCGCGGCAGGAAAGTGAGACGGGCGTGCGGTTAGGAAAGCGTGAACGCGTTAGGCGACGGGCAATGCCGGTCGCGATGTCGATCCTGTGGAAGCCGCTTCGCGACCCGCACTACGTCGTCGCATCGCTGCAGCCGGGCGGCGGTGGGCTGCGCCAGATCTTCGTCCGCCAGTCGACCTTGCGCGAGGTCAAGGCCCTCGCTCGCCGTAATCTCGAACAAGCGGTCGTCGGATTGCTCCTCGGGGAGCGTTTGGACTGCGCGCTCACGCTCACGCCATACGTTCTCATTCACTCGCACGTCGAGCTCACGCTGCCCTGGCTCGACGAGCGGGCCACCTCCGACGCGATTCGAACGCTTCTCGGGCACCTCGGACGGCGCAGCCCGGGCGAAGTGGTCGGTTGGTTTTCCAGTAATCGATTGGCGGACGCAACCGTCTCGCGAACACATGCGGCCGTCCACCTGGCGTGCTTCGAAGAGCGCTGGCAGACGGTTCTGACCCTTGGGGACGGCGGTTACACCGGAGCCTTCTTTCTCCACGACTCGATCGAGGCGCGCTGGTTTCACGCGCCCTTCTACGAGGTAACTGATTCGAAGGCGAGCAGTCGGGCGCCCAAGCCGACGTGCGTCGCATGGCCTGCGTACCTAACGACTGCGTCCGTCGTTCCGCTGGCCGAGCCGCCGCAGCAAGTGCCGTCGGCGCGAGCATTGGCGCCGGCTCCTGTTTCTGCTTCGGCTGCCCAGAGCTCCGCGGGCTTCACGCGGCCGGTCGTGAGAATGCGGCGCACTCCAACCCGTGACGCAATCATCGAAGCGGGACGTGCGGCTAGCCGGTCGGCTTTCGACCTCGTCAAGACCTTGGGCCGTGGCATCGTAAAGGCGCTGCGGCGCGCCGCCGAAGGTTTTGCCCGCATTCGCGCGGAATGGGCGGCGAGTGCCGCGAAGCGGAAGGCCGAAGCCGACGCGGCCCGGGCAAGAGAACAGGAGCGGCGGGCCAAGGAAGCCGCCGAGCGTCGGGTGGCGCGCGAGGAGGCGCAACGTCGGGAGGCCGAGGCGGCGAAGCGACGCGCGGCCGAAGCCGAGGCGCGGCGAGCCGCGGAAGCGGAGGCCCGGCGGAAGGCCGCCGAGGAAGCGCAACGCAAAGCGGCGGAGGAAGAACGGCGCCGTGCTGCTGAAGCGGAGGCCCGGCGCCAGGCCGCAGAAGCCGAAGCCAAACGGCGCGCTGAAGAGGCGGACGCACGCCGAGCCGCGGAAGCGGAGGCCCGGCGACAGGCCGCGGAAGAGGCGGAACGGCGCCGCGCCGCCGAAGCAGAGGCACGGAAACGGGCCGCGGAAGAAGCGGAAAAACGCCGTGCGGCCGAAGCGGAGACCCGGCGGCAGGCCGAGGAGGCAGAGGCAAAACGTCGGGCTGAGCAGGCGGAGGCCGAGGCGCGACGTCGCACTGAACAGGCGGAGGCTCGGCGGAAGGCCGCGGAAGAGGCAGAACGGCGCCGCGCCGCGGAGGCGGAGGCCCGGCGGCAGGCCGCAGAAGCCGAAGCAAAACGGCGCGCTGAAGAGGCGGAGGCACGCCGAGCCGCGGAAGCGGAAGCCAAGCGTAAAGCAGCCGAAGAAGCCCAACGCAAAGCCGCCGAAGCGGAAGCTCGGCGAAAGGCCGCCGAGGAAGCGCAACGCAAAGCGGGGGAGGAAGAACGGCGCCGTGCTGCCGAAGCGGAGGCTCGCCGCCAGGCAGCCGAGGCCGAGGCGCGGCGAGCCGCGGAAGAGGCGGAACGGCGGAAGGCTGCGGAAGAGGCGGAACGGCGGAAGGCTGCGGAAGAGGCGGAACGGCGGAAGGCTGCGGAAGAGGCGGAACGGCGGCGCGCCGCCGAAGCAGAGGCACGGAAGCAGGCCGCGGAAGAAGCAGAACGACGTCGTGCGGCCGAAATGGAGGAACGGCGGCGGGCCGCGGAGGAAGCGGAAAAACGCCGCGCGGCCGAAGCGGAGGCGCGCCGTTTGGCGGAGGCGGAAGCCGAAGCCCGGCGTCAGGCAGCAGAAGCCAAGGCTCGCCGCGACGCCGAAGCTGAGGCCCAGCGTCAGGCAGCGGAAGCCGAAGCTCGGCGCGAGGCCGAAGCCCAGGCGATCGCTCGGGAGGCGGAGGCGCGGCGTCTGGCGGAAGAAGACGAGCTGGAAGCGCGGCGGAAGGCAGCAGAAGACCAGGAGGAGGCTCGCCGGAAGGCAGCGGAAGCCGAGGCGCTTCGGATCTCCGTGGAAGTGGCGGCCATCAGAGACCGGCTCGCGCGACCACCCGTCGAAGTCGAGGGGTCGAAGCGCGAAGCGCCGAAAGTCGCTGCCACCTGGATGCCGGACATCGAAGACACTACCGCGTCCGACGGGCCGTATCGCTACCTCGCGCTCGCGAGGCGCGAAGGGTTCGAGGTGTCAGAAAAGATCGAGCGTGGCACCCCCGAGGAGCCAGAGACTTTTTGGCTGCTGCATGAACGGGAGTCCGGCCTTCGCCTGATCGTCGTGACGACCGACGAAGCGGTGCGCGAGGCCACCCTTCATTACAACATTCGCACGGAGGATGACTCCCTGCTGCAGACCACGGCGCCGGAGCACCGGGATCTCGAGTCGCGAACGATCTACGCCCACGAGTCATGCCTCCAAGGGCTGCGCGCGCGGTGCCGGCGTCTGCGTGCGACAGGAGCGCTGGAACGTGACTGGAAGGTCTCGCCGACGTTCCAGGACCAGGTGTCGTCGCCATAGCGGTCGTGCTCCGGCGTCTTGCGGTGATCAGCGCGCTGCTGTCCGTCGCGTGCACGGTCCTCTCGGCCGCCTGCGCAAGCACGCCGCGCAATCCGGTTCTCGACAAATACCCGGGCGGCGTCAATGGCCGGACCACGGTCCTCTATTACGACGTCCACGGTCGCACGTTCGAGGAAGTGCGCGCGGACATGCGCCGCCTAGGGCCAAAGATCGACGGCAACAGCTTCGTAGGCGAAACGCGGTCTCCCATGCGGTGGAATTGGCGAACCGAATCGCACGGCGGGGCAAGCTGCTCGATTCGCGAAGTCACCGTTCTCGTGAACGCGCAGATCACGCTGCCGCGCTGGACGCCGCCGCCGGACTCGGAGCCCGGCCTCGCGGTGGAGTGGACGCGGTTCATCGCCGCGCTCGAAACGCACGAGGCCGGGCACAAGGACATTTCCGCCAAAGCGGGTCGCGAGATCATCGAGCGTGTGCGTGGCCTGTCGGGACCATGCTCGCAGATCGGCACACGCGCGAACGATCTCGCCCGGGTGATCGTCGAGCGCGCGCACGAGCAGCAGCTAGCCTATGATGCCGAGACGCGGCACGGGCTCACGCAGGGCACGGCATTCGGCATCCGTCGTTTCAATGGCATGACCGTCGGCAGCGTAGCTGACTCGCCGAAGCTCCTGGTAGCACGGCGAGTCGATCCGGTTCGCGGGACTCTCCCCGCGCCGCTCGAGCGCGCATGGGCCGCGATGCCGGCCGCCTTCGCGGCGAACGGTCTGACGATCAGCGCGACCGACAGCTCGGTGCACGCGGTGCGAGATTCGGTCGTCGCACGCGGAACCATCGGCACGCTGCCCGTCAGCGAGCTTGTCGACTGCGGCGCGCCACCAACAGGCCGGAACGCGGATTCGGTGGCGGTCGCGCTGTTCGTGACGTCACGGCTGGAGCCGAGCCAACCTGATACGACCACTGTGATGACCGCCGTACTGGCGTTCGTCCGGCCTCCCGAGGGTGCGCCGATCGCGTGCCGATCGCGCGGCGTGCTCGAGCGCCGACTTTTCGAGTCGCTCCTCAACCAGGTTGCACGTTAGGCACGAGGGCCATGGCAACCCTGTTCACGCCGATCAAGGTCGGCAAAGTCGAGCTCGCGAATCGGATCGTCATTGCGCCGATGTGCCAGTACTCGGCGGTCGAAGGCCGCATGACCGACTGGCACCTCATTCACCTGGGGCACCTGGCGCTGTCCGGAGCGGCGCTGCTGACCATCGAAGCGACCGCCGTACTGCCCGAGGGGCGCATCACGTACGCCGACGTCGGGCTCTGGTCGGACGAGACGGAGGAAGCAATAGGCCGGACGCTCGAGAGTGTCCGCCGCTGGTCCCCGATACCGATCGCGATCCAGCTCGCGCACGCGGGGACGCAAGGCCTCGAGCGAGGTCCCATGGAAGGGCGGCAAACACCTCGCGCCGGATCATCCAAACGGGTGGCAGACCGTCTCCGCCTCGGCGCTCCCATACGACCACGGCTGGCACACGCCCACAACGTTGGACGCCGAGGGCCTCGAGCGCGTGCGCGACGCGTTCGCGGCTGCCGCACTCCGCGCGGCGCGACTCGGCATCGATGCCGTGCAGCTACATGGAGCGCATGGCTACCTGCTGCATCAGTTCCTGTCGCCGCTGTCCAATCGCCGTGAAGACGAGTACGGGGGCAGCCTCGAGAACCGGATGCGCTTTCCGTTGGAAGTGTTCGACGCAGTTCGCGCGGCTTTCCCGGCGGAGCAGTCGGTGACGATGCGCGTCTCGGGCACGGACTGGGTGGAGGGTGGCTGGAACATCGAGCAGACGGTCGCGTTCGCGCGCGCCCTGGAGAACCGCGGCTGCGGCGGGGTGCACGTCTCGAGCGGCGGCCTAACGCCGCAGCAGCGGATTCCGCTGGGCCCGAACTATCAGGTGCCCCTTGCCCGGGCCGTGAAGCAGGCGACGTCGATGCCTGTCGTTGCCGTGGGGTTGATCACCGAGTTCGAGCAGGCCGAGGCGATCGTAGGCACCGGCGACGCGGACATGATCGCGCTGGCGCGCGCGATCCTCTACAACCCGCGGTGGCCCTGGCATGCGGCGGCGCACTTCGGCGCGCGGGTCCGGGCGCCGAGCCAGTACCTGCGATCGCAGCCGCGGCAGCATCGTGATCTGTTCGACGCGGGAGAGTGACCGTGCCTGCTACCCGTTAGGCGCCGGGACGCATCACCGTGGGACGATCGAGGCCTTGCCCGGCGCTACGCCTGCGCAGCATCGTTGACCAGTCCGCCCTGCTCTCGCCTGGAGGGATGCTGTGAATATACGCCGCTCAGCCAAACCCGACCCCGAGGTTCTGTCCGAAACGGTCCGGACGCGTCTCCTCGAGCGCGCCAGCGAGCTCGACGCGGCCTACCGGGCCGGTGGAACGGTTGCCGAGCTCCGCGCCGCAGCCGTCGAGGCGGGGATCTCGGCCCCCGCCTTCGATGCGGCGCTCGCCGAGCTCCGCGATGCCGAACAGACGTCGTTGGCCCAGGTGACCCCGCAACCGCGACGCCGCTCCCGCGTGTGGGCCTTCACCGCAATGGTCGTGGGCCTGTTCGCAGTCGGCTCCGTTGGCGTGTCCCGACGTCTGGTGCCAACCAGCGCCGCGCCAATGGTCGAACGAACGTTGCCGCTCCGCTGTCTCTCACCGGAACAGGCCGCTGAGCTGGTACGCCCGCTCCTCCATCTCCCTGAGAACATTGTGTACTCTCGCGCCGGCGTGCTGACCATCCGCGCGACACCGGAACAGATCGAGAACGTGCGGTCGGTGCTGAACGAGAATGAGAACAGGGCATCGCCTGCGTGCGCGCGGTGACCGCAGTGAATGCCGATGTGATTTCCCTGCCCTATCAGCGCGGATCGGCCATCGCCGTCGTATTCCTTGCCGCGACGCTCGCACCCGTGATCCGCCCCTCGATCGCGAACATCCAGCCTCGCACCTCGCGGAGCCTCTTCAACGGGAAAAATCTGTCCGGATGGCACGTCGATGTTCCGGCGCTGGACTCCAACCCACGCGCCGCGAGTCCGTTCATCGTGCGCAACGGCATGCTCGTCAGCCTCGGGGAGCCGCCCGGCCACCTCATCACGGACTCCAGCTATCGCAACTACCGGCTCGAGGTGGAATACCGGTTCCCCGGCAAACCGGGGAATGCCGGCGTGCTGGTGCACGCATCGACACCGCGGGCGCTCTACAAGATGTTTCCGCGTTCGATCGAGGTGCAGATGGAAAGCGGGAACGCCGGCGACTTCTGGTGCATCCTCGAAGACATCCGCGTGCCCGACATGGAGCGCCGTCGCGGACCTCGCGCGAACTGGGGCACGACGGAGGGTAAGGCGCGCCGGATCGTGAACCTCACCGACAATTCCGAGAAACCCGTCGGCCAGTGGAACACGATGGTGATCGAGGCGGTCGGCAGGTCGATCAAGGTCTGGGTCAACGGCACTCTGGTGAACGACGGCTCGGATGCCACCGCCGATCACGGGCAGATCGCGCTGCAATCGGAGGGATCGGAGGTCGAGTTCCGGAAGCTCCTGCTGACCCGCAAGTGACTGACGATCCCGGCTCGCGCGGGCCTAACGACGACCGGCTCGGCATGAACGAGCCGATCTCGCGGCGCGACTTCGTCAACGGCGCGCTGCTCGCGGGCGCCGGCATGTTGTGGAGCGGACGGGCGCCCGCAATGAGCATCTCCCCCGCTGACGCCTGGAACGGGTACGGCGGCGTCGGCGACTACCGTGCGTCGAACGGCAACACCTACGACGTCATGACCGCCGCGCACGCGATGCGCGATGGCGCCTTCGAGCGATCCGCCGTTACCGACACGGGCGAAGTATATGATCTCGTTTCGGTGGGCGGTGGCCTGAGCGGCCTCGCCGCGGCAGTGTTCTTCCAGCAATCCAAGAGCGGCCGCTGTCTCGTCCTCGATAACCATCCGGTCTTCGGCGGCGAGGCGAAGCGCAACGAGTTCCTCGTCGACGGCCATCGCCTCGTCGCCCATCAGGGCTCGGCCATCTTTCTCGTGCCGCAGAAAGGCGGTTACACCGATCGATTCTACGAGATGATCGGGATGGACCGATCGACCCTCGACTACCAGCGGTGGCGCGGACCGTCACCGGAGATGCCCCTGCACCAGAGTCCCTACGCCGAGCCGAAGAACTACGGCTTCTACTTCGGCCCGCAGTTCGGCAAACGACCCGGCGTGTGGGTGATCGATCCGTGGGGACGCAAGCTGGAGGGCGCGCCGCTGAACGACGCGGTGAAGGCAGACCTGATGCGATGGCGGACCGTTCCCGATGAAGGGCCGCGGCCACAGACCGAAGGCGATGCCATCTCGCGTCAGCTCGACACGATCACGCTCGAAGAGCACCTGATGGCGCGGCACCGGATCACGCGCGAGACGGTGCGCACGTTCCTCTCGCCGGTGGAAGGCGGGGGCTACGGCCTCGGGCCGGATGCGCTGTCGGCGTACTGCGCCTACGCGATCGAGACCGAGTTTCCCGGCGACGGCGATCAAGCGTTAGGCGACCAGATGTTCCCGGACGGGAACACCGGGTTCGCGCGCCTGATGGTGAAGACGCTCATCCCCGACGCGTTCGCCGGCCCGCGCACCGTCGAGGCGGTGTGGCACAGTCGCGTGGACTTCGCCGCGCTCGACCGTGCGGGACAGAAGACGCGCATCCGCCTCAATGCCACGGTCGTGCGCGTCGAGCACGCGGGCGATCCGGCGAGCGCGCCTCACGTGGTGATCACGTACGCGAAGGGCAAACGGCTCTTTCGCGTCAAAGCGCGCGCGGTGGTGATGGCGGGCGGCAGCTGGACGAGCAGGCACGTTGTGCGCGACCTCCCCGCGAGCCATCGCGACGCATACGCGCAGTTCTATCGGTCGCCATGCCTCATGGCGAACGTCGCCGTGCGCAACTGGCGCTTCCTGTACCGGATGGGGATGTCGGGCTGCCGCTGGTTCGAGGGCCTCGGCAATTATCTGTCAGTGCGGAGGATGGCCACCATCGGCAGCGAGAGTGACACCATCGGGCCGGACTCGCCGACGGTGCTGACCATCAAGGTCCTGTTCGCGCAACCCGGACTGCCGATCGGCGAGCAGGGGAGCCGAGGACGGGCGCAGCTCCTGGCGACGTCGTTCGCGCAGTACGAGCGCGCGTTCCGCGAGCAGCTTGCCGACATGTTTGCGCCGGGCGGGTTCGATCCACGTCGCGACATCGCGGGCATCATCCTGAACCGCTGGGGCCACGCGTACGTGAATCCGCAGCCCGGCTTCTTCTTCGGTGTGGGCGGCAAGCCCGCGCCGCGCGACGTGCTGCGCAACGCCCCGCACGGCCGCGTTGCGTTCGCGAACACGGACCTCGCCGGCGCGATGGACCACCGCAACTCCATCCGCGAGGCGGATCGCGCCGTCAAGCAGCTCATCGGCGCCTGACGCCGGTGTCGAGGTCGGCCGCCTAACGCGGCAACACACCCCGGTCGCGCATCGTTCCGGTCCACGGCCGAAGCCACACGGTGCCGTTCCAGGCGTGCGCCAGATAGCGGTTGATCGCGTCCATCTCCGCGCTCGTGTACTGGCTCTTGTGACAGGCGAACTCCTCCCGCCCCGCCACCAGATCTCGCTCCTCGAACGGCACGCGCACCGTCAGCAGCGCTTCGGCCATGCCGTTCACGGTCGGTGAGGCCGGCGGTGCGGTCCGGAGGCGCTCAGACGGCAGCGACGCGTACAGCAGGTCCACGTTCGCATAACGCGCGTCCCCCTGCACGATCTGCGTCACCACATCGCCCACCAACCGGTGGTCCGGATGGCCGGTTCCTCCTTCGGGGCCGAAGGTGATGATCGCCGCGGGCCTGAGCGAGTCGATGATGGGCACGAGCCCCGATCGCAGCTTCCCGAGCTCCTCGAACGACGCGAGGCCACCGTCCGGGAGACCCAGAAGGTGGAGCCGTCGCACGCCCAGCCGGTTCGCCGCACAGGTTGCTTCCTTGGTGCGCGCGGCCGCGAGCTCCGCTCCTGCCGGGATCCTGGCGAAATCGCGCACACCCTTGGATCCATCGGTCGCGATCACGAGATGGGTCTCGCGCCCTTCGCTCGCGAGTCGCGAAAGCAGCGGGCCGATGACGCGTTCGTCGTCGGGGTGCGCGAACACGGCGACGATGGGCCGGGTGGCCTGCGCGGGTGTCGAGCGCGCAAGCGCTGGCAGGCTCAGGGAAAGCGTGGCCGCGCAGACGAGCATGGATGGTCGCATGCGATACATTGTACGCTGCATCCCCGACGCGCGAGACCGGATCACGACCGTTGCGGCGTTAGGGATCGACATGGAGAATCCATCGCATGACTCGCGATCGTACGCCGTTTCGAATCCGCGAAGGACGGCCGGACGACCTGCCGGCGCTCGCGGCGCTTCACGTCGAGACGTTCAAGCAAGCACACGGGCACCGCGGGGCGCCGAGCTATGAGCTGCGCGAGGCGCAGTGGCGGGCTGCGTTCGAGCACCACACCGACTGGTTTTGCTATGTCGCCGAGGCGCCCGATGGTCGGCTGTTGGGATTCGCGAAGGGCACGCTTCACGATGGGGGTGTGCCGGGGTTCCAGGGCGAGCTGAACAAGATCTACGTATTGCGCGAGTGGCACCGACGCGGAATCGGCCGCGCCCTGGTCGACGAGGTGGGACGCCGGTTTCTCGCGCGGGGTATCGGATCCATGCTCCTCTTCGGTGATTCGCGCAATCCGTCGAACGGGTTCTATGAGCGACTCGGAGCAGAGCGGTTGCTGAGCCCGGAAGGCGAGTTTCACGGCGGATACGGCTGGCGCGATCTGCGCCGTCTCGTGTCGATGCAGGAGGGGGTGAGTAGCGTTAGGTAGAGTGGCCACGAGCTCGTAATTTTCGTAGCTTCCGGGTCACCATGCGAATCGCGTCGAACGTCGTTGGCGTCTTGTGCCTGCTCGCCGGGTGCGTCTGGTTCCTGCAGGGAATCAACATCCTTCCCGGCAGCTTTATGACCGGCCAGACCAAATGGGCGGTCTATGGCGGGCTTCTGTTCATCGTGGGCATCGCGGTCCTGATCGTGGGGAACCGCCGTCGAGTGTGAACCCACACCGACGGTCGATCGCGGCAGCAGGACCGATCCCTTACGACAGCACCGCTCGACCATCGAGATTCTCGAACGCGCGAAGCGAGGCGGCATGCCTCGCCGAACAACGCTCGAGCAGCTCCGTGAAGGCCGGCTTTCCCCGGAGCGCGTCGAACCACGGATCGCGCTCGAACACTGGGTAACACGAGAAGCCATCCGCGACGACGCCCTCGAGTTGCGCCAGCGCCGCGTCGGCGTCGCCGTGGCGAGCGACATGCCGCGCCACATAGAAGCGGCCTTCGGGATCGCGAAAGTCGGGCGACAGCATCGCCCGCATTGCATCCACGCTATCGGACGTGCGCCCCTCGAGCAACGCCCGCACCGCCACCACCATGTGCCGCCGGCGCGTCGGCATCTTGCCCTCGACCTCGTGCAGCACCGGCAACGCTTCGTCGCCGCGACCCAGCTCGGCGAGCGCCAGCGCCACGATGTAGGGAAAGTCGGCGACCGGGAGCGTCGTTAGGTGCTGCCAGTCACCCTGCATGAACCAGGTGTGCATGACGCTGGTCGGAATTTTCCCGTCGAGCGCGCGTGCACGCCGGTGCGCCGCCACCGATGCGTCCAGCAGGCCGCAATACCGGCACGCCGTCACGAGTCCCGCCATGAGCTCGGGGTCGGCCGTGCGGGCGCGCGAGATCAGTCGGACCATCGCGTCGTGCGCGCGACCGATGTCCGCCTCGAGCTGCGCGTACAGCTTGTGCGCAATCGGCAGATCGGGATTGAGCTCCAGCGCCTTCCTGAACGCCGACTCGGCCCTCGTTAGGCAGCCGTCGTGCGCCCCGCCCGCCGACTCGACGTACTTCGTCTGCACGTGATACATCCGGCCCAGCCGCGCCCACACCGGCGCAAAGCGCGGGTCCTCGGCCACGCATCGCTCGTAGAGCTCCAGCGCGACGCTCCATTGCTTGGGATCGACGCTAAGCTGATTGCCGCGGAGGAAATGGTCGTACGCCGCCTTGCTCGTGGGCACATCGGTGGAGAGACGCTGCCGGTCGCGCGCCGTGAGCGGGACCCGGAGCGACTCGACGATGCCACGCGTGAGCTCGTCCTGAAGCTGAAAGACATCGCCCACGCTCGCCTGCGCCGTGTGCGACCAGACCAGCGTGCCTGACGCCGCCTCCGTGAGCTGCGCACTCACGCGCACCGCGTCCGCCGAGCGAAGGAGCGTGCCGGTCACGATCACGTCCACGTCGACCTCGGCGCCGATGGCGCGCGTGTCGGCCGCGGCGCCGGCGTAGCGCGACGCGACGAGGCTCGAGCGGACGACAAGCGACTCGAGCCCGGAGAGCGAGCTCGTCACGGCGTCCGGAAGACTGAAAGCGAGGAACGCCGTGTCCGGGTCGTCGCGGAGGAGGCGGAAGGGCAGGACGATGAGACGCGTGAGCGCCGCGGTCTTCTCCGGCTCCGCCGAGGTGACCGGCATGAGAAAGCGGTAGCCTCGGCGCGGCAGGGTCTCGATGAACCTGGGCGATGTGGCGTCGTCATCGAGCGCCTCGCGGATCTGCCGGATGCAGAAGTTGAGGCCCTGGTCGAACTCGACGTGCGTCGCGGCGCCCCAGACCTGCTCGCGAATCTCCGCGCGGGCGACCACGGCCCCCCGCTTCTCGGCGAGCAACGCGAGCACCTTGAACGGCTGTGGCGGCAACGGGATACGCTCGCCGTGCCGGAGAAGCTCGGCGGATTCGGCGTCGAGCTCGAAGGGTCCGAAACGAAGCATGGCCTTGGCCGATCGGCCTCACTCAGCGGCTGCTCATGGAACGCTCATGGAGCGCCCAATGTCGGGAAATCCCCGACGCCCCCACCATACGCGTGGCCACAGGACGCGGCTAGTGCAACGCGACCGACACGCTCTCACGGATTCACGAACGAAGATGGCCACCAAAACAATCTTCGAGGACACGATCCATGTCGTTACGAATTGCCGAATCGGCGCCTGACTTCACGGCGGACACGACCCAGGGCACGATCAACTTCCACGAGTGGCTGGGCAGCTCCTGGGGCATCCTGTTCTCACACCCGAAGGACTTCACGCCCGTTTGCACCACCGAGCTCGGGTACATGGCCAGGCTCAAGCCGGAGTTCGACAAGCGCAACACCAAGGTCATCGCGCTGTCGGTCGATCCGGTCGAGAAGCACCGCACGTGGGCGAAGGACATCGAGGAGACACAGGGCTTCGCGCCTAACTACCCCATGATCGGCGACCCCACGCTCGCGATCTCCAAGCTCTACGACATGCTACCCGCATCCGCGGGTGACAGCGCCGACGGTCGCACGGCCGCCGACAATCAGACGGTGCGGACGGTCTATGTCATCAGCCCGGACAAGAAGATCAAGCTGTCGATCGCCTACCCCATGACCACCGGCCGTAACTTCGACGAGCTGGTGCGGGTCCTCGACTCGCTGCAACTCACCGCGAACCACCGTGTCTCCACGCCGGTGAACTGGAAACAGGGCGAGGATGTCATCATCGCGGGATCGGTCAACAACGAGGAAGCGAAGAAGATCTATCCCAACGGCTGGAAGGAGCCGAAGCCGTACATCCGCATAGTCCCGCAGCCGGGCCGGGTGCGCTTCCAGAAGGATGGCATCGCGACGTTCGACGCCACTCCCGAGAAGATCTTCCGCTACATGAGCGCCGGTGGCCACCCGCATCAGGCGTTCAAGAGTCACCGGCTCGTTGGCGTCGCCGACAACGTGGTGACGGTGGACGTGGAGGCGTACAACCCCGACGGATCGACCACGAACATGACCGTCAAGCACCGGCTCAACGCGCCTAACGGGATCGAGACGAGGATGATCGGTGGGCACTTCGATGGCGCGCGGGTCGTGCACTCGTACACGTCGCTGGGCGAGCGGACGAAGGTGGACCTGCGAGGAGACTTCCCGGCACTGCCGGGGATGAGCGAGGCCGACGAGCGCGCGATGTTAGACGGCTTCTTCACCACGGTCTTCGCCGAAGACACCGCGACGCTGCGCACGTGGTCGTCAGAGACGGAGCGATGAAACGCGTATGGCATCGCGACCTCACGGTTGAACCAAGCTGACGCAGAGCGCACAGACCGCCGCTGGGGCGGGCGGAGCGCTGAGAAGCTGAGTCAAGGAGGCGAGCACGCGGCATGAGTGTCGGCCGCGTGCTCGCCTTCTTGTCGTGCTGCTTGCACGCTGCTCGTGGCGTGGGCACTCTCTATGTACCCGCCAGCCCGGCCGGATCCTGTTCGGTGCCCCTGCCGGTGAGCTCCATGGCGTTAGGCCGCACATTCCACCGTCCGTCGCATGCCAACAAATCGATCGATGCCACCCGGACCGGTCATTCCGGAGCTCCCATACGCGGACGTGACCGCCGCCGCGCAGTGGTTGTGTAACGCCTTCGGTTTCACTGAGCGGCTGCGCATCGGCAATCACCGCATTCAGCTGCACGTCGGCGACGGCGCGCTCGTCGTGGTCGAGGCAGGCGACGCCAGTGCCGCGGCATCCCGCGTCATGGTGCCAGTCGCCGACGTCGATGCGCACCACGCCACGGCCAAAGCGGCAGGGGCCAAGGTCATAGGCGAGCCAACCACGTATCCCTTCGGGGAGCGGCAATACTCGGTTCTCGATGTCGGTGGGCACCGATGGACGTTCACGCAGTCGGTGGCTGACGTTGATCCCGCGAGCTGGGGTGGCGAGTTGATCAACCCTTAGTCCGCGGGATTGTGTGGCCTGGCTATGGTCAGCCCCCGGGCCGATCTCGCCTAACGCTGCGTTACCCCGGGCGGGTGATGGGCCACTTGCCGGTCGCCGGGCACGCGCGTGCGCCGAGGCGCTGCATGAGCGACGCGAAACGCGGGTTGGCCTTGAGCGGATCGAAGGTCGGATCGCACGGGAGGCTAGTGATCCAGAGCAGGGGCTCTCGCGCCGCAACGGAACGCTCGAGCAACGTCATAGCCTTCTCGTACTCTCCGAACGCGATGGCGGCAATCATCTGCTCGAAGTTGACCGAGTTGGCGGCAGCCTCGCGATCAAGCAGCGCGCGCTCTCGCACCGCGTCGTTCCACCGACCGGCCGCGGCGTAGCCGAAGACGAGATTACTCCGCCCGCCGAAGATCGTGGGGTTCACCCGAAAGGCTGCCTCGAACGTGGCAACCGCGCTGTCCGGTTTGCCCGCGAACGCGTAGTGGAAGCCGAGCCCACGGCGGACGATCACCGCGGTAGGATCCAGATCGAGAGCAGCCCTGAGCTGCGGAATACCTTCGTCATGTCGACCCAACAGGCTCAGGAAAGAGCCAACG
>JBKOYV010000026.1:0-38490 GCA_046725585.1 Gemmatimonadota bacterium | reverse complement strand
ATCTCTAATAAAAAACGACTCTGACCCCCTCAGCGCCTTGGCCAGAGCACTCCCTGGTTCGCCTTCGAGACGGAGCCAACGCCCTTGTACACGAACTTCTGGACGCGCTTCCCCTCGTACGTCTCCGTCGTATACAGGTTGCCCTTCGAGTCGGTCGCGATGCTGTGCACGGCGAAGAACTGGCCCGGCTGCCGTCCGCCATCCCCGAAGCTCGTCAGGATCTCGAGCGACTGGCGATCCATCACGTAAACGCGCTCGTTTTTCCCGTCCGCTAGAAATAAGTACTTCTGCTGCGCGTCGCGCGAGAACGCGATGTCCCACACGGAGCCGTCACCGCGCGTCGCCGGGGAAATGCGCTGCTCCTTCACGAACGAGCCGTCCTTCCTGAACACCTGGATCCGGTCGTTAGGCCGGTCGCACACGTAGACCAGGCCATCGAGCGTCGGCTCGGCGCAGTGCACGGGGTTCCGGAACTGTTTGTCCGGCGGGGCCGACGGGTCGTAGGGCGGCAGACGCGCGTCGTCGGGTTTCGCGCCGTATGCGCCCCAGTAGCGCTTGAGCTTTCCGGTCGACACGTCGATCACCGCCACGCGCTTGTTGCCGTAGCCATCAGCGATGAACGCTTCGCCCGCCTTCGTGTCGAACGAGATCTTCGCCACGCGGCCGAAGTGCGACGAGTCATTGCTGTTCGGCGCCTGGCCGGGCACGCCGTACTGCGCCAGGAACTTGCCGTCGTGCGTGAACTTGAGGATGTGCGAGTCGCTCTGCCCGTTGCCGCCGATCCAGACGTTGTCCTTGTCGTCGATCGTGATGCCGTGATTCGAGCCCGGCCACGCGTAGCCTTCGCCGGGACCCCCCCACGCCTTCACGAGGTTGCCATCGGGGTCGAACTCGAGAATCGGCGGAGCGGAGCGGCAGCACTCGCCTAACGGGGGCTTCGCGTCGGCGCCGACTTCCGTGCGCTGGTTCAGCGTCGAGTCGCCGCGGTGGATGATGAAGACGTGATCGCGCGAGTCCACGCCCACGCCGATCGTGGACCCGAGGATCCAGTGGTTCGGCAGCGGCTTCGGCCACATCGGGTCGACCTCGAACCGCGGGGCCTGGACGGTCTGGAGTCGCACCTTGGCGACGAGCGCGCGCTGACCGAGGCCGAGCGCGGCGAACGCCGCGACGAGGGTGCCAGCTATGATGACGGTACGCCGACGACTCATCGACTGCTCCGTTGGAGTTCTGACATGCGTTGCCGGCGGGATTCTATCGTGAGCGCGTCCCGCGCGTCCAGTCCCTCGCCTTCGACTGATTCCTCAACGTATACTCGTCGCCATGAGAGGCATGATCAGCTCCGGATGGAGCCGGCGGACGTGGCGGGTCATCGCCATGGCGTGCGCGTTGACACTGGCCCTGCCGTCTCGGCCGTTCGCTCACGAGATCCCGCCGTCGGTCATGGTCCTCGCGTTCATCAAGCCAGAGGCCAAGGTTCTTCAACTCGTCGTCCGCGTTCCCCTGGAGTCCATTCGCGACTTCGAGCTCGTGCTGCGTGGCCCGGGATACCTGGACCTGCCTGCCGTGACGCCAGGCCTCCGGGATGCCGGAACGGTGTGGGTGGCCGATTACGTCCAGGTCTATGAGAACGACCAGCCGATCGACGTCCGCCGCGTTGCCGCGGCCCGCCTCTCGCTGCCCTCCGATCGGTCGTTCACTTCGTATGAGACTGCCATAGCCAACGTGCTGGGGCCACCGCTTCCCGACTCGGTCGATCTGCCGTGGAAGCAGGCGATGCTCGACGTGCTGATCGAGTACCCGATTCAGTCCGAGACGTCAAGGTTCTCGATTCGCCCGGCGCTGGCGCACCTTGGCGTACGCACCACCACGGTCCTCCGGTTCGTGCCGCCTAACGGCGGGGAGCGGGTGTTCGAATACCTGGGCGATCCCGGCCTCGTGAGGCTGGACCCGCGCTGGCACCAGGCAGCGCTCCGTTTCGTCGCGCTCGGCTTCCAGCACATCCTCGACGGCCTCGATCACCTGCTGTTCGTATTCTGTCTGGTGATCCCGTTCCGGAGGCCGCGTCCGCTGATCGCGATCGTCACGTCGTTCACCGTCGCGCACTCGATCACGCTCATCGCGTCCGCCAGCGGTCTCGCTCCCGACGCGCTGTGGTTCCCGCCGCTCATCGAGGTGCTGATCGCGCTCTCGATCGTGTACATGGCGTTCGAGAACATCGTCGGCGCGAAGGTCGAGCGGCGGTGGATCATCGCGTTCGCGTTCGGCCTCGTGCACGGCTTCGGGTTTTCCTTCATCCTCCGCCGGTCGCTCCAGTTCGCGGGTTCTCACCTCGCGACGTCGCTCGTCGCGTTCAACGTCGGCGTCGAGCTCGGACAGATCTTCGTGCTTGCGATTGCGATCCCGGCGCTGGCGCTCCTGTTCAGGTACGTGGTGGCGGAGCGCATCGGGACGATCCTCCTGTCGGCGCTCGTGGCGCACACGGCGTGGCACTGGATGCTCGAGCGCGGCGCTGCGCTCCGACAGTACGAGTTCGAGTGGCCCACAATCGACGCCGCGTTCGCCGTGAGCGCGATACGTGCACTGATGCTCGCGCTGATCGTCGCAGCCGCGATGTGGGCGTTGTACGGTCTGTATCGCCGGCTGGGGAGGAAGGAGACGGGGAAGGGAACAGCCTCATTAATCCCTTGATTCGCCGCGCGGGCGGAGAAGCCCCTCCTGCGCGACCGACGCGACGAGCTGGCCGTCGCGCGTGTAGATCGTCCCGCGCGTAAATCCGCGTGCGCCGGCGGCCGCCGGACTGTCCATGGCGTAGAGCAGCCACTCGTCTGCCCGGAAAGGCCGATGCGCCCAGAACGAGTGATCCAGCGTGGCAATCTGCAGCGCCGACGAGCGCGGCGAGACGGCGTGCGGCAGGAGCGCAGTGCCGAGGAGGCCGTAGTCGGAGGCGTAGGCGAGCACGGCCTGGTGAACGATCGGCTCGTCAGGCAGCCGATCGATGGCGCGCAGCCAGAGATGACGCACGGGCTCGCGCTTCTCGGGATGGAACGGGTCGATCGGCGACACCGGCCGGAAGTCGATCGGACGGTCCTGGGTGATGACCATGCGGAGCGACTCGGGGATGCGATCGGCCATGCCGCGGATCAGCTCGAGCTCGTTCGTCAGCTGCTCCGGTGGCGGCACGTTAGGCATCGACGACTGATGCTCGTACCCCGGTTCGGCGACCTGGAACGACGCGGACAGGTTGAAGATCGCCCGCCCATGCTGGATCGCGGTGACGCGCCGGGTGGAGAAGCTCGACCCGTCGCGAAGGCGGTCGACGAAGTACACGATCGGCGCGGCCAGATCGCCGGGAAGGATGAAGTAGCCGTGGAGGGAGTGTGCCTCACGCGGCTCGTCGACCGTGCGTCGCGCAGCGACGAGCGCCTGCGAGAGGACCTGGCCGCCGAACACCCGGCCGGTCCCGATGTCTCGATTGCGACCGCGGTAGATGTTGACCTCGAGCGGTTCGAGATCGAGAAGCCCGAGAAGGTCGGCGTGAGCGAAAGGCACGGGAGACGGGAGACGGGAGATGGGAAGCGGGAGACGACCTTCGCCGTTTGAGCTGACGGCTGATGGCTGATGGCTGATAGCCGTGTTAGTCTACCCGAACGCGAACCGGACCGCATGACCGCCTCACTGCGGGCGCAACTCGAACAGGCGCTGAGTCCCGCCTACGAGGTCGAGCGCGAGCTCGGCGGCGGCGGAATGTCGCGCGTCTACGTCGCGACGGAAACCGGTCTCAGGCGCCGAGTCGTCATCAAGGTCCTCTCGCCCAACCTCACGGCGGGGATCAGCGCCGACCGGTTCACCCGCGAGATTCACCTCGCGGCCAACCTGCAGCAGGCGAACATCGTCCCCGTCCTCGCCACGGGCCGCTTGCCGGTGCACGACGTCGAGGAAGCGGATGGCGCGACGGCCCATCTCGAGGACGGCCTGCCGTACTACACTATGCCGTTCATCGACGGCCCCTCGCTCCGCGCACGGCTCGTGGCGGGACGCCTGTCGACCGCGGACGCCATCTCGATCCTGCGTGACGTCGCGCGCGCGCTCGCGTACGCCCACGAGCACGGTGTCGTGCATCGCGACATCAAGCCGGAGAACGTGCTGTTGTCGGGAGACCGCGGTCGTCGCCGATTTTGGGATCGCGAAGGCGATCAGCGCTGCCAGAGGCAGCGCCGGGCGTCCCGGGGCGCCGCCAGGCTCGAAGGACTTCCCCGGCGGCGGAACGCTCACGGAGCGCGGCACGTCGTTAGGCACGCCCGCCTACATGGCGCCGGAGCAGGTGGCCGGCGAAGAGACCATGGACCACCGGGTGGACATCTACGCCTGGGGGATGCTGGCGCACGAGCTGCTCGCCGGCCGCCATCCGTTCGCTGGCAAGTCGGCGTCGCAGCTGCTCGCCGCCCAGATCGCGGAGGTCCCGCCGCCGCTGGGGCCGGATGATGCTCCGCCGGCAGTGGCCGACGTGGTGAGGCGGTGCCTGGCCAAGTCGCCGGATGATCGGCCGCATAAGGCGACCGACGTTCTCCGCGCCCTCGACGCGGCGGTGCCCCGACGTCCGAGACTCGGGGGCTGCGGAACGGGATCCTCGCCGGGTTCGCGCTCGCCGTCGCTGCCCGCGTCACCGCAGTCCTGCTGCGGCCGGCGACCTACTCGGCCGGCCGCACCGTCCAGATCACGGCGTCGCCGGATCTGGAGGTCGATGCGGCGATCTCGCCGGATGGGCGGTTCGTCGCCTACGCCGGAGGTGCGCCGGCGCGACTCCGGATCTACGTCCGGTCGCTCGCCAACGGACGATCCGTGATGGTCTCTCCCGACACCGGCGCTTCCCAGCGATGGCCGCGCTGGTCGCCCGATGGGTCACGACTCGTGTTCGCGGCGCGGGGAGGGGTGTTCGACGTCCCGGCGCTGGGCGGTCCGACGCGACGCCTGTTCGAGACCGACAGCGCGTTCCTGCGCGCCAACCCGACCGCAATTATCTCGCCCGATAGCACGTCCATCGCGTACGGCGATACGTTAGGCATCGAGCTGCGACCACTCGGAGGCGGTCCGCCTCGACTGCTCGTCGCCGGGTACGAGCTGCACTCGCCCGCGTGGTCGCCCGACGGCCGTCGCCTCGCGTACGTCGCCGGAAACCGCAACTACGTGAACATCATCGGCAACACCGCGCCGAGCGCGATCTGGACCGTCTCCCTCGCCGGCGGACCGCCCGTCCGCGTCACCACGGACAAGTATCTCGACACGAGCCCGGTCTGGACCGCCGACGGACGCGGGCTGCTCTACGTTTCGAACGCGGATGGGGAGCGTGACGTGTATCACATTGCGCTTCGCTCCAACGGGACGGCGATCGGCAACCCGACGCGCGTCACCACAGGCCTCGCCCCGTACACCATCTCGCTTTCGGCCGATGGCACCCAGATGGCGTACAGCGTGCTTCGACTCCGCTCGAACATCTGGCAGGCGCCGATCTCGTCATCGGGAACGACACAGGCCGGCCGAGCGACTCCGGTCACGCGCGAAAACCAGCGCGTCGAGGGCGTCGAGCTGTCGCACGATGGGAAGTCACTCCTGTACGACGCGAACCGTTTCGGGAACGCTGACATCTTCCGCCTGTCGCTGAGTGGCGGTGATCCGATCCAGCTCACGACGAACCCGGCCGACGACTTCGAGCCGGTGTGGTCGCCGGACGATCGAGCGATCGCCTTCTACTCGTCGCGCAGCGGCGACCGGGACCTCTACGTGATGGACGCGGACGGACGGAACCTAGAGCACGTGACGTCGCTCCCGACCGTGGAGCGCTTCCCGACGTGGTCGGCGGACGGGCAGCGGCTCGCCTTCGCCTCCACGGCGGGTGGGCCGCGTGAAGACCTCTACGTGACGACACGAACGCGACCGGGTCGGTGGTCGGCGCCGGTTCGGTTGACCACGTTCGGTGCCGCCTACCCACGATGGTCGCCGGACGGTCGGTGGATCGCGGCGATCTCCAACGGCGCGCTGATCCTCGTGCCCGGAGACACGGCTGGGCCGCCCGTGACGCTCGTCACCCCGCCGCCTAACGCGGCAATCGTGTTCGCGAACTGGGGCCCGGACCCGCGCACCGTTTACTATCAATCCATCGACTTCTCACGCGGCCACTGGGCCATCTGGTCCATCCCGGTGAGCGGCGGCACCCCACGCGAGGTGGTCGGGTTCGACAAGGGGACCGGCGGGGTCGCTTTCTGCACCGACGGGCGACGCGTGTTCTTCACGATCTCGTCGGATGACTCCGACGTCTGGACCATGAGCCTCACGCGCCGCTGAGCGTGACTCGCCGCGGCGTTACGGCACGACTCGCAGCAACAACGTTCCCAGTGGGAAGCCCTGGTTGGCGATTGCCGTGAGTCGCATGTCGCCCGGGCCCCGCGGCGTGACCTCGAAGTCCATCGTCTGGCCGATCGTAAGTGGCTGAACTGCCCGGCGCATCACCTTCCGGTCTTCGGGAAGGTCCGCTCCGTCCCGCGCGACTGGGCGCCAGGAAACCACGGACGAATCGCGTCGCAGCTCGACGCGCATGCCAGGCCTCGCGGTCGTGATATTGATGAGGCGAATCCGGTAGGACGTCCCCAGCTTCAGCGTGAGCGGCGGCGGATCGAGACGTCCGTTGATGAGCACCGAGCGCGTCTCGTCGAGCGAATCCGGGGGCGACGCGAACACCGCCAGCAAGTCGGTTGCGGGATCATAACGATCACCCGGCCCGAGCACGACGATCGGGCCGACCAGCCCCGCCGGCTGCTGGCGTCCCTCGTCCACGTGACTGTGGTAGATGAACGTGCCCGCTCTCGGCGGCGTGAACCTGACCTCGAACGAGTCGTTGGGCGCGATGACCGGGGCGAGCCGATTCCCGGTGCCGCTCAGTCCAGCGATCCCGTCGAAGTAGCTCTCGAGCTCGATACCGTGCCAGTGCACTGACGTCGCGTGTGATGACCGGTTGACGACGTCGATCGCCACGGGCTCGCCGACCCTCACCACGATCGCCGGACCCAGACGCCCGACCGAGTCGCCAACGGGCGGCGCCGAGCCGTCGCCTAACGCGAAGCGGAGTCCCTCGGACGGCTTCGCGCTCGGTCGTTCTTCCACGACGAGTCGGAACCGGTGACGACCCGGCGCGCCGCGGTCCGCCGTGGAGGGCTGCCCAGGTCGGGGCGCTACGTGCACGCCGATGACGAGCCCGCCCATCGCCTGTACGGCGTGGTTCCCACCGTGCATCACCGTGCGCAGTGGCAGCGTGCCGAGCGAACTGCGAGGCTCGATGTGCTCGGGGATGTGGCAGTGGAACGCCCAGTTGCCGTCGCGTTCAGGGACCCAGCTCAGTCCCAGCGTTCCCCCAAACCAGATGAGCTCCGTGACGGCGCGCTCGCGGTTGGCCTCGGCGTACGTCGTGTCCGTCACCTCATCCCCACGGGCGGCCACGCGGAAGTAGAACCCGTGCAGGTGCATCGGGTGGAGGTCCCCGGTCGCGTTGATGACGCGCCAACGCACCGTGTCGCCGACCGTGTGGGCGAGACGCTCGGTGTTCGGCCACGAGCGGCCGTTGATCACTGCGAGCTCCTGGCGCCGGCCATGAGGCATCGCGCCGCCGACGGTATCCGCCAGCATCCCGATGATGAAGATGCGATCCGCGGCAGGCGCGGCGCCGGGCGGGTCGATCACGATTGCGCCGGTGAGCTGCGAGTCCTCGTGCACGCGGTAGCGAAGGGGGCGACGCATGGTCGTCGCCCAGTAGTAGTACGTGCCGGGCGCACCGAGAAAGAACTCGATCGTGCGCTGCTCGCCGGGCAGGAGCTGCACGGGGGCTGCCGCCTTCGCGCCTGTCTCACGGGTGTAGAGCCCGTGGACGAGCAGGGTATCACTAGGTAGCGCGTTGCGCACCGTCGCCGTCACGCGCGTTCCCGCGACCGCCCGGATGAGTGGCCCGGGAATCTGTGGCGACTTGCCGGCCTCGGCGAAAGCGGGCAGATCCAATCCCGGGGCGTCGTCGCCGTCGGGGTGCCAGCTGCCCAGGCGGGCCTCGAGGTGCACCGTGAGCACGCCGCCCTCGAGCGTTCCCGCGGCGTCACGATTGTCGTTCGGGGACACGCGCTCGGCGCCCCCGACACCGCTGCCACCGGTGCCTCCCGCGCTCCCGGTCAGTGCGAGGAGAGACACCAAGATGAATGGACGGATCACTGCAGCCTCTCTGGTATCGGGTTCACCCGGCGAGCGACAGGCGTCGCTTCGGATCACCATTGCCAGGTTCGGCAAAAGCACGGCACAACGTCGTGCGCGCCGAGGCCCGACGGCTCCAGAGATGTGACGGAGCCGTTGCGAGGGTTTCCGCGGTTTTTCCGCCGGATGAGAGGTCGCCCCACCCGGAGGTGGTGTCAAGACTGACCGGCGACTAAATACCTGAGCATGCGATGGTCATTGCCGAGCCGACTCTTGCGTTGTTTGCATGGCGCGATCGTGGGCTGCGCCGCACTTACGGCGACAGCCGCCTTCCCGGCTCACGCCAGCGCACAGACGTCCACGCCCGCACCCTCGCGGTCGACCGCATCCGGGGTGTACACCGAGGAGCAGGCGACGCGAGGCCGCGACACGTACGCGATGCAGTGCAAGAGCTGCCACACCCCGGCGTCGCACACGGGGCCCACGTTCGCATCCTGGTGGGATCGCAAGCCGCTTTCCGAGCTCTACCTGTTCATCTCGGTCAAGATGCCGAAGAACGAGCCGGGAAGCCTCCAGCCTCAGGAATACATCGAGCTCGTGGCTTACCTCCTGAAGCTGAACGACATGCCGAGCGGATCCGACGAGCTCCCGGCTGACTCGGTGGCCTTGAAGAAGATTCGCATCGACACTCCCGGACGAAATTGATCGGCGCGAGGTAGCCGGGAGACCTCCACGAGATGGGGCGGTCGCATGCTGCAGCCGTCGGATCGGCCACGCCGATGCCGACATAGGCATATCGACCCAAGTCAACTCGTGGAGGATTGTCGTGTTTCGATCATCTCACGCCATCGCTGGCGGAGCCTCGTCGCTCCCGCGCGTGGCGCTGCTCACGCTTGCGGGCCTGACCGCGGCATGCAGCGACCGATCGCCCTCGTCGCCGGACGCTTCGCGCGTTCCGGCCAAGCCGGCGGGCATCATCATCGATCTGCTCCAGAAGCAGATCGTGTACGGCGCCCTGACGAACACCGGGCCGCAGGTTTTCAGGGTTAATCCCGATGGGACGTGGCAGAATCAGATCACGCAGGGCCTCGGTCTCGGCGGATCGCTGCCGTCATGGTCGCCCGATCATCTGAAGATCGTGTACAGCCGAAAGATCAGCGGCGTTCTCACGCTCATGATCATGAAGGCCGACGGGAGCCTGAACGTAAACCATGGTCCCGGCTATTACGCGCGCTGGTCGCCCGACGGGTCGAAGATCGTGTTCCAGCGACACGTGAACGGCGGCGCGCCGCAGGTGTTCGTCATGAACGCGGACGGCAGCAACGTGCAGCAGCTCGGCTTCCATCAGTTCGGCAGCTACGTGCCGAGCTGGTCGCAGGATGGGAGCAAGATCGTCTACTCCGCCGCGCCCGATGGCGGGGCCGGCGGGCAGTTGGAGATCTGGATGATGAACGCGAACGGCGCGAATCCCCATCAGGTGACCAACTGTACCCCACAGGGAATGTGGTGTGGCGGAGGGGACTGGCACCCCACGCCCGGCGACAACCGGATCGTGTACTCGGTGTCTCCGCTCGGGTCGTCGACGCTCTCGCAGATCCGGACCATTCGGGCGAACGGGACCGACGACACGCTCGTTCGCTCGGTCCCGAACTTCACGCCAAACAAGTTCCCGGTGTGGTCGCCGGATGGGACGCAGATCGCCTATCTGGACCTCCGACCGAGCTGGGACGATGAGGCGCAGATCTACACCATCTTCGCGGATGGGACGCAGCGTCAGCGCGTGACGTCGTCGAGCTTCATAAAGCAGGGGTTCGACTGGTAACACCCCGTGGGGACGCCGGCTCTCGTCGGTGTCCCCACGGCGCTCGACTCATACCCATACTCGCTGCCTACACGGCAGAGTCGGGCCGACGTCGACAGTGCTAACCCCTCTGGTGTCTGGTGGCGCAACGCAGCTAAATACAGCACGCGAGTCACCCATCATAACAGCCCGAGGGATGCTACCGATGGCGCAGCGTTCGACCACCCGTCGTGCGATCGGCATGGCGATTCTGTTGGCAACCGCAGTCCCCGGTGTACTCCTAGTGCGCGCCAATCAGTCGAGCGCGGTGCAGGGCACTCAGCTCGTTCGCGGCAACAAGCCCGGCGAATGGCGCTACTGGGGCGGCGACGCGTGGAGCACACGCTACTCCGCGCTCGACCAGATCAACGCCTCGAACTTCAACTCGCTTCAGGTCGCGTGGCAGTGGAACGCCGGCGCGTTCGGCTCGGACGAGTACTATCGGACGACGCCGCTCTACGCCAACGGCCGGCTTTTTACCGTCGCGACCACGCGGCGCGTCGCCACCGCGATCGACCCGGAGAACGGCGAGACGCTCTGGATGTGGCGGCTCGACGAAGGCATTCGCTGGCAGAAAGCACCGCGTCAGTTCGCGGGGCGCGGGCTCGCCTATTGGACCGATGGCCGAGAAGAGCGGGTCATCGTCATAACGCCGGGATACCACCTCGCGTCGCTCGACGCGAAGTCCGGGATCCCCGACCCGAAGTTCGGCAAGAACGGCGTCGTGGACCTCATGGACGGCCTCGGCCTCCCGCTCGTGCCGCTCGCGGTCGATGACTCCGGCCCACTCATCATCAGCGACGCGGCGCCCTATCGAAAGGCAAAGGCGGGTGAAAAGTGGGATCCGGTCACGAAGACGGGTGCCGACGGCACCATGGGCATCGATCCATCGTTAGGCCAGATCGCGAACAGCTCGCCCGCGGTCGTCGTCGGCGACGTCGTCGTGCTCGGGAACTCATCGATCCACGGCTACTACCCGATCCGCACGCACAACATCCCCGGCTTCGTGCGGGGCTTCGACATCCGCACGGGCAAGCAGCTCTGGAAGTTCAACCTCATCCCGCAGGCCGGCGAGTTCGGCGCGGAGACGTGGAAGAACGGCTCGAAGATCGGCAGCGAGGGCGTCGGCAAGGTCGATCCGTGGGCGACATGGTCCGCGGATCCGGAGCTTGGCCTCGTCTACGTTCCGACGGGCATGCCGCTCATGGACGAGTATGGCGGTCACCGGCCGGGCGACAACCTGTACGGCAACAGCCTCGTCGCGATCGACGTGAAGACGGGCAAGCGGAAGTGGCACTTCCAGATGGTGCACCACGACATCTGGGATTACGACACGCCGATGGCGCCCAATCTCGTGGACATCACGGTGAACGGGCGGCGCCGGTAGGCAATCGCGCAGACGACGAAGCAGGGGTGGGTGTACACGTTCGACCGCGAGACGGGCGAGCCGATCTGGCCAATGCCGGAAACGCCCGTGCTGCAGAGCGATGTGCCGGGAGAGCAAACGTCGAAGACGCAGCCGATCCCATCGAAGCCCGCGCCGTATTCGCAGCAGGGTCTCGTCGAAGCGGACCTCATCGACTACACGCCGGCCATCAAGGACTCGGCGCTCAAGCTCGCGCAGAAGTGCCGGATGGGCCCGTACTACATCCCCGGCTCGACGACCGACGAAACGAGCAAGCTCAAATGCTCGTGGTATGCTCCCGGCGCGAGCGGCGGCGTGAACATCGACGGCGGCGGCGCCGTGGATCCGGAAACGGGGATGCTCTACGTCGGGTCGCAGACGGGCATGAGCACGATTCAGCTGCAGAAGGACCCGTGCTCGGAGTTCCGCTACAGCTCGATCCACGACAACTGCGGCTTGATCGGCGCGCTGCCGGCTCCGCCGGGCTACAAGCCGTCGAGCGAGCGTGCGGGAGGCTTCGAGAATCGCGCGAGCGGCTCGCAGATCGGCGGCATCTCGATCGTGAAGCCCAAGGAGTACGGTGGCATCACGGCCTACGACATGAACTCGGGCGACAAGAAGTGGTGGGCGCCTAACGTTGGGATGATCCCGCAGACGTCGAACGACCCGCTGTTCTCGGGCGTGACGCTGCCGCCGGTGGGTGGCCGCGGGCAGGCGCAGATCATCACGACGAAGACGCTCGTGATCTACGGTGCGGGGCGTAACGGCGGGGTGCCGGGGAAGGGGCCGGAGCTCTATGCGGGGGACAAGGCCACGGGCAAGCAGGTGGGCGCGGTGAAGATCCCGGCGAAGACCACCGCAGTGCCGATGACGTTCCTGCATAACGGGCGGCAGTACATCGTGTTCGCGATCGGGGCGGGGTCGAACACATCGCTCGTCGCTTTGACGCTGCCCAAGGGCGGAGCGGCGGGGACCGGCTGGAATCGAGAATAGGGAAGCGGAGAGTTTATCGCGCCACGAGACCGGTCGGGATCATCGTGGCGCTAGCGCGGGGCACTTGGCTCCGGCGGCCACCGCTCGCGGACGTCGGAGCCCGCGAGCACTGAGCCGGAGGACCGACCCCCGCCGACTCTGCACCGAGCTGCCGACCGCCAGCTCGCCAGCAGCGAGCAGCCCGCCAGCCGCGCGTCTATCGCAGGACCTCGCCGAGCGGACAGGAAAAACCCGCGAGGACGTCTTCGCCGTCCAGCAGCTCGTCCTGCCCGACAATCGTTAGGCTCCCATCGCGCCGGTAAACTTGCGCCTCGGCACGTTGTGGATCGATGACCCAGACGAGACGGGTGCCCGCTGCGAGCCACTGGGCGACTTTCGCCAAGTATTCCCCGGGCCGGTCCTCGGGCGAGAGGATTTCCGCGACGAAGTCCGGGGCCAGCGCGGCATAGCCGCGGCGCGGGAGGTCCGCAGCCCGGTCCTGACTGACGAACGCAAGGTCCGGCCCTCGAACCGTGTCGGGGCTGGATTCGATCCTGAACCCGGTGTCCTGGCCGAACACGAGTCCCAGTGCGTTCCGCCGAACGTGATCGGTCACGAAGTACGCGAGGTTCGCCTGAATCCGCCCATGCTCCGTACCCGGTGGCTCTCGCACCAATAGCCGGCCGCGCACGAGCTCCGTGCGTTTGCCCGGCAGACGGATATGCGCGAGGTCTTCGGCGGTGAGCTGAGTCGTCTCGGAGGACGCGGACATGGTCATACTATTTCCTCGACTCAGCGTATGGAGCAAGCGAGTCGAGAGTAACACAGCGGCACGAACCTGCATCACCGTTTTCGAGCACGGCGTTGCAAATGGTGTTGGCGCGAGTGGCGGAGCTCGTCTTTAAGATCCCTCACGACGAAGGGCACGGCACCGAAAGCTGCACCAAGTGGGAGCGCACCGACCGATCGCCGGGCGCGGTAGGCGCAGTAAGCCAGAGGCGCTCGCCGCCAGCCGGTGGCACCGACTGATCGGTCGGCGATGAGGCGAAGGTGTAATGGTCCCCGCGACCCCCCGGATACGATTCTGAGGCGCGACGGGACCATTTTCACCTTCGCCCCGTGAGGCATGCGCACTCGAGCGCCACGCCACAAAACGACGCGAGCACTCGGGCGCACCGGCGCGGTCGTAACGCTGTGCACGGTCATGATCTCTGCGCCGGCTGGCGGGCAGGTATTGATCGGCATGCTCTTCGGTGGCGCGCTCGCGTCCCCGGACTTCAACATCGGCTTCGAGATCGGGATGAACCTGTCCACTGTGGACGGGTTGGCCGGAGCCTCACGCTCTCGGGGTTCGCTGGTCGGTCTCTTCGCGTCGTGGCGGTTCAGCGAGCATTACCACTTGTTCACGGCGCTGTTGCCGCTGTCGAACAAGGGCGCGAAAGACGCCGATCCCATCCCGCTGACCGACGCCACGCTCGATCCGGTCGTGGCCACGGGGACCATGACGCGGGACCTCAGCTACATAGACATCCCGGTGCTCGTGCAGCTCGCGCAGCGACGCGATGGTGGCTTTCGCCTCGGGGTCGGCCCGCAGGTCGGCATCCTGCTCTCCGCCAAGGATCGTTATGCAGGCGTGACGCCGCAGGGCACCCCCACCGTGATCGAGAATGACATCGAGAGCGATGTCGAGCGGTTCGACGCCGGCGTCGCGTTCGACACGGAATACCGCTTCGTCAAAATCCCCCTCGCGATCGGAGTGCGGTACTACTACGGGCTGACGGACACCATGAAAGGTTCCGGGCCTGCGCTCCACAATCACGTCCTGAGTGGATCGGGGCGCATCGCGCTGGGTGTTAGTCGTCAGAAACCGCCGGAGCCCAAGCAGTGAGATACAACGCGCTCGCCGGTGCGCTCATCGCGCTCGCCGCAAACGTCGCTGTCGCTCAGAATCCTGATCTCGCCCTCACCAAGGCGGAGCGCGACAGCATCCTCAAGACCTATCACAACCGATTCCCGATCTGGGGGCGCAAGGCGATCGAGAAGGGGTTCGACCTGCCGTACCCCGTGGGGTTGAGCGTGAACGTCGTGTACGCTGACCAGGACATCAACCTCTCGAGCCTCGGGCTCAGCACCGGAAGCGATCCGACCGTCCCGGTAGAGTTCATCAAGTTCGGGCGCGTGCAGGCGCCGGTGTTCACCGGCAACCTGCGCGGCGATCTCTGGCTGTTTCCGTTCCTCAACGTCTACGCGTTCGGCGGTGCCGCGCGGGTCTCCACCGATGTCACGATCGCCGAGCCGGTCGCGTTCAACACGAAGGTCGATCAGAACGGGTCATATGCGGGTCTCGGGATGACCGCCACCATGGGGATCAAGCACAACTGGCTCGCCTTCGACGTGAACTGGGCGTGGACCAAGACCGAGAACCTCAGTCAGGCGGTGAACACACGCATCTTCGGGATTCGTTTCGGGCGCGCGCAGAAGATCAGCTCCACGCAACGGGTGGCTTTCTGGATTGGCGCGATGAAACAGACGCTCAACTCCGGTACCAACGGGAGCATCGACCTGAGCGAGGTCATCGCCGGTGGCGGGGGCGACAACAGCGGTGCGCTGGAGGATTACCAGGACAGCGAGTGGTACCAGGGGCTGAGCCCCGCGCAGAAGCGCGTCGTCGATCAGATCGTGAATCGCATTCTGCAGATCGACCCGTCCGATGTGACCGTGAACTATTCGCTCCAGAAGGAAGTCGCTGACCCGTGGAACATGCTCGCGGGTGTCTCCTACGATTTCTCCAAGCGGTGGCAGGGTCGAATCGAGACGGGGTTCATCGGGCGCGTGCAGGTGCTTGGGCAGATCAACTACCGGTTCAACTGGTAGCCTAACGCGCGCGTCCGGTACGCATCAGGCGACGGTGGTTGGCCCGACCGATTACGGATTCAACCAGTAGTTCACCTTCACCACGAAGATGTCGTCCGGACTTGCGCGAAACAGCGCACGCCGGTCTCGCGCCAGCGCGAAATCCCCGTAGGGAGCCATGTCAGCGCGATGCTGTTGCCACGCCACGTAGAGCGTGGAGCCTTGTCGCCACTCCCATCGCAGCACGGCGTTCCCGCGCAGCGAACGAAGATTGAAGTCGAGGTCGGGCGTCGCAGCCGTGTAGGGAACGAAATCGAACGTCTTGGGCGCCACGAGCTGTTTGGTCGGACCGTAGTCGGCGCTCGAGATGAGAGGCTGCACGTACGTCTCCAGCGTGAGACGCGGGGTGAAGGTGAGGTTGAATCGTGTTTCCAGCCCGACCTCGGTTTGATCGAGCGGCGCAAAAACGTAGCGTTGCCCGAACGTCGGCGTGTACGAGGCGTCGTCCACGGTGGCCACGTACTGTGCGGCGACTTGCTGCATCTTGAGCGACGGCGTCAACGTGAGGTTCCAGCGGCTGGAGCCTTTCACGCCGACCTCGACGCCCGCGTCCACGCTCCACTGATCGTAGTCGCCGTGCGTGGCGCCCAGGCCGACGCCCACGGTGACCGGCTTCCGCGTGTCCGATTCCAGCATCAGGTTCGCCGCGAATTGTGCCGGCCTGAGCGCCATCGGACCGCCGCGCGTTAGGCGATCGTCGTACGCCGTGAAGAAGCGCTGCACATTCGCAAACGCAGTCCAGTAGCCCACCGTCTGCGCGTCGACGCCTAACGTCGCGATCGTCAGGATCGGGTCGAACGCATAGTTGTGCTCCGACCGCATCGACGCGCTGGCTTCCCAACGACGCCACACGTTGCCGGGACGGTTCTCGACGTACCGGACATCGAGCTCAGCGTCCTGGCGGTCCGTCCGATACGAGAAGCCCATGTCGTTCACCTCGTACCGCGGGCTCGTGAGCGCCCCGGCAATCGACCCGCGCCAGTGCTCGCCCTGCTCCTTGGCGACCGACATGTTCACCGAATACCCCGTCAGCGACGTCGCACTGGAGTCGACCCCGAGATGATCCGCATCGGGGCGCTGGAGGTAATGGTTAGGCTGCTCCTGCACGAGCACCATGGCGCTCGGCGTCCCCGCAATGCGGCTTCCCTCCGCGTCGCCCTGGATCACCCACGTTCGGTCACCGATCTCGTGCCGAAAGTCCACGCCCCCCGCGTAGGCCGACTTGCGAAGCGTCGCCGCGAGCGGGTCGCTTTCCAGTCGGCGGTTGACGGCGCTCACGATTCCGCCGATGAACGTGCGCCCTTCACGGAGCTCACGACGGGCGCGCCCAACGAAGTAGTTCGACAGCGGCTCGACGATCATCTCGCGATCGACGTCATCAACGCGAAAGCGGGCCGTCTCCTTATCGGTGACGGCCTCGAGCACGCCGAGGGACCAGCCACCAGCCTTTCCTGAAAGCTTCGCCGCTCCGAGAATCGTCGTCGCGTCCGGGATATCCGCGGCGGGCGTCGGCGGATTCAGGCTCGGCTCACGGCCAATGCGGCGACTGTAGAACAGCTGCCCGCCGCTCGTTCCCTCCGCGCCGAAGGAAAAGATCTCGCTGCCCTCGACGAAGAACGGGCGCTTCTCCTCGAAGAACGTCTCGTACACCCCGAGGTTCACCACAGCAGGGTCGACTTCAACCTGGCCGAAATCGGGGTTGATCGTCGCATTCACCGTTAGGTTCGAGCTCGCGCGCACGACGAGATCGAGTCCGGCGGTCGCGCTGTACTCCGAGCCGGTCTTGTAGGGGTTCGCGCCACGATCGATGTACTCGGCGCGACTTACCGTGTACGGGAGAAATTCCAGGCGCTTGCCGGGCTGCACGTTATGCAGCCCCGACAGATGGCCGTACCGAGGCACGCCACCGCGCTCTCGCTTCGGCACGAACGTCGAGACGTCGTATTCGTGGTTGCGGCCGATCACCCGCTCGAACTGGATGCCCCACACCTGATCCGCCGCCGAGCCGAATCGGAGCTGGCTGAACGGGATTCTGTACTCGGCCACCCAGCCGGCGCTGTCGCGTGCGGTGGCCGCGTCCCACACCGGATCCCACGAGTTGTCGTCCTCGTCGATGGTTTTCACCTCATCGCGCCGAACTCCCGCAGGATTCACGTCGAATCCGAAGGCCGTGCGGTGATCGTGGTAGCTGTCGATCATCACGCCGAACCAGTCGGAATCGCCGAGCGGCATGTCGCGCCGCCCGAGTCGTGCCGTGATGCGCCCGGAGTCGTGGAGTCGCGCGCCAACATAGAGCGCGTCGTCATCGTACACGACTCGCACTTCCGTCTTCTGCGAAGCAGGCTGACCCTCGAGGGGATCGACTTGCGCGAAGACGTTCGTCATCGGCGCCGCGGCCCACGCCGACTCGTCGAGCTTGCCATCGAGATGGATGCGGCCGGTCGCGCGTACCGCCTGGGACACGGGCAGTGATGCCGGACCGCTCGACGGATCGCTGGCTTGTGCTCCTAGTGACGTAGCGGGCAACGCCAGGAGCGAATGCAACAGGAAAGGCAACAGCGTACGGCGTTGGCGGTCCATGTGACGCGTGTGGTGATCGATCGGTTAGGCTCGTGCACGACAACCTACCCGCGTGGCCGGTAGAGCGATACAAGTGCGGTTAGAGGACGCGGCCGCGTATCGCTGACTCTCGAGCCGCCTCTCTCATCGCTCCCGGAGCCCATCATGCGACAGCCGTCATCGATCATCACGACCGCGGCACTCCTCCTCACTGCTGCCTGTGGCGGTAACGCGACCGGTCCAGCGAAACCGGACAATGGAACCATGTCCGCGCGGATCGACGGCGGGGCGTGGAGCGCAACCTCGATCGCGACCGACAGCGGCCCACCATCACTGCTCGTGGTAACGGGGGCGAACGCCACCCACACGCTCCCCATCGCCATTCCGCTGGACCCCGGAGTCGGTACGCAAACCGTCGGGTCCACGACCCCCGTTTTCGCGGGGCTCGTCATCGGCTCGCAATCGTGGGCGGCGAGCCGGACCCAGGGCGGATCCGGCAGCATCACGCTCACGACGGTCGTGCCAGGCCACGTTGCCGGCACGTTCGAGTTCACGATGGCGCACGAAGGCGCATCGCCAGCGGCACGACAGGTGACGTCGGGCAAGTTCGACGTGAAGTACTGACCCTGGAGGCGGATGCCACTCATCCGCCTCCAGGGTCCGAGTCCGGCCGGGAACACGGAGCCGGGACCGCGAACGAAGCTGGGCGCCGCGGTCCGCGCGCGTCCAGCAGCACGCAGCCCGCTCGCGCCTAACGGGAGCATGTCGTCCTTCCCTGGCATGTTGAATGCGGCGGATCGGCCGACGTGACTCGATCGTGGCGGTACTGCGGTCTCAGCTCGAAGGGTGACGTCCATGGAAGCTCCGAAGGCAGCGCGTCTGTGGGTAGCAGTCGTGATCGCCGCGTGCTCAGGCGATCCTCCGACAGAACCGTCGTTCTCCGGCCGTTTCGTGCTGGTCGCCATCTCCCGCCAACCGGTCGCCTCGGCGGTATTCCGCTACACTAGAGACGGCGTAGCCTACGAGTCGACCGTTGCAGGAGACACGCTCGAAATCCTGGGAGCTTCGACCATTCGTCGCGCGGTCTGGTTTCGAACGATCATGGTACGGCAACCAACGGACTCGGTACTGCCTCCGGACGAGACGCAGTACTGCGGGTCGTTCACCCGCGAAGGCAATCGCGTCGAAGCGCGGCTTCAATTCCGGCGATGCAGCGATCCCGAAGGATTCCAGATCGAGGTGGATTCATTCTTCATCGTCCGCGGCGGTGTCATGACGAGGGGACTCAACCCGACGAAGTCCGGCACGTTCGACGCGGAATGGCTGTTCGCACGGCGGTGATCAATTCTTGGGCACCTGCACGAGGCGACTGTGTCCTGGCGTGTGACGTTAGGCACGAGCCACGCATTGGAGGTATCACGACCGCGAGGCGTTAGGCCTCCGATCGGGCCACGCGAACATGAGCGCGAACAGCAAGACAGCCAGCGCGTAACGCGCCCAGAGCGAGGCCGGCCAGCGCCACGCGGGCCCGGCGGATAGCGAGAACACCGTCAGCCCCCCGGCGGCGGTCATGAGCGCACACGTCGCGAGTCGACCCGCGAACGCGGTCCGCGTGGACCACAAGAAGCCACCCAACGCTCCGAGCGCGACGTACGCCAGCACGTAGCCCAGGTGAAGGAGAACTGTTGTCCGCATCGGAATCAGCGGCGCCCGCCAGAACCGACTCGCCACCGACCAGATCAGGACCAGCACCCAGGCGAGAACGCCTGCGAGAAGGCCGAAAAGTGCGCCAACTTCCAGCTTGTCGCGCACCGTGTCGGAGCCACTCGGCGATGCGGCCACGGCAGCGGTGCTCGGCCTTCCCGTGGCGACGATCGCCGAAAGCGCTCGCCGCACCCACCACTCGACTCCCCAGCCTAGCGCGTAGACGATGGCTGCTGTCACCAGGACATGAACGCCGAGCTGGATGTACCCGCTGGGCTTCGGATCATCGATGTCGATCGCCGGGACGCCGAATGCCCGAAACACCGGTCCCAGTATGAGCTGCGATGGCGCCGTCACCGCATTGGTGCCGAGCGCTCGCAGGTTGATAAAGCCGCCTCCGGTGTTACGAACTTCCCACTGGATCACGAACGCGGCGATGAGGACGTACGTGGTCGCGAACGTCCAAGCGAGCCAGGAACGGAGGAGCGGCATGTTCGATCGGATCACGACGCCTGCAAGCTACCCGTTCCTGACGGGCATGTGGCATTCGCTCGGATACGAGTGGATTGATTCTCTCCCAAACGCGCGTGCTCCACCAAGCCGCCGGCACGACGGGTGCCTTAGGCTCCGTTGCACCGCGCTTTGACGCGGGCTAGACTAGCCGGCGCTGACCAGAGGCCGATCAAACTCATCAATCGAGGTTCGATGTTCGAACTTCGGACGTTCGGAGGTGTCGCGCTCCTTCGCGACGGTGTCCCGGTGACCGGCCCCGCAATCCAACGCCGCCGGCTGGCCGTGCTCGTTCAGCTTGCCGCCGCTGGTGACCTCGGTGTCAGCCGCGACAAGCTGCTCGCTCGGCTGTGGCAGGAGAGCAGCGAGGACGCGGCTCGCCGCGCCCTGGCCCAGACCGTCTACGCTCTTCGCCGCGCGCTCGATGACGACCATCTCGTGGACGGCACATCCATCGTCCGCTTGAACACGTCGGTCATGGGCAGCGACGTCCGCCGGTTCAGCGACGCGATCGCGCGGGGCGACCTCGTCGGCGCCGTTGCGGAGTACGGAGGACCGTTTTTGGACGGATTTCACGTCCCCGACGCAGGGGAGTTCGAGAACTGGGGGGCCGACGAGCGCCAGCGACTGCAGAGAGAATATGCGCGGGCGCTGGAGAAGCTCGCCGAAGACGCCGGTCGGCGCGCAGAGCACACCGCCGAGGCGGAGTGGTGGCGGCGTCGCGCGGCCATTGATCCGCTGGACGCGCGCGTTGGAGCCCGATTGATGGAGGCGCTGCACGCGTCCGGTGACCTCACGGCCGCGCTGCAATACGCACGCGTTCATGAGGCGCTCTTCCACGAAGAGCTCGGCGACTCGACACCGAGTCCGCTGGTCGAGCTCGGGCAGCGTCTCCGGTCCCGCCCAAGTGCGGACACGCCACCGGCGACGCCGGCAGAAGCGACACCAGCACCGGTGCCGGTCGCGCCGTCGCTCCCGCCTCGCGTGGTGCCACGACCGGTCGAGAACACTGGTCCGCCGCCCATGCGCCGGTGGCGGCTGGTTGCCGGGCTCGCTCTCGCTGCGGTGCTCACCGGCACTGCGTTGATCTTCGCGCGGCGCCGCGACGATCGCGTGATGATCGCCGACAGCGGCCATACGACGCTCGCGGTGCTCCCGTTCGTGACGCTGACGTCAGGAGGCGACCTGGATTTCCTTCGTGTCGGCATCGCCGACGCGATCATCACCCAGCTCGCCAACGCGAAGCAGCTCCGCGTTAGGCCGACGAGCGCGATTCTGAGGTTCGACAGCCAACGTGTCGACGCCCGCCGGGCAGGGCAGGCGCTCGCGGCGGAGTATCTCCTGGCCGGAACCGTGCAGGATGTCGGCGCCCGCCTCCGCGTCAGCGTCCAGCTGATCGGAGCCGGCGACGGCACACCGCGGTGGGGAGAGAGCTACGAGCTGTCGCGGTCCGACCTGTTCGCCCTGCAGGATTCCGTCGCGCAGCGCGTGGTGGACGCACTTCCCGTTAGGCTGAGCGAGGCCGAGCGGGAGCGGCTGTTCCGGCGTTACACGGCCAACACCGCGGCGTACGAGGCGTATCTGCGCGGACGCGCCGATCTCGCGCGGCACACGGAGACTGGGACGAGGGCCGCGATCCGGGCGTTCTCGGAGGCGCTGGCGCTCGATTCCGCGTATGCGCTCGCCTGGGCCGGACTCGGGATGGCGAGCGCCGAGATGCACCTACGGTTTGCGTCGGGCGCCGCCGTGAACGCATGGCGAGACTCGGCCCAACAGCAGACGCTACGCGCGCTCTCCCTCGACTCGTCGCTCGCCGAAGTGCACCAGTCGCTCGCGGCAGTAGCGCGCAAGAGCGACTTCGACTGGGAGCGCACGATCGCCGAGAGCCGGCGCGCGATCGCGCTGAGCTCGAGCCTCGACCTGCCGCACTATTACATGGCAGGAGCGTTCTATCACCTCGGTCTTCTCGAGGAGGCCGAGCGCGAGGTTCGCGCTGGCAGGGATGTGAATCCCGCCGGTGACCAGCTCGAGCAGCTGCTGTCGCACGGCGTGACGTCGCTGCTCGCGGGGCGGTATCAGGACGCCGTCACTGCGCTCGAGCAAGCCGATCGGCTTGGCGATCAATCGGTCTCGGGGACGTATCTCGCGGAGGCGCAGTACTACACGGGTCACCGGGCCGAGGCAGAGGCGATTCTTCGCGAGCTCCTGCGCTCAGGGTCGGCGTCGGCAGCGGCCCGCGCGCGGGCCATCCTGGCCAGCATTCTCGCGGCAGCCGGCTCGCGGGACGAAGCCCGAGCGCTCCTTCGGAGCGTGGAGGCTGGCGATTACATGGGCCATCATGTCGCGTACAGCATCGGTACGGCGTACGCGCAACTTGGCGACCCACGCGCGGCGGTGCGCTGGCTGGAGCGCGCGGCCGCGACGGGATTCCCGAGCTACCCATGGTACGCCCGAGACCCGCTCCTCGCGCCGCTCCAATCCGATTCGGGGTTCACCCGCCTCCTGGACGAGCTCCGCGTGACGACGGAGCGGGCGCGTCGGCGGTACGCTGCCCCGACGTAGGGCGTTGTTATATCGCGGCAGCGATGGCAGCGGCCGTACGAAATGGGTGGCTACCCCTCGCCCGCGGAGCAAGCTACAATCGTCCGCGACCCGAGGAGGAACCCCGAAATGCTCCAGTCGCATACCCGCGTTGCGATCGCTGCGTCCGCGCTCGTGGTGGCCGCCACGGCCGTCCTGCGCGCCATTGATTCCACCCGAACCGGCGCGACCCGCGCGGCAGCCGCGCCGCCGCCGGCACGTTCGAGTTCACGATGGCGGCGCGCGAGGGCGCATTGCCCGCGGCACAACGGGTGACTTCGGGCAAGTTCGACGTGAGATACTGAGATACGGCCGCGCGGTTGGAATAGCGCCGATCAGCGCAACCGCCCTATCAACCGACCCGCACTGTCCTCGGTGACGACGAAGCGCGCGACCTGCCGGCCTAGCTCGAGCCCAACGTCGTTGTCGAATCGGTAGTGAACGCCCGCGTACAAGCGCGACATCGCCGCCTCCTCGGCGAGCCTCGCCACCTCAGCGCGAGCTTCAGGCACGAAATGGCCGAACGTCTCGGAGATCGCGCCCGAGAGGCAAGCGTGCCCGGACGGATACGACGGGAAGTTGGGCAGCGTTAGGCGTTGGGCAAGGGGGATCATTGAGTCCACCTGCGTTGGCCGAATCAACCAGTAGTGGTACTTCGCGTCAGTGCACGCGATGCCCGCATCGTAGGTCGCGATGCCGACGAGCGCGAGGGTGCGCGCCGCTCTGACTTCGTCTACGCGATGTCGCGTCAGCGCGTCGTTCATGATCTTCGCCCATGAATCGACAGCCGCCTCGAGTCCCCAGCGCTGCGCAATCCTCGTCTGCTCGGCCGTCCGATCGTGCGCGACGCGCCGCACTTCGTCGAGCGCAGCGTCGAACGCGGTCGAACCGTAGTCAGGCGGCGGCTTGGGCCTGAACTGGTCGGCCGACCGCAGCGCCCACGGTCGGTCGGCCAGTCGTGCCGTCAAACCGGGCTGCGCTCCTGCCGCGTTCCGCCACATCCCCGGACCGGTGGGGACCGTACCAGACCATGGCACGTCGTCACGCTCTGCCCCGGCCCACTTCGCCGTCCGCGCGGCGATGACGCGCCCGATTCGTGCTCCACCCTCGATTCGCGCGGAGCTCACACCCGCCCGCCGCTCGAGCTCAATGTCATGCTCGACTTCCCGTTCGAACTCGGCCTTGAGGTCAGGAAGGAACACGGCGAGCACACTCGCCGCCGCGGTCGCGACAGCGGCTCGACGCGACGGGGAGGTAGCGTCCCTCGCCGCCGAGTCGATCGCGAGGTACGCGACGACGTTGACCAACGGGTCCATCCGGTCTCGAAGACGCAGCGGACCAATCGTTCTCGACGCACTTCCGGGGCTCGATGCCGGTTGGGCACTACGCGTCGGCAGCGGGGCGGTGCGATTCACGAATCGATACGCCACCGCATTCCACCGGACGGCCGGTGTCGTGTCCGTGGACTGGCTCCAGAGATTCGACAGCGAACTTGAGCTCAGGCTTGCCGACAGCGTGAGGGCGACGATGGATATCGTGTTCATACGATTCTCCCTGCCTTGAACGCGTGAGCGTCAACGAGCCCGACCCGGCGGCGTATCGGGCGGAGCGCTCACCGCATTCCATGAATAGGCAACTGCTTCCGTAGCGCAGCTAGCTGACCCGGCCGGTGACGTCATGAGCTACTGCGGCGGGGGCAACATCGGACTCCAGGACTTCAGCGACCTGCAGCTACTGGCCGACTCGACGGCGTGGTGTGGCGAGCGGTAGGCTCGAGCGTGTGACAGGACGACGAGTCAGCGCACCATGATGGCCTGACTCGTACGATGCCGAATGGGCGGCCAGGTGCCGAGGACGTACTCGCCCGGCGCGAATTCGATGGTGGTCGTCACCACGCCGCGCGGTGGGACACCCGACAAGCCAGCCCAAGGAACGGCGGGTCCCGCGCTCGCTGGTTGAGACAGGAATTCCTTTCCCGTTAGGCCGGGCGGTAGGCGCTGGAACTTGAACTCGTACTCCTCGTCGGTCTCATTCTCCACTCGAATGACCACACGACCGACGGTGATTGGCGACGAGAACCTGACGGTGCCACCATCCATGATGCGAGCGATGACATCCGGGCGCGGAGGCGACGATTTCGCGGCGGTTGCGGGCTTGACGGTCAGCGCACGGACCATCCCATTGAGCAGGTGGTACCGCGTGCGATCCTCTCGGGCCGAGCCGATGTAGCACACTAGCGCGTAATTCCCCGGCTCCAGGTCGAGCGTCGCATTGGACGTACGCGGGGGAAGCGCAAAGCCCGGACCGCCCAGCTGTTTGCTCCACGGCGTGGTGCGTTCGCCAGCCTGGGCGGCGCGGTGGAGATCCGCAACGGTTTTCCCGTCATCCAACCGCACGACCCACAGCATGTGGGCCCCGCGCGTGTCGTCTCCCTTGTCGGCGACAAGCGCCCGGCCCTTCGCGCCCGCGCGCAGCCTGTCGACGACCAGGCCAATCTGCTGCAGGCGGAAGGTCGTGAGTCCAGCCGGAATCGTGTCGGGCGCCTGAAAGAAGAATTCACCCGCCTTCACGTCGACAACGCGCCCGGGGAGTGACCCATCACCCTGGACGGTCAAGGTCTTGCCGGGCGCCAGAAGCAGCGCCGCGACGGCCGCCACGCCTAACGCCATCGCACGATCCAAGGTGCGAATCATCATGATCCCCGCTACCGCGGACGCCGCGGCCCGACGAAGCCGAGCTGCTTCCGGCGGCTCAACGCAGTCCGCCACTGCCACTCCCTGTGCTGGCCCGGGACGCGTCAATGAAGTTCGAGGACGTGGGGTTTGGCGAACTTCGAGGCCGAGCCTAGCCTACCACTCGTCGCACCTCGGCGCTACCATCCCCGCGACCCGAGGAGGAACCCCGAAATGCTCCAGTCGCATACCCGCGTTGCGATCGCTGCGTCCGCGCTCGTGGTGGCCGCGACGGCCGTCCCGCGCGGCATTGATTCCACCCGAAACGGCGCGACGCCCGCGGTAGCCGCGCCGCTCGACTCCGCCATCCTCAAGAGCTACAAGTGGCGCAGCATTGGCCCCGACCGCGGCGGACGCTCGATCGCCGTGAGCGGCGTCAAGGGCCGGTCGCGGGAGGCGTACTTCGGCGCCGTCGGCGGTGGGCTGTGGAAGACCACCGATGGCGGAATGACGTGGAGCCCCATCACCGACGGCCAGGTGAAGAGCGCGTCCGTCGGCGCGGTGGCGGTGTCGGAGTCGAACCCCGACGTCGTGTACATCGGCATGGGCGAGACATGCATCCGCGGCAACATCATGGCTGGCGATGGCGTCTACAAATCCACCGACGCCGGCAAGACGTGGAAGAACGTGGGATTCGATGGCGGCACGAAGCAGAACATCTCGAAGATCCGCATCCATCCGACCAATCCCGACATCGTCTGGGTCGCGGTGTTCGGCCAGCACGGCGCACCTAACGAGGAGCGCGGTATCTTCAAGACCACCGACGGCGGCAAGACCTGGAAGAAGGTGCTCTACCGCGACGACAAGACCGGGGCCATCGATATCTCCGTCGACCGCACGAACCCGAACGTGCTGTACGCGGCGCTCTGGGAGGCGTACCGCGTGGAGTATCAGATGTCGTCGGGCGGCCCGGGGAGTGGGCTGTTCAAGTCCACCGACGGTGGCGAGACCTGGACCGAGATCACGCGCAATACGGGATTGCCGAGCGGCGTGGTGGGACGCATTGGCGTGTCGGTGTCGGGCGCGGACCCGAACCGCGTGTACGCACTCGTCGAGAACGAGAACGGTGGCCTCTTCAGCTCCGACGACGCGGGCGCGAGCTGGAAGCTCATCAACCCGAACCGCAGCATCCGCCAGCGCGCGTTCTACTACACGCACGTCTATGCCGACCCGAAAAACAAGGACGTCGTCTACGCGCTGAACACGTCGCTGTTCAAGTCCACCGACGGCGGCAAGACGCTGACCAGTGTCGGGCGCGGTACGCATGGTGACCACCACGACCTCTGGATCGATCCCGACGACCCGTCGCATCTCGTGAACGGCAACGACGGGGGCGGCGCGATCTCGATCAACGGCGGCCAGGTGTGGAGCGAGCAGGATTTCCCGACGGCGCAGTTCTATCACGTCATCACAACGAAGCACATCCCGTTTCACGTCTGCGGCTCGCAGCAGGACAACAGCACCGCCTGCGTCTCGAGCGGCGGTGGTGGCGGCTTCGGCGGAGGTGGCGGAGGCGGCGGCGGGAGCAATCCGCTCTACGTCGTGGGCGGTGGTGAGCCGGGGTACATCGCGGCCGACCCGAAGGACCTCGATGTCTTCTTCGGCGGCACGAACAACGGCGGCTTCCTCACGCGTTTCAATCGGCGGACCGGACAGCTCCGCGAGGTGAACCCGTACCCGCGCATGTTCCAGGGCGAGCCGTCGAGCGACGTGAAGGAGCGCTGGCAGTGGACGTACCCGGTCATCTTCTCGCCGGTCGACCCTAACGTGCTGTACACGTCGTCGCAGCACGTGTGGAAAACGACGAATGGCGGCCAGACCTGGACGAAGATCTCGGGTGATCTCACGCGTCACGACCCGAAGACGATGGGACCGTCCGGCGGGCCGATCACGCACGACATGAACAGCCCGGAGATCTACGCGACGGTCTTCGCGTTAGGTCCGGGCAAGAAGAACGTGAACGTCATCTGGGCCGGCTCCGACGACGGGTTGATTCACGTCACGCGGAACGGCGGCCAGACGTGGACGAACGTGACGCCGAAGGAGATGCCCGAGCTCGGTCGCGTGAGCCAGATCGACGCGTCGTCGTTCGACGACGGCACGGCCTACGTGGCGGTGAAGCGTTCGCTGCTCAACGACGTCGCGCCGTACATCTTCCGCACGCACGACTTCGGGAAGACGTGGACGAAGGTCGTGAACGGGATCCGGCCTAACGACTACGTGCACGCCGTGCGTGAGGACCCCACGCGCAAGGGCCTTCTCTATGCCGGCGCGCAGCACGGCATGTACATCTCGTACGACGATGGCGACAGCTGGCAGAACTTCTCGCTCAATCTGAGCGACATGCCGATCTCCGACGTGATGGTCGAAGGCAACTCGATCGCCATCGCGACACATGGGCGGAGCTTCTACGTCCTCGACAACGTCGAGGCGCTTCGGCAGTACACGCCGGAGATCGCGTCGTCTGCCGATCCGTACCTCTTCGCTCCGGGAGCGGCGATCCGGCCGGGGACGACGGTCGCGATTCGGTATTGGCTCAAGCAGGCTCCGCGTGTGCTGACGCTGGACATCCTCGATGCGAGCGGGAAGGTGATCAGGACGTACAAGGGTGCGCCGCCCGACACGAGCCGGCGTGGACAGCCGGGGGCGGGCGATGACGAAGACGACAACCCGCGCAACCGTCAGCCAACCGCCTCGATGGTTGCGGGCCTCAATACGCAGACGTGGGACCTCCGCGTGGCGCCCGCGACGACGTTCCAGGGGATGATCCTCTGGGGCGCCACGACGAATGGCCCGGTCGCCTTGCCCGGTACGTACCAGGTCCGCCTGACGGTGGACGGCAAGACGCTCACTCGGCCCGTCACGCTGAAGAAAAATCCGCTCATCACCGACGTGACGCTGGCCGACCTCAGGGAGCAATTCGATCTCGCGATCCAGATCCGAGACAAGGTGAGCGAGGCGAACCAGGCGGTCATCAACATCCGCGACCTGAAGAAGCAGACGGCGGATCGCCTAACGAAATCGCAGGACCCGGCGCTCAAGACCGTGGCCGACGCGTTCACGAAGCACGTGAGCGACGTGGAGGAGGCGATCTATCAGGTGCGAAATCAGAGCGGCCAGGACCCGCTCAACTTCCCGATCAAGGTGAACAACCGGCTCGCGACGCTGCTCCGCACGGTGACCACTGGCGACGGGAAGCCGATCGGCGCGGCTCGGCCGATCTTCAACGACCTGTCGGGTGAGCTCAAGGTGGAGACGGACCGCCTGACAAAGGTGCTCGCCGATGATCTGACGAAGCTGAACGCAGAGCTGAAGCGACTGGGCCTGCCGGAGGTGACGTTGGCCAAACCGACCGTTTCATAGTCGGAATCTGGAGAACCGGGAGGTGGCGCGCCGCAGGCGCTGCCGCCGGGAACCGGGAACCGAGGTTCCACAAGGAGTTACAGTTCCCGGTTCCCGGTTCCCGGGCGCGCGCCTTCGGCGCGCCGCCGTTTCTGGCGCGCTTCTTCCACCCATCCCCGCCGACTCATTCGCACGAGGCACGACCATGACGTTGGACACGCGGGGGCAGGAGCTACTGGAGCTGGAGAAGCGCTTCTGGGACACCATGAAGACGAAGGACGGCCGAACCGCCGCCCGGATGACCGACGACGGCTGCATCATCGTCGGCGCTCAGGGCGTCTCAGCCATTGATAGCGCGACCATGGAAAAACTGATGGCCGACGGGAAGTGGGAGCTCGAGCAGTACGACTTCGACGAGAACAACGCGCAGGTGCGCTTCATCGGCGACGACGTCGCGATCGTGGCCTACAAGGTGAACGAGCGGGTCGTGGTGGACGGGAAAGCACTCCCGATCAACGCGAACGACTCCTCGGTGTGGGTGCGGCGCAATGGGGAATGGCTCTGCGCCCTCCATACCGAGTCGCTGGCCGGCGATCCGTACGGGAGGGACAAGGTGGCCGGGAAGCGGGAATAGAATCCCGACCCGCAGCGGTCGGGCTCGTTGCGGGGTATCGGGCGCTCTGTTCCCGGATCGGGCTTTTAGCTGTACCTTCGCGATGTGTCGCACCCGAATGTGACGTCTCCCGCCGCCTCGCCTCAATCGAGCTCTCCGTCCCGCAAGCCGCGCGACGAAGAGCTCGATTTTTTCGGGATGACTCACCCCGGGCTCGTTCGCGGGGACAACCAGGACCACTACCTGGTGTCGACGCTGCACAAGACGGCGCGCGTCCGCTCTACGAGCCTGCCGAATCCCGAGCTGTTCGAGCTCCCGAGCCAGCGACTCGCGTCGTTCGGCATGGTGGCCGATGGCGTGGGCGGGCACCACGGCGGGGAGACGGCGAGCCGAGCGGCCATCGAATCCATCGCCGACTACGTGCGGGAGACGATGAACGCGTTCTATTCGGCCGACGAGAACGACGAGACCGCGTTCTTCGCCGCGCTGCAGGATGCGGCGGAGACCTGTCACCGCCAGGTGATCGAGCGGGCGGAGGTGATGGGCCACGTGGCGGCGGCGACCACGCTCACCCTGTACGTCGCCGTCTGGCCGTCGCTCTACATCATGCACGTGGGCGACAGCCGTCTGTATCTCTATCGCGCCGGAGCGTTGAAACAGCTCACGCGCGACCAGACGATGGCACAGGACCTGGTCGACCTGGGCGCGATGCCGAAGGACGCGATCAAGCAGAGCCCGTTGTCGCACGTCCTAACGAGTGCGATGGGGGCATCGGAGGCCACGCCGTATGTGACTCGCGCCGAGCTGCGCTGGGGTGACGCGGTGCTGCTGTGCACCGACGGCCTGACGAAGCACGTGTCGGACGAGCAGATCGCCGAACGGATGCGGACGATGACGTCGGCGGAGCAGGTGGTACGCGCGCTCGTCGACGACGCGCTGGCCGGCGGCGGGACGGACAACGTTACGGTGCTGGTGGTCGCGGGCGTTCGGAGAGCGTAGACAGCGGCGGCCCGCCGATGCGCGTGCTTTGCCTGATTTCCCACGGCGGCGGGCCGTATCATTTCATGACGGGGATGGTACGGGCGCTGGTCGTGCGAGCCGTCGACGCTGCATCGCCCGCACAGCCCGCGCCCAAGGCCAAGGTCGTGATTCGGCTCGTGGACTACGCCTTCGTCATGGACAGGCCGCTCACCGCCGGGCGACATGTGATCCGCGTGGAGAGTAAGGGCGCCGAGCCCCACGAGATCGGCATACTCAAGCTCGCTGCGGGGAAGACGGCAGCGGACTTTCAGGCGTGGGTGCAGAAGCCGCAAGGTCAGCCGCCGCTGGGCGAATCAGGGGGCGGCATCGCCGCGCTCGCGCCAGACCTCCTGACTACATCGAGATCGACCTTACGCCCGGTGAGTACGTGCTGTTCTGCTTCGTGACCGCACCCGACGGGCGGCCGCACACCGACCACGGGATGATTCAGCAGATCCGTATCGACTGAGCACGTCAGCGCAGCGATCGCGCGGCTCTCGTTAGGCGTCGTCGGGACCGATGGGCCGGCCCGTCGGGGCCGGCCCACGCTGTTTCGCAGCACTCACCGTCACGGGTCGAAATGGATGTCGCCCGTGTAGCCGTACGTGGCAAGGCCAGTCGTGACATCAACCGTACCCTCGATCTGAAGGACACCCCGGAGACCCGACAGGGCACCGGTTCCCCCGTTGATCACGAGGCGACCGGCGAAAACAGCGAGCGTCGGGCTGACCAACTCGCCCGTGTCTCCGCCAACGAGCTCGAGCACGCCCTGCTTGCCGTCCACCGTGCACAAACAAGTGATCGTGCCGTGCGCGTTGAACTTCCCGTTGGGATGGATCACCACCTTCAGCTTGTTGTCGAACTGCCCCGCCAAGGTGCCGGTGAGCGTTCCCACGGCCGTCTGGTGCAGGATCGTGTTTGGGCCTGCCGTCTCTACGTCAAGGCTTGTGATCGCGGTCTGGGTGAAGGACCCGCTGGCGGCCGTTTGTATCGATGCTGTGCCGCCGATGACAGCCGGTCTCGTCACGTCGGCACGCTCAACGCGCACCGGATCTCGCTCACAGCCGACGAACATCGCAGCGGCCGCGATCGAGATCGCGGCTCCGGGCCATCCCGTGAGAGTTCTCATGAGGTCCTCCTGCGCCGGTGTCACCGGCGGGCTGCTGGTTGAGCAAAACCGGAGTCGGCTGATCGTCGCTCCGCGACGACGTCCGGTCTCCGCCCTCACTTGGGCTTACACGGAACGGGAAGCCGAACGGGCCACGCGACTGCGTTGTCCGGCGAGGCTGCCGCCGCCACAGCCCGGGCGCGTTGAGGCGGCAGCGGTCAGCGCGTAAGTTCGGGCTGGCCTCGCCAGGCGAGAACCGAACGCACGTCAGATGAAGAGCCAGCGTATGACCGATGGGCGCGGTCCCGCGGATCGCCAACGGCTCGGCGACCTCTTCGAGCGCGCCATCGCGCTGCCACGCGCCGCACGCGCCGCGTTGATCGAAGAGGAGAGCGACGAGGTGCTGCGAGCCGAGCTTGCCTCGCTCCTCGCCTCCCATGAGGCCGCGCCGGATTACCTCGACCGGCTCGGCGCAGACATACTGCAGCCGGTGCTCGCCACACTCGTGGAGGACGACGCTCTCCGTCCCGGGCAGGTCATTGGCCGCTACGAGATTCTCGGACTCATCGGCGGTGGCGCGATGGGCGTGGTGTACCAGGCCCGTGATCCAGCGCTCGACCGGCTCGTCGCACTAAAGGTTTTGCCACCGCACCTGGTCGCCGACGGCGCCGCCCGCGCGCGGATGATTCGAGAAGCAAAAACTGCATCGGCGCTCGATCATCCCAACATCGCCGTGGTCCACGAGATCGGGACCGCCGCGCCGACGCCTAACGATCCCGCGGGCACTCGGCTCTACATCGCGATGGCCTACTACGACGGGGAAACACTCGCCGAGAAGCTCGACCGCGGACCGCTGCCCGTCCGCGAAGCGCTCGACTACGCCATCCAGTTGGTGGACGGACTGTCGTGTGCACACGAGTCGGGAATCGTACACCGGGACGTGAAACCCGCCAACCTGATTGTGACGCCCCGCGGGCAGGTGAAGATCGTGGACTTCGGAATCGCTCGCGGCGCTGGTCCTGCACTCACGCGGGAGGGCACCACGATCGGCACGGTCGCGTACATGAGCCCCGAGCAGACGCGCGGTGACACGGCCGATCATCGAACTGACCTGTGGTCGGCGGGAGTGGTGCTGTACGAGATGCTCGCGGGCGTTAGGCCGTTCCGCAGTCACGCCGAGGAGGCCGTCGTGTACGGCATCCGCCACGACGAACCTCGGTCGCTCGATATCGTCCGACCCGACGTGCCGCCGGAGTTCGCCCGTATCGTCGAGCGGTGCCTGGTCAAGGATCCCGACGCGCGTTATGCAAACGCCGACGCACTGCTCGCCGACCTGCACGCAGTGCGCGACGGCCGCATGGCGGTCGCGCCACAGCCGTCGATCGTCGTGCTCCCGTTTGGCAATTTGAGTCCGGACCCGGACGACGAGTACTTGAGCGACGGGCTCACCGAGGAAGTGATCGCAGACCTCTCGCAGATCCGCTCGCTGCGCGTGATCTCACGCACGTCGGCTATGCGCCTCAAACAGGACGATCGAGATGTTCGGGCGATCGCCCACGACTTAGGCGTGCGCTACGTGTTGGAGGGCGCAGTTCGGCGCTCGGGCGATGACCTGCGCATCACGATGCGGCTCATCGATCCGTATCGTGATGGACACATCTGGGCGCGCAAGCTCGATGGCACCATGGACGATGTGTTCGAGCTGCAGGAGCAGGTGGCACGCGCGGTCGCGGACGCACTCCGCCTCCAGCTCTCGCCGAGCGAAGAGCGCCGGTTGGCGGACCGGCCGATTCCTGACGTGCATGCATACGAGTGTTATCTGCGCGCCCGCTACGAGGCATGGCGGTTCTCCGGCGACGGACTCGATCGCGCGACGCGCTACATAGAGACGGCGCTGACGATAGTTGGCGAAAACGAGCTGCTCTACAGCACGCTCGGCCACATCACCGCCATGCGAACGGAAGCAGGTCTCGATCCCGGCGGTTCCGCGGTGGAGCGTATCGACAGTCTGACGGAGCAGGTCTTTACGCTGAATCGGGACTCGGCACGCGGCCATTGGCTCAGGAGTTGGGCGGCCTTCTATCGCGGCGACTTGCGCCTCGCGATCCGCGCCGGCGAACGCGCGCTTGCGCTCGCACCCGACGATGCCGACACGCTGCTGCTGCTCGGCTACATCTATGCGCATGCTGGCCGTAACGGTGATGCGCGTGCGTTGTTTGCGCGGGCCCTCGAGCTCGATCCGTTGACCCCGCTCACGCAGGCCGTGCAGGGCCTCGTGCCCCTGCTCGAGGGACGATGCGCCGACGCGGTCGGATACTATCGCCGGCATTTCGAGATGGACCCCGAGAGCCCCTTTGCCGCCGTGTTCTTCGGCTGGGCGCTCGCGTTCGACCGACGCCTCGACGAGGCCGCCATAACCCTCGACGCCGCCGCCGCGAGGTTCGGCGGAACCGTTTTTGGATCACTGGCAAAGTCGCTCGCGCACGGCCTCCGCGGCGAGCCCGCGGAGGCTGTACGCGCCATCACTCCGGCGTTTGAGGGCGCCGCCCGCAACAGCGAGATGTTCGCGCGCGAGCTCGCGCACTGCTACGCGCTGGCCGGCGAGAACGAGCGCGCGCTCTACTGGCTCGAGCGCGAGGTCGAGCTGGGCATGCTGAACTACGAGTTCCTCGCCCGGCACGATTGGTTCCTCGATGGCCTCCGGAGCGAGCCGCGTTTCCAGGCGCTGCTGGAGCGCGTTCGCGCGGCGAGCGCCGAACTGGTCGCCGGGATCTAGCCATCGACCGATGGCGGATGAGACACGAATGCGCGTCACGCAACTGCTGGCGCAGGTGCCGGACGGCGATGCCGCGGCTGTGGACGAGCTGTTCGCTCTCCTCTACGCCGAATTGCGGGCGATCGCCCATCGACAGCGACGACGATGGCGGGGCGACGACACGCTCCAGACGACGGCGCTGGTCCATGAGGCCTTCCTCAAGCTGGTTGATCAGGACCGGATCGCCGCCGAGAGTCGCGTTCATTTCCTGGCGATCGCCGCGCGCGCGATGCGTCACATCCTCTGTAACTACGCGCGCGATCGCCGAGCGAAGAAACGCGGCGGTGCCATCGAGCACGTCGAGATCGACGAGTCGAAGAACAACGCGGCACCGAGCAACTCCTTCTCTTCCGAGCCAATGGAGGTACTCGTTGCGCTCGACGAGGCGGTGCGGCGGCTGGAGCAGGTCGATCTACGCCAGAGTAAGGTCGTCGAATGCCGGTTCTTCGGTGGGCTCACGATCGAGGAAACGGCGGTCGCGCTCGGCGTCTCGCCGCGCACCGTCAAACGCGACTGGACCATCGCGCAGGCATGGCTGCACCGCGAGATGACCACGCGTGTCGGACCGTGAAGCCATCTTCACCACAAGGCCAAGGGCGAGGTGGCCTTTCGCGAGCTCCTGCGCGCCATCGAGCGGCGGGTGTGGCTACGACCAGATAGCCGGCCTGTCATTTCGCGACGGCGCTGAGTACCGCCACAATCCGAATCGGCCTCCCGCGAATTTGAGTGCCGGCGACATTCGACCGCCGAAGCGCTCGTCTCACGTGCTCGGCGGGTACACGGTCCTGGGACGAGCAGCCGATATCGTCGAGACGTCACGCGTGTCTGATCCCCCACCGACGCCACGTCGCCTCGACGCACGCGGCCGAGTCGACGAGGACGCCGTCGAGGTCGAACAGAATCGCCGCGCATTGCAGCGAGAAGACGGAGGTGATATCACGCGCAAGCATCTGATGTCAGGAAACTGCCATCGGCTGCGACCTCGCGCAGGCCCCGATCTCGCGCGGTGTGTTCTGCCTCAGTGGACGTGCAGCCGATTCTGGAGGACGAGGAGCGGCGGTCCCTTCCCCGATGTTCGGTCGCCGAATCCCTGCTGAATGGTCGCGACGCTTTCCAGATTCATCGCGCCGATGATGACGTCCGGCCGACCGTCTTTGTCCAGATCGGCGGTGGCGATCAGGTTCCACTGATTTCCAGCGCCAGCAGTAAACTCGTACGGCTGAAACGTGACCCGACCGGTGTTCTCGAGAAACACGATGCCCTGATCCGGTTCGTGCGCCGCGTCCGCGAAATTGCTGGTGGCCAGAATATCCAGGTCGCCGTCGCTATCGAAGTCTGCCACTGCCGCACGCGCCGCTCCGTAGATCGGGAAGAAGTAGCGCTCGTGAAAGTTGTTCTTGCCGTCGTTCTCCAGAATCCGCACCCCGTGGTAGGGCTTTGCAATGCGCGAATAGTCGAAGTTGTCACCGTTCACGTACAGGATGTCGAGGCTTCCGTCCCCGTTGAAATCGCGCAGCGTGAAATACATGGAGCCGTACACCGGCGGAAATCGCGCGAGGATGCGAGGCGGGTCCGGAAACCTCCCTCGACCATCGTTCACGAACAGCTCGATCCGCTCGTTCCCCTGCGCGAACAGCGCGACGATGTCCGGAGCACCGTCGCCCGTCATGTCGCCGAGCTCGACCCGGACGGCGCCCGGACTCCCATCCAGCACCTGACGCGTGTACTTCGCGCCATCCGACTTGTACAGCGCGAGCCGTCCGCGGTTATTGCCGAACTCGCAGATGACGAACTCGTCTACGCCGTCGTGATCGAAGTCGTATCGTTCGACGAAGACTGGCCGGTACAGCGAGTCGATGAGTACCCCGTCGACGCGAAAGGAGTCAGACGGGCCGATGTCGTACTGCGCTAGTCGGCCTCTGGGTTCGTCGTTAGGCGCGAGGATGCCAGATTCCAGCACGAGCAACCGGGTGCTGTCCGAGATCACGCCAGTCGGAGGGCTCCCTAACGGCAATGACGCGACGCGGCGGCGGTTCCAGTCGAAGACCTCGAGCGACTTGCGCGCGGCGTCACCGACGAAAATCCGCGCCAGGGCGGAATCCGTCTCGAGCAGCGTGATGATCCCGCTGCTCTCCATCCTCGGCAGGAACGGCTCCGTCCTGAAGAACGGCGGATCGAGGCGAGGCAAAGCGGGCAACGACTGTCGAGGCAAGGACTCCGGCGCGTGGTCGAGATAGTACGCGACGATGCTCTGCCAGTCGGCATCCGACAGGGTCGCCCCAAGGAACGTGTCCTGCTTTTGGAACGGGTCCTTGAATGGCGACTGCGCCGTCCTGATCCCAAGTCGGAGCGCCATCTCGGGGAGGACGCGGGATCGCCACGTCTTCTTGTCGAGCAGCGTCGGCGCGGGAAACATGTGGCAGGCCGCGCAGTAATTTCGGGCCAGCCGCTCTCCCCTCCACTTGGGGAGACGGTCACAACCCTGGAGTGTTGCACAGACGATCGCCAACGCGGACGCCAGCGAGCAGGCTCTGCTCGTCGTCGACCCAATTGCGTTCTGCTGGTCCCTCGCCGGTCCGACTCGCGATCGTCCCACGCACCGCCTCTGATGTCGAGCCGTTGGCTTCACGTACGCGCGACTCGTCCGACTCGTTGCTCCGTACAGCTGCACGCCGGCGGCGAGAACCGGGACGATGTGCGGGTGCTGCAGCTCCGCGGCGACCTGGATCTCGCGCTTGAAGCCCTCGACCGAGACTCCCTGGGCAAACTCCGAGGGCAGCACCTTGACCACGACCTTGCGGCCGAGCGACGTCTCTGTCGCCGTGAACACCCGCGACATTCCACCTCCGCCCAGTTCAGTCTCGAGGGCGTAGGAAGAGCCCAGCGTCGCATGGAGCTGCTCGCGCAGGCTCGAGGTCACCGGAGCGAAAGTGTCGGTGGAGAGAGCGGGGTGTTCACGAGGTCGGCGTCGACCCCGAACGCGTAGTGCCTGAGGAGCTCTCGTTGCAGATATTCTACGACGCCGGTTGCGGGTAGCAACGCACGTCCGTTAGGCCCGGGCGACGCTGGCGGTGCAGTTGCGGACCTCATCGTCCCGACGTGGCGACCTCGCCGAGACATGGCAAGTCTCGCCGCACGTGATAGTAGTGCACACCGCTCACGGCACTCGCCGTCGCCGGTAGACGCTCGATTTCGGTCAACACCCCGGGACACCGGTTGCCTAACGCCCGAAGCCAGGCGGCCGCGCGCCCTGGCGCGCGGTCCCAGATGATGACATGGTCGACCGAGTCGGCGACCAACCGCAGGGCGGAGAACCGAAACGACGGATCGAGGGCCCCTGAGCCGAGCGTCGGCTCTTCAGGATTGGCGATCGACGTCCGCCGCCCGGTCCGAAGATAGATGACCCCACCCCACGACGTCATGATGTGGTCGTCCGCCGGCGTGTTCCTCTGAACCCAGTCCACCATCGCCGCAATGGCGCCCACGTAGGGCGATCGCGGGGACCCGCGCGCGCTCTCCACTCGTGTCCGCGCATTCTGGGCCACCAGCCCAATGGTGAGGAGTGAGGCGATGGCGATCGCACCGCGTCGAACGACGGCTGGCGTGCGCGCCAGCATGCGATCGATCGCGAACGCGCCGCAAACGCCTAGAAGCGGCAGCACCGGCGTCAGAAATCGATCCTGCACGTAGGGCCAGATCGCGAGCACCCCGAGCGTGGCAGCGACGGTCGCCGTCAGGGCGGGGAAGACGCGGGCGAGCATCACCGCGCCGATGATGCCCGACAGCCCGAGAGCGGCCGCGAGCAGCAGTGTCTTCGCGGACGTCCATCCGACGAGAATGTCGGCCGCGTTGGACCAGTACAACGGCACGCTCACCCGGATCATCGCGATGGCGAAGCGGGTGAACGACGTCAGGCTGGTCGTCGGAATCCACGTCAGATAGCTCTGCTGATCGGGGAGCGGTGACAGCGGGCCCTTCGCCATCATCGCGCCGTGCCAGATGGTCCATGCCGTGACCGGCACGATGGCGGCGACGATCGCGCCGAGGACGGCGCGCGATCCGACACGGCTCACACCGAGCACGAGGAGCACAGCCACGGCAATGGCAATGGTCTGGGTGCGTGCCAGCACAGTGACGGCGAGCGTCAGACC
>JBKOYV010000436.1:0-9508 GCA_046725585.1 Gemmatimonadota bacterium | reverse complement strand
GTCCGAAGCGGAGCTATCGGCGCTCGCGCCGCTCGCGCGCACGCACGCGATTCCGCTGCTCTTCGATTTCGGGAGCGGCCTGCTCATATCGCTGGACGAGTATGGGCTGCGAGGCGAGCCGACAGCGCGCGATGCCGTGCGCGACGGCGCGACGCTCGTGCTCATGAGCGGCGACAAGTTGCTCGGCGGTCCGCAGGCCGGGATCATCCTCGGCGACGCGAGCGCGATCGCGGCGTGCCGGAAGAATCCGCTGGCGCGCGCGGTCCGCGTCGACAAGCTGACGCTCGCCGCGCTCGAGGCAACGCTTGCGTTGTACCGAGAGCCGGGACGTGCGGTTCGCGAGGTGCCCGCGCTCGCCATGCTGACCTCACCCGCAGCCAACGTGCAGCTGCGCGCAGAACAGGCGGCCGCTCGTCTTCGCGGCAATGGCGTCAGCTGCGACGTCGTGGAAACCGAGTCGAGTGTCGGCGGCGGAGCATTTCCGACGGCTCGCATCTTGTCGTACGCGGTGGCGCTGCAGGGGAACGCGGCGACCATCGAGCAGCGCCTCCGCTTCGGGGCACTTCCCGTGATCGGCCGCATTGCGAACGGGCGCGTGCTGCTCGACATGCGCAGCGTCCCGGGCGCGCACGACGAACAGCTCGTGCGCGCCGTCATCGCGTCGCTCACCTGAGCCGCGAATGTCGCGCCCAGCGGCGTTCCTCGATCGGGACGGCACCATCATCGAGGACGTGAGCTACATCTCAAGCGCGGACCAGGTCCAACTTCGGCCGACCGCGGCCGAGGCGATTGCCCTGCTCAACGAGCATGACGTCGCCGTCGTCGTGATCACGAATCAGAGCGGGATCGCCCGAGGAATGTTCACGGCCGCCGACTACGAGGCGGTGCGGGATCGCGTTGCCGAGCGACTCGCCGCGCACGGCGCGCACATCGACGCATCGTACTACTGCCCGCACCATCCGTCCGTGAGCGGGGCCTGCGATTGCCGGAAACCTGCACGCAAGCTGTTCGACCAGGCGATTGCCGAGCTCGATCTGGCCCCGGCGACTTCGATGTTCGCGGGCGACCGCACACGCGATGTGCTTCCCGCGCGTACGTTCGGCGGGTTGGCCTATATCATCCCGGCACCGTCGACGCCTCGGGGTGAAGTCGAGGAGTCCGTTCGCGCGGGCGCGACGGTCGCCGACTCGTTGCTCGACGCGGTGCAGCGGTTTCTTGCACTGACGGGATGCGAACGCGTAAGGCGCTCGTGACGCGGCCGATTTCAGCGCCTCGAGCCCCTTCCCTCACACTTCGCGCGCCCGGTAGAATCCGCAGCATGACTGCTCGTGTCGCCGTCCTCGCGTCCGGAGGTGGGACGAACCTCCAGGCGATTCTCGACTATCTCGATGTGCAGGGCGACGTTCAGGCCATGACGGTTGCCCTGGTCGCATCCGATCGTGCGACGGCCGGAGCGCTCGATCGTGCGCGGCGGCACGGTGTCGAGGCCATCCCGCTCGATAAGACGCAACGCAGTGATGGCTTGGCGACGCTCCTCGAGTCGCGCGCGATCGACTACATCGCGCTCGCGGGCTATCTCCGATTCGTCCCGACGAGCGTCACGCGTCAGTGGCGGGGACGCATCGTCAACGTGCATCCGTCGCTGCTTCCGTCGTTCGGCGGCGCCGGGATGTACGGCATTCGCGTCCACCAGGCCGCGATCGAAGCCGGTGTGCGCGTCACGGGTGTGACCGTGCACTTCGTGGATGAGGAGTACGACCGGGGCCCGATCATCGTGCAGTGGCCCGTGGCCGTGCTCCCTGGCGATACTGCGGAGGTGCTGGCGGAGCGGGTTCTGGCCGTCGAGCATGCGCTGTATCCCGTCGCCCTGGACGCCGTCGCGCGAGGCCGCGTGACGTTAGGCGACGACGGCCGCGTTGCCGGCTTGGCGTCGGTGCCCGAGTTGGCCACCTTTCCGTTGCCGCAGCCATTCGCGACGAGCAACCAGTAACCCGCAACCATTCTCGGTCCATGCCTCGCGCTCTCCTTTCCGTCTCGGATAAATCGGGCCTCATCGAGTTCGCGCGCGGCCTGCGCGAGCTGGACTGGGAGATCATCTCCACCGGCGGTACGGCCAAGGCGCTCCGTGACGCGGGCATCCCGGTGCGCGATGTCGCGGAAGTGACGCACTTTCCCGAGATGCTCGACGGTCGCGTGAAGACGCTTCACCCTGTGGTTCACGGCGGGCTGCTCGCGCGCCGCGACGTCGAGGAGCACATGACCGCGCTGGCCGAGCAGGGCATCGATACCATCGACCTCGTGGCGGTCAACCTCTATCCGTTTCGCGAAACGGCGTCCAAGCCTAACGTGCGGCCCGACGCCGTCATCGAGCAGATCGACATCGGCGGTCCCTCGATGCTTCGGTCCGCTGCAAAGAACTTTCCGTCGGTGTTCGCGGTCGTGGATCCCGCCGACTACGGGCGCGTGCTGGCCGCGCTGCAGACCGGCGACGACGACCTCGACCTGCGCCGAGTGCTCGCGGCCAAGGTCTTCGCCCACACCGCGGCGTACGACGGCGCCATCGCGACGTGGTTCGCCGAGCAGCGGGGCGAGCTCTTTCCGCAGCAGATCACGGTATCGCTCGAGCGCGCCCAGAGTCTTCGCTATGGTGAGAATCCCGGGCAGCGGGCGGCGTTCTACGTCGAGCGCGGCGCCGGCGGCCTGGCGGCGCTCGAGCAGCGCGGCGGCAAGGAGCTCTCGTTCAACAACCTTCTCGACCTGGAAGGCGCGCTCATCGCCAGCGACCCGTTCGCCGGCGAGATCTGCTGCGCGATCGTGAAGCACACGACGCCGTGTGGTCTCGCAGTTGGCTCCTCGGCGGTGGACGCGTACCGCAAGGCGCTGGCGTGCGACCCTGCCTCGGCGTTCGGTTCGGTGATCTCGTTCACCACGGCGGTCGACGCCGAGGCGGCGGAAGCGGTGTCGAGCCTGTTCGTCGAGTGCATCGTCGCACCGGAATTCTCACCCGAGGCGCTCGACGTGCTCGGCCGGAAAAAGAACCTGCGCGTGCTCGTCGGCACGGCGCGGTGGACGCCGCATGCGCTCGACTTCAAGCGCGTCCGGGGCGGCGTGCTGGCCCAGGAGCGGTCGCCTAACGTGATCGACGATTCGACGTGGCAGGTCGTGACGCGTCGTCACCCGACAGCCGACGAACGCCAGAACATGCTGTTCGCCTGGCGCGCCGTTGCGTCGGTCAAGTCCAACGCGATCGTGCTCGCCAGGGATGGCGCGACGATCGGGATCGGTGCCGGCCAGATGTCGCGCGTGGACGCGGCGTTCGTGGCCGTCCACAAAGCCCGCACGGCCGGGCATGAGACGGCGGGCGCCGTGATGGGGTCGGACGCGTTCTTCCCGTTCCGGGACAGCCTGGACCACGCTGTGGAGGCTGGGGTCAAGGCGATCGTCCAGCCCGGTGGTTCGATCCGTGACGCCGACGTGATCGCCGCCGCCGACGAGCACGGGATGGCAATGGTGTTTACCGGGCAGCGGCAATTCCGGCATTAGCCGTCAGCCATCAGCCATCAGCTCAGACAGCGGGAAGCCGAAGTGCGCCCGCCGTTCGCTGCCGCCGTTTGAGCTGATGGCTGATGGCTGATGGCTGTAGCTTTCAGTGACGTTTCCAGCCCAACTCAAGTTGTATTTTTGACCCTGCGTTTCTGACACACTCGGTCCTATCAATGGCTTCCACCGTTTCAGCCGATCTCGACTATCGGCCGTCATACCTCGCGGCCGGTATCGCGGCTGCGCTGGTGCTCGTGCTCTACATCGTCACCCTGGCGCCGTCCACCGCCATGTGGGACACCAGCGAGTACATCGCGGCCGCGTACATCCTCGGATTGCCCCACCCTCCGGGTAACCCATTCTTCGTCCTGATCGGGAAATTTTTCACGCTGATGCCGATCGCCGGCTCGATCGCAGCGCGGGTCAACATCCTCGCCGCGCTCTCGAGCGCCGTGTCGGCCGGGATGTGGTTTCTCATCACCGAGCGCGTGCTCGTCAGCTGGTTCCCGCAGCGGTGGCAGCGAATCGTCGGCGGATCGCTCGCTGCGCTCATCGGTGCGACCGCGTTCACCGTGTGGAGCCAGTCGGTCGTGAACGAGAAGGTGTACACCGTCAGCCTTGCAGGGCTCGCGCTCGTCGCGTGGCTCACCGTCCGCTGGTGCGACGAACCGGACGGGCCAAAAGCCGACCGTCTGCTGGTGCTCGTCGCGTACATCCTCGGCCTGGGCTACGCGAACCACATGGCCGGAATGCTCGCGGCGCCGGCAGTGGCGATCGCCGTGCTGATTCGTCGCCCGCGCACGCTCGTTCGGCCGTGGCTGATCGCCGCCTGTCTCGGTGCTGGTGCACTTGGCATCACGCCGTTCGCCACGCAGCCGATCCGCGCCGCGTACTTCCCGGCCATCAACGAGGGCGAGCCGACCGCGTGCCGCACCGAGCTCAAGGCAAGCTGCACATTCTCGGCAGGGACCTGGCAGGCGTTCAAGTACAACTTCAATCGCGAGCAGTACGGCAAGCCACCGGTGATCGAGCGCCAGGCTCCGATCGGCGCCCAAATCGGGATGTGGTGGCTCTACTTCAAGTGGCAGTGGCTGCGCGATGCGCACGGCGATCGCGAAGCGCTCCAGGTCACCCTCGCGACGATCTTCCTGATACTCGGGCTGCTCGGCGGGTGGGTGCACTGGCAGCGGGACCGACGCTCGTTCTGGTTCTTCGGTCCGCTCATGTTCACCATGACGCTGCTGCTCATCTACTACCTGAACTTCAAGTACGGGTATTCACAGGCGCCGGAGCTCGGCGACAACGTGCCGCGTGAGGTCCGCGACCGCGACTATTTCTACCTCTGGAGCTTCTCCGGCTGGAGTGTTTGGGCAGCGCTCGGGCTCGTGTATCTCTGGGAGACGGTCGCGGCGCTCATCGGGTCGGAAAACGTTAGGCTCGGCCGCGAGACGTTGCAGCTCCCGCGCAAGCAGAGCTGGCTGATGGCGTCGCCCGTACTCGCGCTCGCCTTCATCCCGTTTTTCGGAAACTTGAGCTCCGCGTCGCGCCGCTACGACACGACGACTCGTGATTTCGCGGCCGACCTTCTCAACTCCGTCGAGCCGTACGGCATTCTCGTCACGGTTGGCGACAATGACACCTTCCCGCTCTGGTATGCGCAGGAGGTCGAAGGGATCCGCCAGGACGTCATCGTCGCGAACACGTCGCTGCTCAACACGGACTGGTACACGCGCCAGCTGATCCGCGCGCCGGTTCGCGAATACGATGCCGCGAAAGGGCCGGCGATCTATCGGAACGGTAAATGGACGAAGCCGGGTGGGCCGCCGGTGAACATGTCGATGGACGAGGCCGACCAGATCCCGCTCGCGTATGACATGCGCGAGGCACAGCAATTCACGGCGGGGAAGATCGAAGCGACGATTCAGCCACGCACGCTCACGCGCGCCGACATCTTCGTGCTGCGGATGATCAAGGACAATACGGGCCGTCCCGTGTACTTCAGCCGCACCTCGGGTGGCTACGGGAGTCAGGAGCTCGGCCTCGGACCCTACCTCGTGACGCAGGGCCTCGCCCGCAAGCTCGTGCCCGACGTTCCCCGCCCCGCGAGCCGGGACACGATGCTCGTTCCCGGCGAGGGCTTCGTGGACGTTCCGCGCACGGCGGCGCTGTGGGACAGCGTGTTCCTGGCCCCGAAATCGATCGTGAAAAAGGGCGACTGGCCGGACCGGGCGTCGGTCGGCATCCCGGCGCTCTACGTGTCCACCGGGTTCATGTTGTCCGAAACACAGCGGTCGGTCGGCCACCCGGACGAGGCAAAACGTATCCTCGCGACAGCCGAGAACGTCGCGAAGGCGACGCGGCTGTCGGACCTCTTCAACGCAGTGCAGTCGTTGCCCCCGTTAGGCGCCGAGGGCGACAGCCGATCGACCGCCATCCCGCTGCCGGTCCAGCCGGAGAGCGGGAAGAAAAAGTAAGGCAAAAACCAACCAGTCCAAAAGCCTTTCCTACGCGGGGGCGATGGCGACCTTCACGGTCGTGATGTACACCGCCGTCGTCCCCTCGAAGCCGGATTCGACTCCGACGACGAGCCAGAGTCGCCCGCTGGCCGACGTGGCAACCGCGAGCGGCGCACTGTCGAACTCCTTGAGCTCGTAGCGCGGTACGTCGCAGCTCGTGTTCGAGGTCGCGAGGTTGCCTACCGGCAACGCGTCGCGCCCACCGGCCAGCCGAGAACCGTGGTCGAACGTCGCGCGGTAGTACTGTGCGGCGTCCACGATGCGGCCCGGCTCCGTCGGTGTCGCACCCACTTTCAGCACGACCGACTCGCCTGGCGCACCGCCGGTGCCGGCGCAGTTCTTCGGCGCATTCGTGGCCACGGTCACGCGGAAGCGAAGCGCATACGACGCGTTAGGCGCGAGGCGCGGCCCCTCGCGCGTGAGGTACATGAACAGGTCGTCGCTGTAATTCGCGCCCGTGAGGAGGATGCCCTTGCGCGCCGGATCGAGCGGCGCGGGCAGCGGGGCGAGCGACGAACCGATCGCCCACTCGGCCTCCTTGCCGACCGGGTAATCGGCGAACGCCGGCACCCATCCCTGGTAATCGGTCGAGAAATCGAATTCGACGTCGAAGCTGTCGTCGGTCGCGCCGAAGGCGTCGCCGCAGCCCGTGAGCGCCGCAGCGGATACCAGGGACGCGAGCGCGGTCGCGAGCCGCAGCCGAGGGCCGCGGCGTCGTGCATCGAGAATCATGTATGGGAAGCGACTGCTCGCTGTGCGTGACGTGATGCCGTTGGCGCGCCACTCGCGCGCTCAGGATGCCTAACCTTCGGTCGCTCGCCATCGTCACGGCGAGCGACCACCGTTCACAGCGAGCGCTCAGGGCGCTACTGCTTGCACGCGCCGTTCGGGTCGGGCTTCGGCTTGTCGACGAGCGGCCTGTGATCCAGGTCCGCGACGCGCCAAGCGACGTCGTGGATGAACTGCGTCACCCGACGATACTGGTCGAAGTCGAGGTACTCCGGCTCGTCGGTCACCTGGTGGTAGTCGCGATGCCCGCCCGTCGTGAAAAACGCGATCGGGATGCCGTAGCGCGCGTACATGTAGTGATCGCTTCGACAGTAGATGTTCTGCGGGTGGCCGTCCGCGTCGAGCGCATAGTCGAGCTGCAGATTCGCTTTCGTCTTCGTGTTCACATCCTCGACCAGGTTGCCGAGCTCCGTCGAGAGACGGCGCGACCCGATGACCTGCACGTAGCCGGAGTCGCGCCCGTGGATGAGCGAACCATCCTTCGACTCGCCGGTGATGTCACTTGTCGCACCACGCCCGATCATGTCCACGTTGAGCTGTGCAACGATCGAGTCGCGCGGGACGGTTGAATGATCGGTATAGAACCGCGAGCCGAGCATTCCCTCCTCTTCTCCCATGTGCCACACGAACAGGATCGAGCGCTTCGGACGCTGTTTGGCACTCGCGAACGCCTCGGCGATCTCGAGGACGCCCATCGAGCCCGAGCCGTCGTCGTCAGCGCCGTTGTTGATCGAATCCTGACGTGCCGGCATGACGGCCCGCACGCTGTCGAGCATCGCCTTCATCCGCGTCACTTCTTCGGCGGTGGCTGGACGGTTGGGACTGTCGGCGCCCTGCGGCCTAACGACGGTATTGAACACGCGCATCGAGTCGTGCTCCACCGGTCCCTGCGCCCGTGCGCCCACGTGGTCGCTGTGAGCGCCCACGGCGACATATTCGCCCTTGAGCTTCGGGTCGCCGCCCGGCACGATGGCGACGACGTTGCGCCCGGGGCGCCGCGTCACCACGAACTTCAGGTTGACCTGTGCCGTCTTCCCCGGAGCACCGTTCGTCAGCGACGCGTTAGGCATGCCGAGCAGCGCCTCGGCCGCGGACTGGGTGAGCTGCAGAGTCACCGGCGCCGTCGGTGGCTGCTCCGGCACGAGCTGCACGAACGGGCTCGGGGTGAACGCGTTACGTATCATTCCGGGCGAAAACTGTGGCGGCCCGATGACGCCGACCATCGCCGCTGCACTCACGGCCGCCTGATAGCGCTTGAAGCCTTCCGAGGCGATGAACGCCTGGATATCGGCCGGCGGACCGGCCGCGGGCCGGAACAGCAGAATCTTCCCCTGCACCTTCTCGGGGGCGAGGACGTTCGTCGTGTCGATCGCCTGACCCCCGAAGATCACCTCGAGGCTGCGTGGCTCCGTCGCCGTCCCGAGCTGTGCGCTGGCAAGGAAGTCGCTGCCCGCCTTGAGCGTCGTCTCGCCGACCTGGATGGTCGACGACGAATCCATCGTCTGCACGCCGAACGGAACGTTCTGGAAGTAGGTGCCGCTGTCCCCGGCGGGTTGGAGTCCGAGGCGCTTGAGCTCACCGGCGATATACTCGGTGCCCTTCATGGCCTCGGGGCTCCCCGCCATGCGGCCGCGCATGCTGTCGTCGGCGAAGCGGTAGATGCGCGTCATGAGGTCGGGAATCGTGATCCCCGGCGTGGTCTTCGTCGGCTCGAGCTTGAGCGGAAGCGGCTGCTTGGGCTGCTGGGCGACGGCGGCCGAGGTGGCGAGGAGCAGCGCAGCCGAAAGCACTTGGCGGATGATCGGCATGGATCAGTTTGGAGAGTGCTTGGGGGCGATCGGAACAGTGGAGGTGGGCGATGAGACGTGACCGACGAACGCGCCCTGTGAGAGAAACGGGCCAGCCGGCCGCGTAACCTCTGACAGGGTTGACCTCGCGGGTTCGCCGAATAGGCTTCGCTACCCGGGAGGGCTGGCAGAATGGCTAATGCAGCGGTCTTGAAAACCGCCGCGCTGAAAGGCGCTTACAGGTTCGAATCCTGTGCCCTCCGTGGAAGTTAACGGCATAGACGTGATGTGCGTTCGGCGCGGTTGACAATGTTTTTGACAATCGATCCACCGCCATCATGGTACGCAGCCGTTGACGGCGTACGAGACGCAATGGATCGAGGCAGCGATTGAAGGACTGATTCGAAAGGCGGGCGAAACGCCTGTCGAGCGCGCGAAAACGCAGTTGACAATGGCGAGCTTGCCGCAGCCTTCGAAGATCTAGCTGGTCTTCGCCTGCCGGTCTTTGGGCTGCGGATTCACAAGATCTTTCAGGTGTTCCCGCGCGAGATGCGTGTAGCCCATCGTCGTGCGGAGGTCGGCATGCCCCATTGCCTCTTTCACCTTCACGACATCCCGCCCTTCGGCGAGCCACGTCGTCACGCGGCGATGGCGGAGGTCATGTTGGTGGAGTGCGGTCGGTAGCTTCGCGCGTTTCGCTGCCGCCCCGAACGAACTGCGCATCGACTTGATGCGGTCGCCGGCCCGGTGTTTCCGCGCCGTTTGCGCGTGATGGAACACCCACACCGGCCGCGTCCCGTCGTACGCGGCGAAACGTGATGCTGCGAAGTGATCGCGCATCGCGGTAGCGAGCCGCGGCGTCATCGGCACCCAACG
>JBKOYV010000463.1:0-18283 GCA_046725585.1 Gemmatimonadota bacterium | reverse complement strand
ACCTCGGCGAACCGGTCGTAGACCCTGAGCGCGCGCGGCTCACGCGCGAGCAGCTCAGCGAAGTAGGCCTCGCGAAGCCAGGCGGAGAGGCGGTCGCTGATCTTGATGCAGACGTGCTCGGGAAGCCCGTCGCGAGGGATGGGCGTCGCGAGGTAGACCTCGCCGAAACCACCCTTGCCGATCAGCCGGTCGAGCCGGTAGGTACGACCGGTCTCCGAGCTGTACGCGGTCGGCACCCCCGGCTGCGGCGGCGGTCGGTTGACTGACGAAGAGAGCTCCGCGCCCGCCGGGGCGGCGGGCGCAGCGGTCGGCGTTGCCGGTGTTGCCATTGCGCTCACGTGAAGGAACCTAGTACTTGGGGTACGTCGGCCCAACCGTCAAGCGCGACAGGGCAATTCGGCCTGAATTACTCGGTTCGCAAGGCCACGAGCGGGTCGACACGCGTCGCGCGGACTGCCGGAATAAGGCACGCCACGAGCGCGGATACCCCGAGCACCCCGCCGACCATCGCGAACACGGTGGGGTCGTTAGGCGCGACGCCGAACAGGACGACGCGCGCCATCCGCACCACGGCCCCACCGGCGACGAAGCCGATCGCGACGCCGATGGTGATCTGCTTCGCACCCTGCCGGCACACCATGCGAACGACGTGTCCGCCGGTAGCACCGAGGGCCATGTGAATCCCCAGCTCGCGGACCCGGCGGCTTACGGAGAACGCCATCACGGCGTAGAGACCGACCGCCGCGAGCACGAGCGACACGACCCCGAAGATCACGAACATCGTGCCGAACACGCGAATTCCCCATGTCGGCTCCGCGAGCACGTCACTCATGGACGCGGTCGCGTAGATCGGAGTCTCCGGGTCGAGCGCGGTGACGATCGTTCGGATCGGTGCCGCGGCGGCCACGTCGGCTGGCCCGCGCACCGCGATGGTCGCGGCGGTCAGGTTTCGTTCCTGCCAGAATGCGGTCAGCACCTCGGGCGGCCACAGGTCGCGCATCCCGAAGCTCGCGGCGTACAGCGTCGGCACGACGCCCACGATGGTCAGCCACTCGCCCTCGCTCCGCGGTCCGCCGAGCCGAATTCGCCGCCCGATCGGGTCGGTCTTCGGAAAGTGCTCGCGCACAAACCCTTCGCTCACGACGGCCACGGGCATGGACCCGAGACGGTCAGCGGCATTGATCGCGCGGCCTCGGACCGCCGGAACGGCGAATGTCGAGAAGAAGCCCGGGCTCACCGCGAGCGTGCGCGCCGACGGATAATCCTGCGGTCTCGCGTAGACGCGTCCTTCCACCGCGACGCGGGCGCCAGCCCAGCCGGTCCCGGGGAGGCCGCTGCCCAGGTACGCTCCGTTCGCTCCGGGCATCGCGGTCAGCTCGCGGTCGAGCGACTCGAAGAACTGGCGCTGCCTGACCGTGTCGCGCGACGTTAGGCTCACACGCGCCGTAAACACGTTGGCGGACGCGAAGCCAGGCTCCACGCGGCGCATGTTGGCAATGCTCTTCGTCGCGAACCCCGCCACGAGGAGCATCACCGACGACAGCGCGATCTCCGCGGCGACGATCGTTCGGCTGAGTCGCCCGACACGCAGGGAAGAGGCCGCGTGCGATTCGTCCTTGAGAATCGTGTTGACGTCGAGCCGCGCGGACTGAAGCGCCGGGAGCAGGCCGGACACGAGACTGGCTGCGACCGCCATGAGGAGCACGAAGGCGAGGACTGGCGGGTGGAGCTTGATATCCATCCAGAAGTAGCGCTGTGAGTCGAGCACCACGCGGTCGAACGCGACCATTCCCGCTCGCGCGAGGAGCGTTCCCCCTATCGCAGCGAGGGCCGCGAGGATGCCGGACTCGACGAGCGACTGCCTGACGACGGCGAGCCGTGTGGCGCCGAGGGCGGTGCGGATCCCGATCTCCCGCGTGCGCCCGACGGCTCGATCGAGCAGCAGGTTCGCGACGTTGGCGCAGGCGACGAGGAGCACCAGCATGACCGCGACGAGCATCGCGTAGAACATCGAGTAGACGCGCGCGGGGACGAAGCCGCGAACGAACGGCTGCACCACCGCGTGGCGCTCGACTGTGCCGGGAGCGCGGTCCTTCGCGATCTGATGGGACAGCGTGACGAACTCGGCCTGGGCCCGATCATACTCGATGTTGGGGCGGAGCCTTCCAACGACGGTGAGTCCGGGGCCCTGACCGGGCCGCAACGTGTCGGCGTCGGTCTGTAATGGCAACCACAGTCCAACCAAGGTGCGCGGGAACTCGAACCCCTCGGGCATGACACCCACGATCGTGTGCGGCCTTCCGTTCACTCGAACGGCCCTGCCCACCACGTCGGAGTCCGAATGGAACTGGTCGCGCCAGGTGGCATAGCTAAGGATCGCCGTGGGTGGCGCTACGGGATCGTTATCGTTAGGTATGAACGTCCGGCCTAGCATCGCTCGCACGCCGGTCACGTCGAGCGTGCCGGCGGTCATGCGGGCGGCGGCCATGCGCTCGGGCTGCTCGCCACCGGCGATGTTCGCCGTGGCAAGGGTGTACGCGCCCATGCGCTCGAAGGTGCGCTGCTGCTGGCGGAAGCGGAGAAAATCGGCGAGGGGAACCTGGTCGTCCTCACGCCTTGGATCGGCGTAGTACACGATCGCGATGCGCTCCGCGTGCTCGAACGGCAGGCCTTTGACCAGCGTGCCGTAGATGATGCTGTACATGACCGTCGTGAGCGCGATGCCGATCGCGAGGGCGGCGGTGCCGGCGATGACCGTCGCCGGGCTCCGGCGGAGGGATCGGAGCCCGTAGCGGAGGTCGCGCGCGAGCGAGGTCACGCTCCACGTGCGCGTCCGGGTCGGCCGCGCGCGGCGGCGCCGTCTCGCCAGGGCGTCGTCGAGCTCGGGACCCTGCAGCTGCGCGAGGAGCCGGGCACGTGCCGGGCCCGCACCGATCCTGGGCGCGAGATCCGCGAACTGCGCCTCGAGATGTTGCGCGACCTCCTCCACGATCTCGGCCTCGTCCTGCGGGTGCAGCCGGGCCGATGCGACCCGCGAGCGGATGTCGTCGCGCCAGTCGTACGTGCCGTCCTCATCGTAGCCGTCGTTAGGCATAACGCACCCCCGACACTCGGTTGATCGCGGTCACGAACTCCTTCCAGCTCTCCCGCTGCGCCTCGAGCGCCGTGCGGCCGCTTGCCGTGAGGCGGTAGAAGCGCTTGCGGCGCTCGCCGGACCTTTCGACCCAGCGGCCGACGATCCAGCCGCGCTCCTCCATCCGGTAGAGCAGGGGATAGAGCGACGCGACGTTGAAGGTGAGGACGCCCTCGGAGCGCGACTCGATGAGCTTCTGCAGCTCATAGCCGTGTCGCGCTTCCACTTCGAGGAGCGACAGGATGAGGAACTCAGCGCTCCCCTTTTTCAGCTCGTCGGTAAGCATTGGAGCCAGATATATTGGTGACCCACATTTATGGCTCCAGCGCATAGCCGTCAACGCCGCCGGTGTAGCGGGCGGCGTCGTTTCGATTACGAATCGATTAAGCGGCGGCTGCGCGTTAGGGCTTCTTGCCGGGCTTCTTCGTCCTGATGAGGATGACGCCGTTCGCGCCCCTCGACCCGTAGATCGCGGTGTCCTCGGGGTTCTTCAGCACCGAGATCGATTCGATCTCGTACGGATTGATCCCGACGAGCGCGCCATTCGGTCCCGAGCGAATCGGGATGTCATCGATCACGTACAGCGGTTCGTTGCTCGACATGATCGACGAGCTTCCACGAATCTGCACGGCGATGCCGCCGTCGGCCGTGCGGCTGACGACGACGCCCGGTGACTTCGCCTGGATCTGCTTCTCGATCGGCTCGCCTTTGTGCTGCTCGAGATCTTCGCGCGAGACGGCCGGAGCGGACGTCGCCGGACGACTCTTGTGGCATCCGGGGGCGGCCACGACTGCCAGGCCGAGGCAGACGGAGCGAGCAATGCGCAGGGAGGGCGTGGACATGGTGTTAGCGACCAAAGTCGCGCGAAGGAGAGCCTGGGCGTCGAGCGTCCGGCGCATCTATATAGATGAACATTGAGGTTGTTCGCGTTTCCGGCAAGTCGACAGCCGATTCCGCCAGTTCGTCGCCGGTTCGTGGCGTTTCGTGGAAACGGCCTTTCCCAAGGGCCGTGCCCGGATGAATCCTGGAACGATCTCCAGTCGCCTACCTAACGAATTGCCCGGGACACGCCAATGCGCCGGAACGTTGCCCACGCCGCCCGATCGGTCGCCCTCTCCGCCGCCCTCTCGCTCGGCCTCGTCGTTGTCGCTCGGCCCGCGGCTGCCAAGGCTCGGCCGGATACGTCGCTCACAAAAGAGGTCCTGGGCGACGGGATCTACCTCTTCCGGGCGCCCTCCGCCCTCGACCTGTGGACGGCAACCAATGTCGTCGTGATCGTCAACGACCAGGACGTGACGGTCTTCGACAGCAACACGCGATCCCGGACGGCGCGGATGGTGATTGCCGAGATACGGAAGATCACCTCGAAGCCCGTGCGGACGCTCATCAACTCCCACTGGCACCAGGATCACTGGTCCGGGAACGCCGAGTACGTGAAGGCGTTCCCCGGGCTCCAGATCGTCGCCACGACTCAGACCCGCGACTACATGAAGCGAATGGGGTCGCGGTTCTTTGCCGACGGGCTGGCCGGGTCCGTGGCGCGCCAGCGCGCCTCCCTCGATTCGGCGATCAGGACGGGAAAGCAGCGCGATGGTTCGCCCCTCACCGCCGAAGCGCGCCGACAGGCCGAAAAGGACATCGCCGAGACCGGGGCGTTCGCCGCCGAGGTCGCCGGGGTAACTCGGGTGCTGCCGACGATCGCGTACGGCGATTCGCTCGTGCTCTGGAGCGGCGGGCGTGAGCTCCGGCTCATCAGCGTGACGGGAGACGCGACCGGGTCGACGGTGCTGTACCTGCCGGCGGAGAAGATCCTCGTCATGGGCGACGCGCTCGTGACCCAGGAGGAGGGAAACGGGCCGCCGCCCTGGACCACGAACTCGTACGCGATCACCCCGTGGCTCAACAGCCTTCGCGGACTCGAGCGGCTGGATGCGAACATCGTAATTCCTGGTCAGGGACCGGCGTTCCACGACAAGGCGTATCTCCAGCTCACGGGCGATCTGTTCGAGTCCATCATCACCCAGGTGCACTCGGCGCTCGAGCGCGGGCTGGTGACACTGACCGAGGTTCAAGCGGCGGTGAACGTGGATTCGATTGGCCGCCGATACACACCTAACGCCAAGGACGTCGACCCGCGGTTTCGGACGCTCGTCTCGGCACTGGTGAGGAAGGTGCACCAGGAGTCGCTCGACGGGGTGTCGAAGCCCTGACGGGCAGCCATCAGCCATCGGCCATCAGCTGTTGACGGCGTTCGATGGTCCCGTTAGGCAGCCGTGGTCGTGCGTTCGGCCGCGCGCGTCGCGCGTGATTCCAGCCCGCGGGAGACGACGTACGCAATCAGGAGAAACACGAAGACCACGAGCAGCATCCAGGCGATGCTCTGCAGCGTGCCGATCACGGTACGATAGACCTCGAGGGTCCATCGGTCGCCCGTCAGCTCGAGGGGCGCCTGCTTCGGGTCCCGTGGGATGATGTACTGCTCGAGTGACCAGATCCGAACGCCGCCCGAAACACCGACGACGTAGAGCGCAAAGAGCAAGTATCGGTGCCAGGCGCCGGCCAGGTCCTGGGCGACGATGCGCTCGAGGATGCGGCGGATCGAAGCGCTGAACGTGCGGGCCACGCCGAACGAAACGAGCATGGCCACCGCGAACGTGACGAGAAGCAGGGTGAGAAACATTGCAGTTGGCCTCCGGAGGTGCTGTCAGAATCAACAGGCCGTAGCGTGGCACAACAGGCTCCATGCGGGCCATACGTCAGTTGACGTACGCAGCCTAGGGCATCGCGGAGTTGCTGGTCGAGGCCCTGACTCTACGGCTTCGCGAGTGCTCCGGACTCCCCTGTCAATCGCACGACTTTGTCACGCATCAGCGCGACCTGCGCGGCGAGCGGCGGGTCGGCGTGCTCGAGCAGCTCCACGTAGCGCTGGTAGTACTCGATCGCCTTCGCCCGATTGCCACGTGCCTCGTAGAGGTCGCCGAGCATCGCAAGCGCCTGGGAGTACCAGCTGGCCTCGTAGAACGATCCGCCGTAGAGCGACGACGTCGCCAGCGCGCGCTCGAACAGGACGATCGCAGAATCCGACTGCCCCCGGCGCGCGAGGATCGTCGCCGCCTCGGGCAGCCCGCGGTTGTAGAGGTGGATTGCCGATCCGGAAATGGCGGTGTTCCAGGCGAGGAAGGCTGCCGTCGCGCGGCCCCACTGTCGTTCGGCCGCGGCGATCGCCCCCACGGCTTGCGCGGAATCGGCGCGAAAGCCCAGATCCGTCGGGCCGGCCCGCGCACGCCAATCGTCGAGCAGCTGGCGCGCTTCCCGCACGTGCCCGACGTCCGCGAGCAGTGAGATGATCACCGGGTACTGGTCGGGGTCACGCTCGTTAGGTGCCGCGGCGAGGAATGGCGCGTACACCGTTCGGGCACGTGATGTATCGCCGGTCATGCGGAACTCGGCGGTGGCGAGACGCGGATACTGCTTCCGGAACACCATCTGTCGCTCCTGGATCGGACACCGTTGCCAGACGCCGATGCGGCCTCGATACAGGTCCACCATGCATTGCTGCGTCACGCGAAACGGCTCGGGTAAGTGCGCCCCGTCTGCCGATTGCAGATATGCCGACACCGCGTCGAGATCGCGACGGGCCCACCGGATGGAGATCGGGATGGAATACCGATACGTGTTGTCCGGAAGCTGCGCCGCGATCAACGCCGTCGTCGAATCGGCGCCGACGAAGTGATGCTGTCCGACCTGGGCCTCGGCGAGGTTCCAGTAGCTGACGGGGTTCTTCGGCTCCGAGGCAACCGCTCGCCGCGCCATCGCCTCGGCCTCCTGTAACCGGCGCTGCCCGAGAAGCATGTCCGAATACGTCGCCTCGTCGCGGCCGAGCTCCGCCAGGCGCTGCCACCGGGCTTCCTCCTCGACCGGTTCACCGCGAGTCGCGTGGTAGATCGCTTCGATCCGAAGCCGCTCGAATTCGGACAGGTGATCGCGCAGGGAGTAGGCTCGCTCCGCCGCTTCGGTCGCAAGGCGAACGAAACCCATGTTGTTGTAAGTCGTGTACAAGCCCGCCCACGCCATGGCGAACGCGCTGTCGATGGAGAGCGCTTCCTTGGCGAGAGCGACGGCGCGTGGACGCTGGCCGTCGGTCTCGGCGCGCCGAGATGCCGAGTACGCGCGAAGCGCCGGCAGCGACGCGGTGGTGACCTGGGCGAGTGGTGGGGCAGCCAGCACCGAACGCAGGGACTCGCCGATCCCGCGGCGAAGCTTGCGCCCGACGTCCTCCACGGCGCCAATCAAGGCGGTCGAATCGCGCGCGGTCAATCGCACGGCGAGGGCTTCGGTGCCTCCGTTCGTCGCGACGACGCGCGCGGTGATCTGGTAGCCGCCTCCTACGCGCGCGACGCTGCCGACGACGAATGCCTTTGCGCCCTCCCGCTCCGCCAGCTCCTGCACTTGCGGTTGCGGGAGATAGGTTCCATGGCCCAGCCCCATCCGCTCGAGCCCCGCCCACATCGCCGCCTGGCTCATCACGCGGACGGCGCGCGAGTCGTGGAGATCCATGCGGATCGCGTCGGTGACGGTCGCGGCCAGCGACGTGTCCCCCGTGCGGTTCTCGAAGTCCGCGACCAGCACGAGATCGTTAGGCGCGAGCACGTCGTCGCCAATGAGGGTACCCGCACGTCCCACCCTCGCGAACCATGCGGCTCCGACACCCGCGATAGCCATCGCCGCGAACGCACCGCCGATCAGCCAGCGCCGACCGCGAGTCGAGCGCGTACGGGCGGCCGGCGCCGGTGCTGTGCTCGTGGCGATGCTCCCGTCGGTGCGTGCCGCTACCACGGTGCCGTTCGGCGTCGCCACCGCGTCGAGCGCGTGCAGGATCGCTTCCGCGCTTTGCCATCGGTCTGCCGGGTTCTTCTCGAGGCACCGCATCACCAGCCCCTCGAGCGCCGGTGAAACCGTGGGCCGGTATGTCGACAACGGGTCCGGCCGGCGCGCCAGATGGCCGGCGATGACCTGCTGTGGATTGGTGCCATGAAACGGAGGCTGACCGACGAGCAGCTCGTAGGCCATCACGCCGAGCGCGTAGATGTCGACGCGGTGGTCGAGCGCGGGATCGGCCATTGCCTGCTCCGGCGCCATGTACGCCGGCGTGCCTAACGTCACGCCCGTGCCGGTCAGGTGTCCCGCGCTCACCGCGTCGCTCAGGGCCTTCGCGACGCCGAAGTCCATCACGAGCGCGTGGGTGCCGGACAGGAGGACATTCTCTGGCTTGATGTCGCGGTGGACCACACCATGCCCGTGCGAGTATGCCAGGCCGTCCGCCACCTCGCGGATGATTCGCACGGCCTCGTCGATGGGGAGCGCGCCAGTTTTCACGAGGCGGTCGCGCAGCGAATGCCCTTCGACGAACGGCATGACGTAAAAGAGGACGTCGCCTGCGCCGCCGGAATCGTACAGCGGGAGGATGTGCGGGTGCTGGAGGTTCGCCGCGATCTCGATCTCGCGGAGGAATCGCTCCGCGCCGACCGTCTCCGCGATCTCCGGCCGCAGCATCTTTACGGCAACCTGGCGGTGGTGCTTCTGGTCCTCCGCGAGGTAAACCGTCGCCATTCCACCGTGGCCGAGCTCCCGCACGATGCGGTAACGCCCCGTCAGCGCGGCGTCCAGGCGTGCGAGCCACTCGGTCATCCGCGCTCCTCTGGCGTCGACCACCACTGTACCTTCACGCGTGCATCGCGTCCATGCAAGCGAGGGTGCATCGCATGCCAGCCTCTAGGGCATTGCCGAGTTGCTCACGAACGAAAGCCGCTTTCCGTCCGGAGACCACGACGGGACGTTGATGGTGCCCTGACCGCCATACACGTACGCGATCACGCGTGCCGGCCCGCCACCCAGAGGCATCAGTCGGATCAGGACGTGCTTGTAGAACGGATGATCGTCGGGAGCGACGTCGGGCGGAAACGCGAGGTAGGCGATCCACTTGCCGTCGGGCGAGATGTGTGGGAACCAGTTGTTGAAGCCGTCGTTCGTGACCTGCTCCTGAGCACTCCCGTCTGGCCGCATGCGCCAGATCTGCATTCGGCCCGTCCGCGACGAGTTGAAGTAGATGTACTTCCCGTCGGGAGTGAACTCAGGGCCATCGTCGAGACCGGGTGCAGTCGTTAGGCGCACCTCCTCGCCGCCGGCAGCGGGAACCTTGTAGACATCGAACTGGCCATCGCGCTGGCCCGTGTACACCAGCCAGCGGCCGTCCGGCGACCAGCCGTGCAGGTAGGACGGTCCTTTCGCTGTCACCCGGGTCGGTGTGCCGCCCGTCGCCGGCAGCGTGTACACGATCGACGCGCCACTGTCCTCCGCCGTATGGTGGCTGATGCCCAGCATGCGGCCATCGAACGAGAGGACGTGGTCGTTGTTGTTGCGCGTCGCGAAGCCCGTATTGATCGGCGCGGCGGAGCGAGAGGCGAGGTCGAAGCGGTAGAGGCGCCCCTCCTGTGCGTAAATCAGCGCCTTGCCGTCGGGCGTCCAGTTCGGCGCCTGGAACGATCCGCGGTACTGGTGCACGATCGTCGCGTTGCCGCGATCGACGTCGAGAATCTCGAGATTGCTCCCGATGTAATCACGATAGGGAACGAAGTCGCGCTTGGGCGGCGTGGTGATGCGCACGTTGCTGAAGACGGCGCGCTCCACGACACTGTCGTTATGTGCGCACACGAACAGGCCGACGTATACCGTGTCGGGCAGCGACACCCCGGTGAGCTCCTGGGTCACGAGCGTGTCGCCGAAGCGTGCGACCGACATGAGGTACACGCCGTCGCGCCGCTCGAGCTGCACCACCGCGTCGGGGTCGCGCAGGCTGTCGGCGGACTTCATCTCCTCGGTAGCACCGCCCGCGCTTCGACGGAACTGGAGCGACGCGAGGCCGTTGCCGTGCACCACTGCACTGACGTGAGCGGCGTTAGGCTCGAGCGAGGGACGGATCGTCCAGCCGATCTTGCGATGCGGCTCGACACCCGCCCCGACGAAGCCCGCCCGCGTGGAGAGAATGAAGTTGCCCGAGAGCCGCTTCCACACGAAGTGGAAGTCGTCCTGCGACCCCCACATGTTCCGGCCGGAGCCTGCGACGAGATACGACTGACGCTGTGCGTCGTATGACGCCGCGCCGGGACGCTGCACTCGGCCGACATCCGTATGCCCTTCGAAGATGCCAACCGGACTCTGAGCGCTCGTCACTTCGCCAAGCACGGCGAGGCCCAGAGCGTGACAGAGGGCAGGAATGCGCATGCCATCCTCCACGCCGTGTGTTACGCGATCGGCCCTCCGGCGAGCCGCTTCACGAGCTCGTACAGGAACGTCTGCCCTTCATAGAACGACTGGACCTTCACTCGCTCATCGCGACCGTGGAAACGGATGTCCGAGCGATCGTAGAAGATCCCCTGCACGCCGTATGTGGGAATCCCCGCCGCACGGAGATACAGGCCGTCCGTTCCACCCATCACCATCATCGGGACCGTCGGAACGTTCGGCCACAGCGAGCTCGTAACCGCGGTAACCGCCTTCAGGAGGTCGTCGCGCATCGGGGATGCCGGTCCGCTCATTGGTGTGCCGTCCACCGTCACGCTCACCGCGGTGTCCGCGACCACCTGCTTCAGCGTCTGCGTTACGTAGTCGACGCGGACGTCGGGCAGCACGCGGCAGTTGACATTGGCGGCCGCGAGCTGCGGCAGCGCGTTCCTCGCGTGGCCTCCCTCGAGCTGCGTGGCGACGCAGGTCGTGCGAAGCGTCGCATTCCACGGCGTGGACGCCTTCGCCACGCGCGCCATCGCCGCGGTGTCGCCGTCCGCGACCTTCGCCAGGTCGGCACTGATCGGGCCCTTCTCGATCTTCGACATCGCGCGGAAGTACGCGCGCGTCACGTCGTTGGTCTCGAGCGGGAAGGCGAACCTCGAAAGTCGGTCGAGCGCGCCGGCCAGGTGGTAGATCGCGTTGTCCGCGACCGGCAGCGAGCTGTGGCCGCCCTTGTTGCGCACCTCGAACCGATAGTTGATGACGTACTTCTCGCTGACCTGGATGTCGTTCGCGATCCTGGTGTCACCTAACGCCTCGCCCCAGCCCCCTTCGTTGAGGCACAGCTCGGCGTCGATGAGCTCGCGCTTGTTCTTGAGGAGCCACTGGACGCCGTTGTACGGGCCGCCGCCTTCCTCGTCGGCGGTGAGGGCAACGATGATGTCGCGGTCGGGCTTGTACCCCTCGCGCTTGTAGCGAATCAGGTTCGCGATCCAGATCGCCGCCTGCGCCTTGTCGTCACCCGTTCCCCGCCCGTAGAAGTAGCCATCCTTCTCGACGAAGGTGAACGGGTCCATGCTCCAGTCCTCGCGCTTCGCCTCGACGACGTCCGTGTGCGCGAGGAGCAGGATGGGGCGACGCCGTCCGCTGCCGTGGTACCTAACGACCAGGTTCGCCTTCGCCGGGCTGGCTCCGCCGACGAAGACATCCGCGTCGGGGAACCCGGCCGCCTTGAGCCGCCGCGCGACCGCCTCGGCGATCGGCGTCGTGGTGCCGGTCGTGAACCCGGACTTGACCTCGACCATCTCCTTGTAGATGTCGCGGGCGAGCGCGCGCTCGCTCTCTGGCGGCATAGCTCGATTCTGCGCCTGCGCAGCGGCGGCACACAGGATGGCGCACGCCGCAATACGCTTGATCATCGGTGAATCCTCATCGGTCGGTTGGGTGCCTAACGTTATTTCACTCGGGAGCGCCGCGTTCACACCGGAGCACACCGGCGCGCTGCGTCGAAACTCGCCCAAACGCACCCGGCGCACAACGTCACGCTGCTGCCTCACGGCCGAGAGGTTGTGATCCCGGGGCTGCCATGGCGCGCCTACCGACCGGGCTTTACCTTGGCAACAACATCGACAGGCCCTCAGCTCGTGTCCACGCGGCTTTCGGCACAGGAGTCCAGCTCCGCGAACAGTGCCCGGCCCGACGGCTCGGCGAGCCTCGATCGCCTGGTGCCGGCCGTGTACGACGAGCTGCGCGACATCGCTCGACGCCAGCTGTCCGGGCGTGCGCCGGGCAACACGCTCTCGACCACCGGGCTCGTTCACGAGGCCTACCTGAAGCTGGTCGACCAGCAGCGCGTCACGTGGCGCGATCGCACGCACTTCATCGCGCTCGCATCGGTCGTCATGCGGCACGTGCTCGTGGACCGCGCCCGCGCCCGCCTCGCCGAGAAGCGCGACGGACAGCGGCAGCGCGTTACCCTGGATACCGAGCTGATTCCCGCCGACGATCAGCCCGAAGTAATGCTTCAGTTGAACGACGCGATCGAACGCCTCGCGCTCGCCGAGCCCCGTCTCGCTCGCGTCGTGGATTGTCGGTTCTTCGGCGGGATGACCGACGACGAGATCGCGGAGGCGCTGCAGGTCACCCGGCGAACGGTGCAGCGGGACTGGGTCAAGGCGCGCATGCTCCTGCGGCGGGCCCTTTCGCCGTGAGCACGCCCACCTCGAATCCACCGAACGGCGACGCGTCCTTCCTTCCTCCCGATTGGAGGGCGCTCGAGCCGCTGCTCGACCAACTGCTCGACGCGCCTGCAGAGGAGCGCGCTGCTCGCGTTGTGGCGTTGAGTGGAGGTGACGCGAAACTTGAACGCCAGCTGGAGCAGCTCCTCGCGGAGGCGGAACGCGACATGCGGCTCCTCGACGAGCCGGTCGCACGTCGTTTCACCGAGCTCGTGAACGACGACGCTGCCGCGGCGCTCCCCGAAGTTCTCGCTGGACGCTACCGCGTCGGGCGAGAGCTGGGCCGCGGCGGGATGGCGAGCGTGTATCTCGCCCAGGACCTGAAGCACGGCCGCGACATCGCGATCAAGGTCATCAAGTCGGACCTGTCGGCGTCGCTCGGGCACGAGCGCTTCCTGCGCGAGATCGAGATCGCGGCGCGGCTCCGGCACCCGAACATCGTCCCGCTCTACGACTCGGGCGAAGTGGGTGGCTTGCCCTACTTCGTGATGCCGTACGAGGACGGGCAGTCGCTCCGCGAGCGGCTTCGCGAAAGCGGGGCGCTGCCGGTCGCCGATGCGCTCAACGTCTTACGGGATGTGGCGCGCGCGCTGGCCTACGCCCACGAGCACGGGGTCGTGCACCGCGATGTCAAACCCGACAACGTGATGCTCTCGGGCGGCGCCGCCGTGGTCACCGACTTCGGCATCGCCAAGGCGGTGAGCGTCGCGCTCACCGCCGCCCCAGACGCGACCCTCACCCAGGCGGGCACGGTGATCGGCACGCCGGCCTACATGGCGCCCGAACAGGCGACGGGCGACGCGGCGGTCGACCATCGGGCGGACCTTTACTCATTCGGCTGCCTCGGCTATGAGCTGTTCGCGGGGCACCCGCCGTTCCACGCCGAAAGCTCGCACCTCCTGATCGCGGCGCACATCGCTACCCCGCCGCGCCCAGTCGCGGAGCTGCGGCCGGATGTGCCGCCGGCGGTGGCCGAATTGCTAGTGCGGTGTCTAGCGAAGGCGCCGGCGGACCGGCCACAGAGCGCGCGCGAGCTCCTGACGATCCTCGATGGCGGCCCAAGCGTCGGCGACGCGACCTGGTCGGCGAACCGGACTTTAGCGCGGCGGCGGTCGAACCGAGCGCGAACGTGGACCGCGGTTGCCGCTCTCGCTGCGGTGGCGGCGGCCGGGCTTTATTTCGCGACACACACTCTCGCCGCCGCCGATCCCGTCATGATGGCCGTGCTGCCGTTCGCCAACATCGCGGGCGACAGCGCGATGGATTTCGTCGCCGACGGCTTGGCGGACGAAGTCGCCTCGGCGCTGGCGCGCGTTCCGGGGATCCTGATCAAGAGCCGCAGCGGCGCGCGGGCGTATCGCGGACAACTGGCGCCGGATGTGACCGAAGCGGGCGCGCGGCTCAAGGCTGACTACCTGTTGACCGCCGTCGTCCGCCAGGACCGAGGCCGCTGGATCCTGTCGGCCGACTTCGCGCGCGCCGCCGACGCGTCGAGCCTCTGGGACTCGACGTTCCGCGTCGACCCTAACGAGCAGTCCGCTGTCGCCGACTCGATCGCCGGAAGTCTGACCGCGGAACTGCGCCGACGGTTTCCCCGCGCCATCGGTGCGGCCCCGGTTCGTGAATCCAGCCAGCGGACTACCAACAACGAAGCCTATCGCCTGTTCCTGCTAGGGCAGGGGAAGCTCATCCGCCGTGGGCGGAGCGTGAACGAGGCCACGGAGTTGTTCCGGCAGGCGATCCGTCAGGACTCGCTCTTCGCCCCGGCCTACTCCGGCCTGAGCATGGCGCTGGCGCTCTCACCGTGGTTCCACCACGTGCCTTCGCCAGCAGTACGTGCCGACATATTAGCGTCTGCGCGCCGCGCGCTCGCCCTCGACTCGACGCTTGGGCTCCCGCACGTCGCGTTAGGGGTGGCGCACATGCAGGCGTACGACTGGGGACCCGCGGCGACCGAGCTCGCGACGGCCGTTCGCCTGGATCCCAGCAACCTCGAGGCCCGGGTCCAGTACGCCCGGCTTTTCCGTGTCACCGGTCGTTACGCCGAGGCGTTGGCGCAGTTGAGGGCGGCGCGCAGCGTCGATCCGGCGTCCGCCCTGGTGCTGAGCCACACGGGATGGACCTACTTCGTGGCTGGACAAATGGATAGCGCGCTCGTCGAGATCAGTCGCGCTGTCGAGACGGATTCGACGAACTTATCCACGCTCTATTTCGCCGAGCGTGTGTACCTAAGGAGCAACCGACTTGCGGAGGCACACGCGATTGCGGTTGGTTACGCCGATGGCTACGGATTGGCGAAGACAGGCGATACGCTAGGCGCCCGTCAACTGCTGCACAGACTCGATGCGCGGCCTCCCGCGTGGGACGACGAGACGCAGCGCGGCTTGACGTACCTCGGGCTCGGCGACACCGCGAGTGCGCTGTCCGCGTTTGAGCGCGCGACCGACGCGAAGGAGCTGTGGCTGATAACTTCCGACCTCGGGGATCCGGCATATGATCCGATCCGCGGGAGCGCGCGGTTCCGCAAGCTGCTCGACCGCGTGGGATTGGCCGGGTACTACCCAGAAGCGAAACCCCGCTGAACCGATCTGTCGCCCGGGTGGTCCGTAGGGGTCAGACTCGAGTCTGACCCCTATTATTTCGCCGGAAGGATCGCGGCGAGCCCGTTGTCGAACTCGGCAGCCGTGATCGGACCGGGATGCACCCCCTGGATGATTCCCGCAGCGTCGACGAAGACCATCGTTGGCAGCCCAACGAGTCGAAAGCTCCGCCGCGCGCGGCCACGCGTGTCGAGCGCCACGGCGAAGTCCACGTCGAATTCCTTCACGAAGTCCTCAACCGCCTTCGTGCTCAGCTCCTGATCCCGCTGATTCACGGCGAGTATCACGAGGCCGGAATCCCGGTGCTTCTTCTGTGCGGCAACCAGCTCCGGAAACTCCTCCCGGCACGGCGGACACCACGTCCCCCAGAACGTGACGACGACCGGATGGCCCTTGAGCGACGACAGCTTGACGCGCCCGCCGGTGAGCGTGGGGAGATCGATATCGGGCGCGGCCGCTCCGCGTGTCGGGTTCTGCGCTGTGCCGTTAGGCACCCACAGCAGGAGCATGCTCAGCACGACGAGATATCGCGTCAGGCGCGTCAAGCGACTGCGTTGAACCGCGGTCATATGGCCTCTCAGAAGCGCCGAGAGTAGCTGGCGAACACCAGGTACTTGGCGAAGCCGCCCTGGTTTGCCCCGCCGGTTCGCTGCTCGAGCAGGCTCTTCTCGCGATTCACGTACACCCGATACGGCACGCTCAACGTGAAGGTGCCCCGGCCGCGCGCGAGCGAGAGGCCCGGGTCGGCGTACAGAATTTGAGCCGATCGCTTGACCGTCGTCTCGTCGCCGCCGCCTAACAAGTCGTGCACGGGAATGCCGTCGAAGCGCCCGCCGAGGCTCAGAGCCAGCCCCCAGTCGGGCTGTACGTCGTACGCCGCGCCAAGGCGCGCCGAGTAGACGTCCGGTACCGACCAGTAGTACCCGTTGTTCCACTTCACGTCGCTGTGCGCCTTCGGGCTCACCATGTAGAAGCCGTACGCGTATGCATTCGCGCGCTCGGTGATCTGGTGAAAGGCCTGGCTCGCCAGCAGCACGCCCCAGCCCCCGTCCCCGGGCTGGATCGTCTGATCCGCGTTGCCCTGTGTGGGCCCCGTCGTCGGCGCGCCTTCGACCTTTTTGGTATGGCTGCCCGTCGGCGCCTTGAAGCCAAGCCCAAACCCGATGTTCCCGCGCTCGTGGGTGCGCGGCTTGAGCAGCCATGCCTCCCCCATGAGGCTCATGTCGCCGAGACCCCCGGCGTTCTGCTCGGTCCGAACGTTGCCCGGATACGTCACCAACGATCCCGTGGAGAACGGCACGCTCAGTCGCAGGCGGTACTGGTCATTGAACGCGTACGCCACGTCCGCGACGACCGTGTGAATCTTGAACTCGGGACTACGCCCGCCGGGCGCCCCCGACGCGTTCTCCTCCGTCCCCACGAAGAACTCGTCGGACGCGAGTCGCCGATAGGCGAGCGTGACCTGCCATTCGCGTCCGGACTGCTGGTAGGCCTGTCCGACGCCGCCGAGGTTCACGGGGGTCGTGAAGCGAATCGGCTCGCACCCCTGGCCGGCTGCGCCAGCCGGCGCGAGCCCGACGGCTGCGATGGTGAACGCGAGTGCGACACGATGAAGCGCCATGGAGTTCATGATGTCTCCCGCCTCCGGTAGTCGGTTCCTCGGGATCCAACGGCCTGCCTATGACACGAATTCGGCGTGCTGACTGCGACATCTGCCCGGGTGCGCTCTCGCAGCCCCCACCTGGTGAACCAGGGTCGACTATTACGCGGACATGAAGCCGCAGCCTGCCTCCTGTGCGAGCAGCGTCGCGAACACGCCCGTCGTCATGAGCGTGGCTTGCGGCACCAGGTTCTGCCGCAGCTCTTCGTAGATCGAGCGCTCGTCCCGCCCTGTCTTCTGTGCGATCTGGTACGCGAAGTTGCGGGTCGCCAGGTCGCACCCGACGAAGATCACGCCGCGCTTCGTCAGCGACTTGATGGTCGGCGAAGGCTTTTCGTCGCTCTCCGCTTGCCCGTCGTTAGCCAGCTTCTGATAGAAGACGTTCCGCTTGGCCGGCTCCTTCGTTTTCTGCTCCACCGTCTTTGTCAGCGTGCCAAGGGGGTACTTCGACCACATGGCGTCGTTGTAGAGCATTGGAACCGCCGCATGACGTAGCACCACAACGACGCTGGCGTCCGAGGCACCCGTGCCGAAGACGTCCTTCACCCAGCCAAGGTAGGCGTCGGCCATGTACAGGGCGCTGCCGTCACTTATCTGGGGGGAGTCGAAGACGGCCTTGTGCTTCGCCGTGATCCTTTCCATCCAGGTCGTATCCCACTTCATCGCCGACTGCAGCGGTAGCGGGTCCTTCGGAGCCGGGGACGGAGTCGCGGGTGCGGGCGCCTGGCTCGCCGCGCTCGTTGCGGCAGCAGCTGGGGCACAGGCGACCGCCGCGAGCGCCGCGGCACCGGCGGCGAGCTCGCCGATGAACTGACGACGCGGGGTGGCGGAGTCGTGTTCGGACGATTGGCTCATCTGGGTCGGGGCGTTGGGTAACTACCTATGACACGAAATCCGACTCCGAGCTGCGACATCGATGAAACACCGCGCGACGACGCGCGGAGATCGTCACTCAGCGTTTGAGCGTGGCAGCTCGCTGTTTCTCCAACTCCGCTCGGAACTCTCCCGCCTTCTGTGAGACGAACGCGGCGCAGCCTTTTCCGTCGACGAACGGGTTGGCGGTGCCCGCCTTCATCCTCGCGTACTTTGCTTCGAGGTCGAAGTACGCGCCATGGGCGCCGAGAAACAGGTCGCACTCGAGCGACTTCAACACCCGGAACGTCCGCTCATAGTCCTGGGCGATCGTGGGGTATTTCGCGTTGTCGACGAGCCGATAGCCCGGGTTGACGTTCGGGCTCCCGATGATCACGGCGCTGTACGTCCTGCCGCCGTCGCGCACCGTCAGGGTCCAGGTCGTGCAGCCCTTGGTGTGCCCCGGCGTGAGATGCGCCTCGAGCACGACGTCGCCTAACGTAACCTTGTCGCCGTC
>JBKOYV010000210.1:0-4770 GCA_046725585.1 Gemmatimonadota bacterium | reverse complement strand
GCAGCAACACCGCATTGACGATGCTGAAGATGGCGGCGTTGGCACCGATACCTAACGCGAGCGTCAGGATGACCACGGCGGAGAAGCCGGGCCAGCGCACGAGCGTGCGCAGCGCGTACCGAAGGTCCTGAGAGAGCATCGAGTCGCCTCCATAGTGGCGTCGAAACCAGATCGCGTCGGGAAGGGCCCCCAGGGCGCGCAGCAGCAACGCGACACGCGCCGAGACCGGTGTATCGCGTCCGCGTCGCCTGACGCTCCAGGCGTACGCCAGCTCCCCCAACCATTCCGCCTGCCAGTCGGCTCGCCGGTCGGACGGCACCAGCGTCGCGCACGCGGCCACGATCACGCTTCCCGGCGGCGAGGCGCGCATCGCTCCCGGCGGAGTGGGCTCGCGCACGTCCAGCGGATCCGGACCGGCTGCGGGGCGTGTCACGCGGGTCGTGGCTCGGGTGATGGCGTCGGTCGGTCGAAGGCGCGGCTGAGCGTCGGGTAGCGGTCGATCGCGTCACGAACTGCCTGCGTCCCGGATCCCGTCACCGTGTAGTACCGTCTGGGCGGGCGCTGCTCGGACCTCGCTGTCTCCACGGCTTCCCAACGCGAGCGGAGGAGGCCGGCCTCCTCCAGTCGCCTCAGCACCGGATATACGGTGCCGCTCGGGAGCCCGGTGGCGTCCGAGATGTCGAATCCGTAGCGGTAGTTGCGTGACACCGCCATCAGCACCATGGCGGTCGGGAGGGTCAGGCGTGGCAGTCGCGGCACGTGGGCAGGACTCCTATGTAAAACTCTACATAGGTAGACTTAACCTCCGGCGCCGCATTGTCAACCGCGAGCGGGCCATCGGCACCGAATTGGGGGCGAGCCGTTCGAGGCCGGTGGCGCTACGTGCGCGCGGCCTTACCCGCCGCGTGAACCGAGGCTGTCCGAACGCGCGATGAGCTGAAGGAATAGCGTCTTCAGATCGCCGCGTCGCACTCCGTCCTGGGCCAGCTGGCGGGCTTCTCTTACGCGACCTGTCTCCAGCAGACAAGCTGCCATGCCGTACCGCACGTCGGGCCGCGCCTCGTCATTCGCGAGCGCGCGCTCGTACAGCGGCAGCGCCTGAGGGCAGAGTCCCGCATCGCGGTACTGCGTCGCGAGGAAGTTGAGCGGTGAGACGTCCGACGGCGTCGGGTTGAGCGCGATCGCGAGCTTCAGGCGCCGTTCGCCCTCAGCACGCCTGCCTTGTTGAAAGAGCAGCTGGCCATAGAAGAACTGGGCGCGATAGCTCAGCGGCGCGTCCTCCGCGGTCTGGGCGAAGAGGGTCGCGTTGTCGCGCCACACGCGTTGGCGCTCGCGGCTCCGAAGCGTACCGGCAGCGACGAGTGCCACCACGACGACCGCAACGCCCACACGCATTCCTGTTTCCGCGCGCGCCTTGACGCTGCGCCCGGTCACCCATGACACCGCGGCGCCGACGAGCAACATCCCCCCCACGCTCGGCAAGAGGAGAGTGCGCTCCGCGACCAGCATCACCGAGAACAGGTTGCTCACCGGCAGGAGGGTGATGGCCAGCCACGCCAGCGCTAGCCGCGCCACGGTGCGCTCGGGGCGGGTGGCATCCGTACCTCCGCCTAACGAGACGAAGGCGGCGACGGTCGCCAGAAGAATCGCGGAGCCGAGCGCGATCTCGGGGCCTACTCCGTCCGGGATCTCGATCTGTCGTGGGCTGTACTCGGCGGAGAGATGAGCCGGCCAGACGAGTAGCCGGACCCATTGTGGCACGACGACCAGCATGACCCAGAGTCGCTGGATGCCGTAGACCGGGACGAGATGCTTCTCGCCTAACAACTCGCCGACGACCATCGTGCGCGCGGTGAAATACGCCCCGCCGACCACGAACAGGCTGACGAAGAGCGGCGTCACGGCGCGGATGCGTTCCGCGAGCCCCTGCCACCACGGCCGTCGGCCCGGGTCGACGACGAACCACTCGATCGCGGCGAGCAGAACCGGGAGGAGGAGCGAGTGCTCCTTGCACAGAACCGCGATGCCGTAAAGGAAGGAGATGGATACGATCGCGACGGTACCGAGCGCGCCGGCACGACGCGCGCGAACGTAGACGACGCATGCGCCGACCAGCGCCAGCGCCGCGAGCAGCTCGCTCTGGCCGACGACGTTGGCCACGGCCTCCACGTGGACCGGGTGCACCGCGAACAGCGACGCACCGATCATCGCCGGGATCGGACGAAGCAGCTCCAGAAGGAGCGCGAGCATCACCGCGCACAGTGCGGCGTAGAGCACAACGCTGCACAGGTGAAACACCCACGGTGCTCCACTGCCGGCGGACCACTGCACGGCGTAGCCGAGCGTGACGATAGGGCGGTACAGCGAGGCACCGTATTGCGGCGGCCAATACGGGAGGGCGAACAACCGCGACCAATGGTCAAGCGAATGGACGCGCGGGTTGTCTGCGACCATCGCGAGATCGTCGAGCGCGAAGCCGTTGGAGAGCCCGGTTGCCGACGCGACCACGGCCAGGATCACGACCGCCGCATACAGCCAGCCTCGATGTGGTTGCGACACGTCTGAAGTCGAGAGGGGGCGTTCGCTCATTTGGCGAAACTCACGGTGCGCGCGGCAATGCATGAACATGACGCGCGCCGGCCGGGCGCCGTTTCCGGGGAAAGCGCGTTGCGAAAGTGTCGTCTTCCACGTCGGTGGAGGTGCTCGTGAAGTCGGTCGTCGCGGACGAAATGGTGACGGCGACGGAGGTTGACCGGTCGCGCGCGCAGCCTACATTCTGACTGTTTACGACCTCGCTAGGCGCAGTCAACCGTAGCGAGTCGCCGGCGCGCATGTGCGCCGGCGGTTGCGATCGAGCCCTGGGGAGCTTTCGTGGCAAACGAAAAAGTCTGCCCGCAGTGCGGTACGCGCTACGAGGCAGACCACATGTTCTGCTTCCTCGACGGCGCCGCCCTGATTCAGGCCCAGAACTCGACGGATCTCGTCGGGTCGATCATTGCCGACCGGTATCGCGTCGTTTCGAAGATCGGCGACGGCGGCATGGGCCAGGTGTTTCTGGCGGAGCACGTTCGGATGAAGAGGCGGTGCGCGGTCAAGATCATGCGCCCGCAGCTCATGAGCGACCCGGTCGCTGTCGTTCGCTTCAACCGCGAAGCCGAAAACGCGAGCCAGATCTCGCATCCGAACGTCTGCGCGGTCTACGACTTCGGCGAGACGCCCACCGGGCTGATTTACCTGGCGATGGAGTTCATCGACGGCGACTCGCTGGCGAAGGTCCTTGCGCAGGAGAACTACCTCGGTCCCATCCGCGCGGCGGACGTCATCTCGCAGACCGCCGATGCGCTCAGCGCCGCGCACGGACTGGGCATTCTGCACCGGGATCTGAAGCCCGACAACATCATGCTGGCGAAGTCGCGTGCGGGTACCGACCACGTCAAGATCGTGGACTTCGGCATCGCGCGCGTGATGGCGAAGGAGTCACAGCAGCTCACGTCCACCGGGATCGCTGTCGGCACGCCGGAGTACATGAGCCCCGAGCAGTTCGCCGGTGACCAGCTGGATGCGCGGACCGACATCTACTCGCTCGCGCTGGTGGGCTACCACACGCTGACGGGCGCTCACGCGTTCGGCTCCGGAAGCACGACCGACCACCTGCTCGCCCGCCTCACCCAACCGCCGCGCCGACTCACGCTCGTAAAGCCGGACATCGCGTGGCCCGGCTCGCTCCAGGCGGTGTTCGACAAGGCGCTCCACGCCGATCCGGCGCAGCGGTACTCGGACGTTCTCGACTTCGCGCGTGACTTCACTGAGGCGGTGGCGGAGCTCCCGGTCACCACGACCGAGGAACACTACCTCAGCGCGATCGCCACGCGTCGGCTGACGCCTCCCCGCGTGTTCACACCGGCGCGAGGGATGCCAACGGTCGAGGTTCCGACCAACCGCGGTGAATCTTCCGGAGATGCTCCGGAAACTGGAGCAGCCGCAAACTGGGCGGGCTCGGAGCCCGCGGTCGGCGTCACGACGCCATCCGGTGAGCGCTCCACCGAGTCGTTCCCCGCGTTGATCGGTGCTACCAGGGGGCGCGTCACGGCCGGGACCGACACGCCGACCGCCGAAGTGACCCCTATCGGCGGCACGACGGGCGGCAGCGGAGATTCGCCTACCGTCGAGTTGGCGGCCGCCTCACAGGGACCACGTCGCCAGAATCGCATCCCGATCATCGCGGGGGGAGTTCTCCTGGCCGGGATCGCTGCTGTCCTGCTCTTCAGGGGTGGCGGGTCATCGGCGACCATCGAGCCGGTCGCACCTCCCGCCGCGTCGGGAGCCGATAGTGCCCGGCCGAAGATCGACTCCGCCGTCGCGGCCGGACCCGCACCCGCGTCCGCGCCCACGCCGGATACCTCCGCGGCCGCAGTGGTCGCCACTGCTCCCAGGGGCCTGGCGCTGGACTCGGCGGCGACCCGAATGCGCGCCGGCGTCGTTTGCGTGGCGTCGGCGGAGGGCCGTGGCACCGGCTTCCTTGCCGATACGGCGCGAGGCTCGGGGCTCATTGTGACATCGATGGCTCTCGTTCCAGCCGACAGCGTGGTCGACGTTCAGCTGGATGGATCGTCGCGCGTGCGCGGCCGCGTCGCTGCGAGCGATCGCGGTGCCGGCGTCGCGGTGGTTGCGGTCGCGTTGCAGCCCTGGTCGGGCTACCGCATGCTGCGCGTCGGCGGGGACTCCGCGGTCAAGGGTGGCGACTCGCTGCTAGCGTTAGGCGCGCCCTTC
>JBKOYV010000250.1:0-4602 GCA_046725585.1 Gemmatimonadota bacterium | reverse complement strand
GCTGATAGTCGTGCTCGCGATCACCGCTGTGGCGCATCGTGCAGAGCACAACGTGCACCCCCGTCTGGAGCACGAGCTTCGTTTGCGCCGTTACCCCGCCGGACATGGGCGTCAGACCTCCGACATAGACGAATGGCGCGGGATCAGTCCGACTGCGGTCCCATCGGCGGACGTCATCGATCGTCTTCCCGGGCTTGAGGCGACCGACGAGGAGATCGTGCGGGCGCCCGCCAACGTTTTCGACCTGCAGCATGCGCTGGCCGGTGCGGACCACGCCTAACACCTCGATCCGGGTGTCCTTGATGCGAATCGTCATGTCCGGCACCGCGAACCGTGCCGGAATCAGCACGGACGACGCAATCGCGGTAACCTCTCGCCAGATGAACCTGTCCCCTCGAGGCCGACCAGCCGGGTCGATCTCGTAGGCCACGAGCACATATCGGCCCGGACGGAGATCGAGCGTGGCCGAAGCATCGGACGTCGAGTCGCGCGGTACCGACGGACCGCCGAAGCTCCATTGCTGAAACCATCGCTCAGGCCGTCCCGCCGCGCCGCGCACCAACTCCTCGGGTGCTGTGCCCGCGGGTACTCGGTGGACGACAAGCTCGCGTCTCGCCTTTGCGTTGAGGACAAGCCGGACCGTCGTCAGACCTGCGGGGACCGTCGGCGACGATTCCAGCGACGTATCGCGCGCGACCACGGTAAGCACGCGTTGCGCGCCGACGCGAGACACTGGCGCCGCCATTAGAAACGCGATCGCTGCAGCGACTGCGGCGACCATGCGGGGCAGTTCGAAGCGGTTCGTCAGGTTGGGCACCACGCTGCGGACAGCTCGAGGTTCTCGACACGCGGCCCTGTTGGCGCGCTGCGGCCGTGAAGCAACTGTGCGAACTTATCCGGCGGGCCGAGTGCGCGGGAGCACCGCGAGCCCGCGTTCGCAGCCATACTTGCCGCCTCATCAGTCACTACACATCGGAGCGTTCCATGGCACGCCCACGCGCAGGCATCGTGTACGTCGGTCTCAAGGCGACGGTCGCCGCTCTGGACCGTCGAACCGGAACGGAGGTCTGGCGCACGCCTCTGAAGGGCGGCGTGGGACGCTCGAGCTCCTTCGTCACGCTGTACCGTGACGGCGACATCCTCTGCGCTGGCGTTGGTGGAGAAGTGTGGGCTCTCGACCCGAAGAGTGGAGCGATCGTCTGGCACAATCCGCTCAAGGGATTCGGCTATGGCATCCCGAGCATTCTCGGCGACAGCGAAGACGCGCGCAGCAATGCGCTGCCAGGCGCCGCCGCCGATTACAAGCGACAGGCTGAGGCGGCAGCCGCCGCGTCAGCTACCTAGCTGGTTGGGGTCAGAGTCGAATTCATCGTTTGACCGCAGGTGTGCGCAGAGAGAATGCATCGGCGCGCAATGGAATGATGAAATTCGACTCTGACCCCATTTGGTGCATTTCGATGCACAGCAGGGTTTCGGCGTTCCTTCTGATCGCTGCGGCGTTCGCCATCGGCGCGTGCGAGCGCAAGTCGGGGACGCTCACATCGCGCGGCAGCGTCGGCCCAGCGCCGCGGGTCGCGATCAGCGAGATCATGGCGAACCCGCGCGCCGTGCCCGACGAGCGAGGGGAGTGGATCGAGCTCCACAACCTCGAGCCTCGCGCGGTCGATCTTCGCGGCTGGACGTTCCGTTCGCAGAACGACCGGGGCTTCACCATCGACCGCAGCGTCGTGATCCCTCCCGGCGGCTTCGCCGTCCTCGCGCGGGTTGGCGACCGCACAGTCAACGGCGCCATCACAACAGCGTACGCTTACCGTGACGGACTCACGCTCGGCAACACCTCCGACTGGGTCGCTCTCCACTCGGGCGACGGGTCCACCGTCGACTCGGTCGCATGGAGCTCGACCATCGCCGGCGCGAGTCGCGCGCTGATCAACGCGGCCGCCTCGCACAGTGATGTCTTGGGACCCGCGTGGGCGACGTCTACCACTGCATACGGGAAGGGAGACTTCGGCACGCCCGGCCAGGCGAATGTCGCGAACGTGGCGGACTCGAGAGCGCGCGCAGCGCCCGCGGCGCGTACAGCCGGTGAACCTGTCACCCCCGGCGGTGCCTCGCGGGACTCGACGCTGATCGTGCGCGTGCTCGACGTCGGGCAGGGCGACGCGATTCTGATCGAGAACGGCGGTAGCCGCGTGCTCATCGATGGCGGGCCGGAGCCGGCGCGTTTCGCGCGCCTGCTCGATCGATTCGGCCTGTCCGGATCGACCATCGACGCAGTCATCCTCAGCCATCAGCACTACGACCACTACGCCGGCCTGCGCGAGCTCTTTCGGACGAGCCGCCAGATCACCGTGCGCTACGTGTTCGAGAACAAGGATCCGTACTCGAACACGTCCCTCACGCAGCTTCGCGACTCGATCATCGCGCGGGCGGAGCGCGGGATGCTCGACTATCGCGACACGGACGATCCGTGCGGGACCGGAGCCCCTGAGTGCACCATCACGCTGCGCGGCGGCGCGCGGCTGCATCTGCTTCGGCCCGACCCGCGCGGCGAAGGACCTAACAACCGATCCGCTGCCGTGAAGCTGGTCGCCCCCGATTCCGCGGCGTTCACCATGTGGCTCGCGGGTGACGCCGAACAGCAGGAGATCTCGTGGTTCGATGCGACGGACTACGACCGGTCACCGAGGATGCGCGCGACGGTGCTCAAGGGCGACCATCACGGCAGCTGTGATGGGATCTCTCCGCGATATCTCGATCTCGTGCAGCCCGAGGTCGTAGTGCTCTCGCTCGCGGCGCAGAACGACTACGGATACGTCCACGCGCAGACGCTCGACATCCTTCAGGCGAGGCGCATTCCGTGGTACCGCACCGATCAAAACGGCACGATCACGATCACCGTTCCCCGACACGGCGCGTACCGTGTGTCGGTGGAGCGCGGCATCGCCGGCATGCGAGGGCCGAGCGACCGACCCGCGCGGCACTGTGGCGATGACGAGCCGGGCGGGCGCCGGCGTTAGGCGTTCAGGTCCACGTTGCCGGAGCCACCCGGCGGTGCGTTCCGCAGCTGCTCGGTGGAGCGCTCGTACGCGTCCCGGGTCGCATTCCGGTCCACCTCGATGGAGAAGGTGGATCGAGACGCGGATCGGGCATGCGTGACCCGGAGGACATCGCCGTCCCTGGCATCGGTGGGGAGCAGCCATCGCGGGATCGGGGTGACGCGTCGCCCGTCGACCTCCACCGCGGCAGCGTCGTCCTCGATGACATCCACGATCCACGTGTGACGCGACCCGCGAGCCTCCAGGTCGTCGTCTGGGGATTCGTCCGCAGCGGGAACGTCGGCAGCACCAGGGATGCGTTCCGCGAGCGGCGCGCCGAACATCGAGTCCTCGCGCCGCTCGTGCGCCATCTCGGCCAGGTCCACTTCGCCCGCCCGGCTCCCGAGAAACTCGTCGCGGACGTTCGCGCGGAAGTACGCGTCTCGGTCGGGCGAGTGCGCGAGCTCGTCGTACACGTGCTCGGGAACATCGGCGTAGTCGTACACCGCGCCACTCTCGAGCTCCACGCGCAGCGTACGGGTGCCGCGGTCGAAATGGACCGCGCGGATCGGAGCATCGTCTGGACGTCTGGTCATGCCTGCCGCGCTCGCAGACACCGTGCCGGACGCCCTGGTGCTTTCGGCGGTCCCCGCTATCTAGTGATGCTGAATGTGAAGGTCTGTTCGACGAGCTGCCTGACCTTGCGCCCGCCCGCCTCCGCTGGCCTGAACCGCGCCCGCGCCAGCGCATCGCGCACAGCGGCGATGAAGAGGTCGTGGGTGGCGTCCAGAGCGCGGAAGCTTCCCTGCTCTACGCGGCCGAGCGTATCCACGACGAACTGCGCGCGGACGTTGCCCTCCACGCCGGCGCTCTGGAGCATCGACGGGTAGCGCGGCGTCGCGGTCCCGGGGATGGCCACGACTGCCTTCTCCACCAGGTTCTCCGTGAGCGGCGAGCCGTCGGCGACGTTAGGCGCCGCGTCCGGCCGGCGGGCCATCGACACCCGGGTCGAGTCGAACAGATGATCGAGCAGCCCCTTCATCGCCCCGGGCTCGGGCAGCGTCGATGGGATGTCCTGGGTGATCGCGGGTGGAAGCTCGACCTGCGCAGGTATGGACGGTCCCTGCACGTGGGACCGGCGAAGGTCGACGGTGCGCTGCGGCGGCGTGGGCGGAGGCACCGGTGGCTTGTAGACGACGACGGGCACGATTTGCGGCTTCGGCCGCGGCGCAGCGGTCAGACCGGTTGCCCGAACGGCAAGCGCGATGAGCGCCAGGTGAACAACGGTGCTGACGACGAATCCGCCGGTCCGTCGTTGCCGGCTTGCATTCGATTCCGGAAGTCGAGTGAACACGGCTCCTCCGCAGTGTGAGAGTGTGAGCCTGCCTTTGGCCCTGCGACTCCCGGGAGGATGCAACGTGCGGATGAAACGCCTGTGACGGTGTGGTTAGGCGGACATGAGTCGAATGTGAAGTTTGGTGAACGCCGAGATTATGAACGCATGAAAAGGATGCGTTCGGGGTCAGACTCCGGACCCATCGTTCCATTGCCAAGGCAATGGAAC
>JBKOYV010000458.1:0-4919 GCA_046725585.1 Gemmatimonadota bacterium | reverse complement strand
AGGGCCGAAGGCGAGGAATCCTCGACATCCCGGTAGAGGGACACGGTTCCCATCTGCCCGCCTTCGGCGGGCGCCCGCCGGTTCCCGGTTCCCGTCATACCGTCGAAACCTCTATTCCGGTGAATCGCTGCAGCGTCGCGTGTTCCAACTCCTGGCGAACACGATCGATTTCGATCGTCTCGAGCACTTCCGCCGCGAAGGCGTAGGTGAGCAGCCGCCGGGCGAGCTCCTTGTTGATCCCGCGGCTCTTCATGTAGAACGCCGCCGTCTCGTCGACCCGCCCAACCGTGGCGCCGTGTGTGCACTTCACGTCGTCGGCGAAGATCTCGAGCTGCGGCTTCGTGTCCACCTGCGCGCGCTCGGAGAGCAGCAGTACGTTGTTCGTCTGCTTGCCGTCCGTCTTCTGCGCAATCGGGTCGACGTACACCTTGCCGTTGAAAACGCCGTGCGACGCGCCATCCAGCACGCCCTTGTAGAGCTCTCGGCTGAAGCAGTTGGGCTGCGCGTGCTCGATCTTCGTCTGGTGGTCGCAGTGCTGCTCACCGTCGAGCATGTACAGCCCGTTGAGCGTCGCGCCCGCGCCTTCGCCATTGAGCGTCGTATAGATGTTGGTGCGTGACAGCGCCGCGCCGGTCGCGAACGAGAACGACTGGTAGTGACTGTCGCGCTTCTGCTCCGCCTCGATCGTGCCGACGTGGAACGCGCGTGGACTTTCGCGCTGAATCTTGAGGTGCGACAGGTTCGCGCCGTCCTCGAGCAGCACTTCGGTCACCGCGTTCGTGAAGTAGCTCGCCTCGCCCGTCGCGACGTAGCTCTCGATCACCGTCGCCTTCGAGTGCCGCTCGGCGACGATGAGCGTGCGCGGGTTGGATTGAGTCTTCGCCGCGATGGCGTCGGACACGAAGAGGATGTGAATCGGACGGTCGACCTCGAACTCCTTCGCGATGCGCACGACGGCGCCGTCGTTCACGAACGCGCTGTTGAGCGCCGTGAACGTGTTGAGCTCGTACGGCGCGAATCTCGAGAGGTTGCGCTCGACGACCGGATCCCCCGTGCGGAACGCCGTCGCCATGTCGTAAACCTTCACGCCGTCCGGCAGACTGCCGAGCGATGACAGGGCAGGGGCGAACACGCCGTTGACGAACACGATCGTGGGCCAATCGGGCGTTCCGAACGTGAAGGGCGCAAGGTCCGCCGGCTTCACATCACCGCCGGGTGCCGTGCGCGGCGGATACGCCGCCTCGACGATCGGCGCGACGCTCGTGAAGTGCCAGTCCTCGTTCTTGGTGGTGGGGAAGCCTAACGCCTGAAAGCGCTGGAACGCGCACTGCCGGATCGTGTCCAGCCAGCTCGGCGTCGTGCGCGCCACCTCGCGCACGAACGCCTGATATTCCCCGGTGAAACCGCTGCCGCTCAAACTCTCTCTCATTGTCCGACCGCTCTGTTCCCCGTTCCCGGTTCCCCGTTCCCGCGCGCCGAAGGCGCGCCGATCCCCTCGTACCCCCGCGCCTCCAGCTCCAGGGCGAGCTCCTTGCCGCCGGACTTCACGATGCGGCCGTTCGCGAGCACGTGAACGTAGTCCGGCACGATGTAGTTCAGGAGCCGCTGGTAGTGCGTGACCACGATCGTCGCGTTGTCCGGCCGCCGCATCCTGTTCACGCCTTCTGCCACGATGCGGAGCGCGTCGATGTCGAGCCCCGAGTCCGTCTCGTCGAGGATCGCGAGCTTGGGATCGAGCACGGCCATCTGCAGGATCTCGTTGCGCTTCTTCTCGCCGCCTGAGAAGCCCGTGTTCACCGAGCGCTGCAGCATGTCATCGCTCATGTGCACGAGCTGGAGCTTCTGATCCATGATCTCGAGGAAGTCGATGGGATCAACTTCATCCTCGCCGCGAGACTTCCGGATCTCGTTGTACGCGGAGCGGAGGAAGTACGCGTTGGAGACGCCGGGAATCTCGACCGGATACTGGAACGCCATGAAGAGGCCTTTCTGGGCGCGCACCTCGGGATCCATCTCGAGGAGATTCTCGCCTTCGTACCAGACCTCGCCGGCCGTGACTTCGTACGCCGGATGGCCGGCGAGGACCTGGGCGAGCGTGCTCTTGCCGGACCCGTTAGGCCCCATGACGGCATGCACTTCGCCGGTGTTCACCGTTAGGCTGATGCCGCGGAGGATAGGCTTCTCGCCAGCGCTGGCGTGGAGATTCTTGATTTCGAGCATTTATATGAGTGGTTGTTGGTACCGGGAAACGGCGAGCAGACCAGACTGCAGACGGTCAGCGAACTGAAGTCGGCAGACGGCAGACGGCAGGTGGCAGAAGGCAGACGTGAAAACGCGATGCATGGTGCAGTCTCTGCCGTCTGCCCTCTGCCCACTGCCGTCTGCCGTCTTCAGTTGTCTGCCCTCTGCCGTCTCGCTCAGCCTACCGATCCCTCCAGGGTGATGCCTAACAGCTGCTGGGCCTCCAACGCGAATTCCATTGGCAGCTCCTTGAAAACCTCGCGACAGAACCCGGAGACGATCATCGATACGGCTTGCTCAGCAGACAACCCACGCTGCTTCAGGTAGAAGATCTGATCTTCGCCGATCTTCGACGTAGAAGCTTCATGCTCGACGGTGGCCGTATTATTCCCGACCTCGATGTAGGGAAACGTATGCGCGCCGCAGCGGTTGCCCACGAGCATCGAGTCGCACTGGGTGTAGTTGCGCGCTCCCGTCGCCCTCGGCAGAACCTGGACGCGTCCGCGGTACGAGTTGTTGCCCTCGCCCGCAGAGATGCCCTTCGAGACGATGTTCGACTTCGTGTTCTTGCCGATGTGGATCATCTTCGTGCCGGTATCCGCCTGCTGCTTGCGGTTCACGACGGCCACGGAGTAGAACTCGCCCACCGAGTCGTCGCCCTGCAGGATCACGCTCGGGTACTTCCACGTGATCGCCGAACCGGTCTCGACCTGCGTCCACGAGATCTTGGACTTCCGGCCTAACGCCTTGCCGCGCTTCGTCACGAAGTTGTAGACGCCGCCGTTCCCCTCCTCATCGCCCGAGTACCAGTTCTGCACGGTCGAGTACTTGACCGTCGCGTTCTCGAGCGCCACGAGCTCCACGACCGCCGCGTGCAGCTGGTTCTCGTCGCGCTTGGGCGCCGTGCACCCCTCGAGGTAGCTGACGTACGCGCCTTCGTCCGCGATGATGAGCGTACGCTCGAACTGGCCGGTGCCGCTCGCGTTGATGCGGAAATACGTAGATAGCTCCATCGGACAGCGGACTCCCTTGGGCACGTACACGAACGAGCCGTCGGAGAACACTGCCGAGTTGAGCGATGCGAAGAAGTTGTCGGAGTAGGGAACCACCGAGCCGAGGTACTTCCGCACGAGCTCGGGATGCTCGCGCACGGCCTCGCCGAACGAGCAGAAGATGATCCCGAGCTTCGCGAGCTCCTCCTTGTAGGTCGTGCCGACGGAGACGGAGTCGAACACCGCGTCGACCGCCACGCCCGCGAGAATCTTCTGTTCGGTGAGTGGAATGCCGAGCTTCTTGTACGTCTCGAGGATCTTCGGGTCGACCTCGTCGAGGCTGCCTAACGGGTTCTTCGTCTTCGGCGCCGAGTAGTAGCTGATCGCCTGGTAGTCGATCGGATTGTAGGTGACGTTCGGCCAGTGCGGCTCCGTCATGGTCGTCCAGCGGCGGTACGCCTTGAGCCGCCACTCGAGCAGCCACTCGGGCTCGTGCTTCTTGGACGAGATGAGCCGAATCGTCTCCTCGGACAAGCCGGGCGGAATGGTGTCCGCCTCGATGTCCGTCTCGAAGCCGGCCTGATAATCCTTGTTGATCAGCGATTCAATTGAACTGCTCATTGCGGTTCGATGATTGAAGCGTTCTGACTCTTGCCGAGTCCCTCGTCCCCGGTACCCAGTCCCCGCAGTTCCTTGACACAGTACTCGCAGCAGCTCGCGCCGCTCGCGATGTGCTTCCGCCGCTCTACCACGGCGCCGAGGAACTCGGCGAGAAACCGTTCCTCCGCGACGCACACTTCCGGAAACCTTTCCGCGACCGCTCGGAGCACGCAGTTGTGCTCGCGAACGAACGCCTCTTCGCCGTTAGGCGCCGCGTCCGCCTCGGCCATGTAGCCGTAGGATGACAACAGCTCAGCGAGAAGCTGCGTCCGCTCGTTGAGCGGCAGCGCGGACAGCTCTTCCTTCGCGCCCCCCGCGACTCGTTCCCACTGCGCCCGGAAGAGCTCGACCACGCCGTCGGCACCCCGCTGTTCGCGGACCGTGTCGAGCAGCGTCGTGAGCGTCGTGTCGTACGCTCGCGGGAACAGCGCTTCGCCCGCTTCGGTCAGCGAGTAGGCGAGCCTTGGTCCGCCAACCCCGCGAACTTGCCGGGCACAGCCGACGAGTCCTTCGGCCTCGAGCTCCTTCAAGTGCCGCCGCAGCGCATTTGCCGTGAGGCCGAACTCGGCGGCCAGCTCGTTGGCGGTGACGGGCTGCGATTTCTTCACCGCCACCAGCACGTCTCCGCGGATACCGCGAAAGCCGGCGAGTGTGGAGGCAACGGGGAGCATGGGGAGAAAACTACTCCGGATTTCAGAGTTCTTCAACGAAAGTGTTGAAGAATTACGCCGATTGACGGCGGCGCTTGGGGAAGCCAAGGTAGAGCCTCTTCGACAACCGGATTATGGCTACGATCGGGCGTACGCTGTTCCGCTTTACGGGTGCCCTGCTGCTGGGTGCGTCGGCCACGTCGATTGACAATCCCCGCCTTCTGAATGCTCCGCTCCTCGAGCAGGGGGCGGGGCTCGAGGTCAAGATCACCCCGGGCAAGCGGGCCTACGGCATCCGGATCAACGACGTGGCCAGCCTGGCCGGCATGGTCCAGCCGAACAGCCGCGTCGACATCATGGTCGTGATCAACGACCC
>JBKOYV010000417.1:0-19418 GCA_046725585.1 Gemmatimonadota bacterium | reverse complement strand
GATGATTGCGGGCGCGCTGGTCATGGCCACGACTCTGTGGCTCGGGGGTGGCGATCGGTGCACTCGACCGTGTCGCTCCGCGAGTCGCTGGAGGCACAGCGGGCAGAACGCGACGCGTGGAAGGCGAGCGCAGAGGCGGCGCTCGACGGGCTCGGTCGCGCGATCGACTCGCAGTTCAGGAGCTGGCACCTAACGCCAACCGAGCGCGAGATCGCGCTCCTGCTCCTCAAGGGCTACGGCCACAAGGAGATTGCGGCGCTCACCGGTCGGAGCGAGCGCACCGTGCGGCAGCACGCTGGGGTCGTTTACGAGAAGGCCGGAATCGCCGGCCGAGCCGAGCTCGCGGCGTACTTCCTCCACGACCTGATGCTTCCGGCCGAAGAGCGCGACGTGTTGGGCGGCGGCCAAGCTACCTCTTGACAATCGAGAGTAAGCATCGCACTGTACGCTCGACCGCCGAGAGGAGACGATGGTGGCCGGGGATCGCGAGACGCGCGCCGAGCGGGGCGAGATGCTCCAGGGCACGCTCGACATGCTCGTGCTCAAGGCGCTCCAGCTCGAGCCCATGCACGGCTGGGGGATCACCGAGCGGATCGAGCAGTGGTCCGATGGCGTCCTGCAGATCAACCAGGGGTCGCTCTACCCGTCCCTGCACCGCCTAACGCGTCAGGGCCTCATCACGTCCTCGTGGCGCGTCACGGAGAATAGCCGGCGCGCCCGCTACTACGCGCTGACCACCGCCGGCCGGCGTGCGCTCACGAGCGAGCAGACGAGCTGGGAGCGGCTCTCGCAAGCCGTGAATCTCATCATGCGTATGTCGCCCAGCTGACCGCCGGCCTGGAGGAGACGTATGTCCCTCATGTCCTGGTTCGATCGCGTGCGCAGTGCAGGGCGGCTCGGCGTCGGTCTGTTCGAGCGCGGCCCACGGGATGCGGAGCTCGATGAAGAGCTCGAGTTCCACATCGCGAAGGCCACGGAGCGCAACGTGCGACGCGGTATGCCTCCCGACGAGGCGCGGCGGGCCGCACTGGCGACATTCGGAGGTCGCGCCTACTGGGCTGACGAGACGCGAGACCAGCAGCGCAGTCGAGTGCTCGATGACTTCGCGCGCGATCTCCAGTACGGCGCGAAGGCCCTGCGGCGAAACCCCGGATTCGCGATCAGTGCGGTGCTGACGATCGCGCTCGCGATCGCGGCGACCACGACGGTGTTCAGCTTCATCAATACCGTCTACCTGCGGCCGTTGGACGTCCCCGAAGCCAAGCGCCTCGTCCGCATCTACGGCGCCGATCGGCCCGAGTTCGATCTTCAGCTCGGGTGGGTCGCGTATCGGACGCTCCGCAGCCGCACCCGCGCGTTCGACCAGGTTGCCGCGCACTACTCCACGGCACCGCTCTACGTCACCTCACGCAACCAGTCCGCCGAGGTGATGGGTGCGGTCGTTTCCGCCAGCTATTTCCCGATGCTCGGTGTTCGTCCCGAGCTCGGGCGGTTCTTCAGCGCCGATGAGGACTCGGTGCCCAACCGCGATGCGGTTGCCGTCATTGGCCACGGGCTGTGGCAGGCTCGCTTCGGTGGCGATCCCGGCGTGATCGGCGAGCACATCGTCATCAATAGTCGTGCGTTCACGATCATCGGCGTCGCGCCACCGTCGTTCGAGGGGGTGGTGCCGAGCTGGCTGAACGAGCTCTGGATCCCGACGATGATGCTGCACACCGGCTATCGCTGGTGCGACGCCTTCGAGCGTACGTGCCCGATCACGTCGATCCTCGCGCGGATGGCCCCGGGCATGTCGTTAGGCGAGGCACGGTCCGAGCTGTCTGCCCTCCGCGCCGGCATCCTGGAGGGAACCGACCCATCGGACTCGATCCGGACCATCGCCGCCGACCCTGCGACGGGGATGACGGCGTGGCAGCAGCGCGACTACGCCCACCTGAGCACGCTCCTCGGCGCGATCGCGCTGGTGCTCATGATGGTGGCGTGCGCGAATCTCAGCGGCCTCCTGCTCGCGCGGGGCATCGCGAGGCAGAGGGAGATCGCTCTCCGATGCTCGCTCGGAGCGAGTCGGTGGCGCGTCGCGCGTCAGCTGCTCACGGAGAGTCTGATCATCGGCGTTGCCGGCAGCGCGGCCGGCGTGCTGTTGTCGCTGTGGACGTCGCGCGCGCTCGTCGGCGTCCTGGCTGCCGACAACGAGGGCTACGTTCGCCGTCTCGGCACGCCGCTCGATTGGCGCGTCGCCGGGTTCGCGGTGGTGACGACCGTCGTCGCGGTGATCCTGTTCGGTCTCCTGCCAGCGCTGCGCGTATCGGGCGCCGATCCCGCGGAGACGCTCAAGAGCGGTGGTGGTGGAAGCCTCGCGCGGAGCCGTGTCAGGTCTGCCCTGGTCGCGGGCCAGATGATGCTCGCGCTCTCGCTGCTGGTGGCCGCCGGCTTGTTGACGCGGAGCTTCGCGCGCGTGATGGCGTCAAGCAACCTGGACTCGGCGCATCTCTCGCAGCTCCGTCTCCGCCCGCGCCTCGTCGGGTATGATCCGGACCGTGCGCAGGCGTATCTCGTGCGGGCACTCGAGGCCATTCGTCGCGTGCCCGGCGTCGTCGATGCCGTTCCGGTTCGCGGCTCGATTGTCCGCCAGGCGACCGATCGCGTCGCGGTGGCGCTTCCGGGTGAAGTGCCGAGTGCTGGCAAGAACCGACTGGAGGTCGATTACTTCGACGTGGGACCGAGATACTTCGCGACGCTGCACGTCCCCGTGCTGGTCGGGCGTGAGTTCTCGGAGCGTGACACTCCATCGTCGCCGCCGGTCGCGCTGGTGAATGAGGCGTTGGCGATGCGGCTGTGGTCGACGATCAACGCCGTCGGGCGGCAGATCATGCTCGACGGCAAGTCGTTCGAGGTCGTGGGCGTCGTCAGGAACTATCGCGTCCACCGTTCCGACGAGGCGCCTCCGGCGAGCGCCTACGTCGCGTTCTGGCAGAGCAGCTTCGAGCCGCAGATCGACGCGCGCGTGGCGATCCGGGTGAACGGCGATCCGGGACAGCTGTTCGCGCCCATCCGCCGTGCACTGGAAGCGGTGGACGTCGCGGTTCCCGTTACGGAGACGCTTACAATGGATGCGCAGCGGCGCGCCAGTTACACGGAGGTGCGGCTCGGTGGTGCCGTGCTGGTGGTGAGCGCGTCCCTCGCGCTGTTCCTGAGCGCCGTGGGACTCTACGGAGTCGTCTCGTTCGTGGTAGCGCGGCGGGCGAAGGAGGTCGGCATTCGGCTCGCGGTCGGCGCGCGTCCCGGCGAGGTGGTTGCGCTGTTCGTCAGGCAGGGACTTCGACCGATGTGGCTTGGCGCGGTGCTCGGCGTCGCCGCAAGCGTCGCGTTTGCCCCACTGCTGTCGCGCTGGCTGTTCGGGATCGCGCCGCTGGATCTGCCGACGATAGCGGGCGCGCTGGCGTCGGTGGTTGCCGTCGCGGTCGTGGCCACCTGGGTTCCGGCGCGTCGAGCGGCGCGGATGGACCCGGCCGTCGTGTTCCGCACCGATTAATCACGGCGAGCGCAGGCGTTCGAGCGCGTGTTTGGCAGCCTCGTAGCGCGGATCGAGCGTGACCGCGAGCGAGTACTCGTCGCGGGCGCCCGCGCGATCACCGCGTCGCTCGAGGACAGCGCCAAGCCGGTAGTGAACGCTGCTGTCGAACGCCTTCCGCGCGTTCTCGCGGCCGAGGTAGCGGCGAAGCGCCTCCTCGCCCGCCTCGAGGCGCTGTCCCGAGAGCGACGCCGCTCGGCCGAGCTGGTAGAGCATGCCGTAATCGTTAGGGTTCTTCCTCAGCCGTTCATCGATGATGCGAAATGCGTCGTCCCACCGTGACTGATTCTGGTAGAGCGCGGAGAGCGCCTCATACCCACCGCCGCTGTCCGGGTGGCTCGCGATGAGGGCGCGGTACTCGGCTTCTGCCGCGGCGACTTTGCCGTCCTTTTCTTCCACTCGCCCCACGAGGAGGGCGCCGCGGTACGGCGAGGCCCGCTTTGCCGTGCTCGCCTCCGCGCGAGCCTTGTCGATCCCGCCGCCGGCGATGCCAGGGGCCTGCATGTAGTACTCGGTCCGCGCCTCTCGCGCCTCGAAGTTGGACGGGTCGATCGACACCGCCTTGTCCAGCATCGCGCGGGCGCGCCCCGCTACGGATCCCTTTCTCAGAAAGTTCACCGTCTGGATCTCCTGCTCGTACACGCGCGCGCGCCAGACGTGCGCGTCGATCCGGCGCGGATCGAGTGCGATGGCGGCATCGAGCCACCGGGCGGCTTCCTTGTAGTTGGCGGCCTGCCACGCCATGCGGCCGAGAAGCGACGCCGCGGCGGCCGAGCTGTCCGCCAGCGGACGTGCCATCGCCGCTGCCGCTGCCGAGTTCCCTGACTCGAACAGCCGCGTCGCCTGCCTAACGACGCTGTCGGCGGGCTGGGCCTGTGCGGCGGTGCCGCACATCATCCAGACGAGGGCGCGTACGACGGTAGCCGTCATGATCTGCTCAATCGACTTGGAGGGCGCGCCTGGGGTCGACGCGGGCGCCGCGCCACGCGGGAATCAGCGCGGCAACGGTCGCAACCACGAGAAACAGCACCGAAGCGCCGAGCAGCACGCCGGGGTCGTGCGGCGAGACGCCGTACAGAATCGCTGCCATGCCCGACGGCATGGCCAACGCGAGACCAAGTCCGACCACGATGCCGATGGCCGTCGGTCGCATCCCGGAGGTCACCATGAGCGTCACGAGCTGCGACGTTCGCGCGCCGAGGGCGATGCGAATGCCCATCTCGCGCGTTCGCTGCGACACCGTGTACGCCACCACGCCGAAGATGCCGGCGGCCGCGAGCAGGCTAGCGACTATCCCGAGCGCCAGTCCGCTGACCGCGCCGCCCTGTGCGGCGGAGTAGGCGAAGGCGAGGCGCTCATCCAGCGTACGCAGTCCTACGACGGGCAGGTCGGGAGCGATGGCTTGCATCGTCCGTCGCACAGACATAACCAGCCGGTCCGGTTGGTCCGCGGTCCGCACGATTACCGTGGTTCGGGCAACTGGGATCCGTTCGAGCGAGCGCCAGAGAAGGGCCCGCGGTGCGTCGCCAAGCCGTCGTGACGCATGGCTACGCACGACACCGATCACCTCGACCCGCGGGCCGCCGATGCTGTCGAGCCACACCTGCTCCCCCATGTGAAACGAACCGTTCGGCCACAGGCGCGCGGCGAGGGTTTCGTTCACGAGCACACGCTCCGGGCCTGCCGTATCGGTGGCGGCGACCGGGCGGCCGGCCACCACCGCCATGCCTAACGTCGCGAAGTAGTCGCGCGACACGATGAAGTGGTCGGCGACGATCGCCCGGGTCGACGGTGTTGCCTCGCCGCTCAGTACTCGCATCGTCGAGGAGTTGCCGTCGAGCGGAATGGAGGACGCGCGGGCCACCGACTGCACGCCGGGAAGGTCGCCCAGTTCCTGGACGATCCGACGATACAGCACGTCGACCCGCTGCGCGTCATAGCCGACGAGCAGACTCGGATCGACCGAGAACGCCAGCGCATGACGCGTGTCAAACCCGACGTCGATACGTCGGGCCGCGTCGAGGCTGCGGGCGAACAGGCCGGCGACGGCCAGCACTACGACGGACGTCGCGACCTGCGCGACGACGAGCGCCTGCCGCGACCGGTTCGCACCCGCCCTCGGATTGCTGGGCGCGCCGCGGAACATGCGGGCGAGGTCCGGCGACCAGGAGTGAACGAGCGGCGCCAGCCCGAACAGCAGCGCGGCCGCGAGCGCGACAACTGCCGTGAAGGCAAGTGACCGCCCGTCGAGGGCCGGTGCGAACGTCTGCGCGAAGTCGAGCGGCGGCACGAGACTCAGTGACGCCCGCACCGCCACCAGGGCAACCGGGATGGCAATCGCGCCGCCTAACGCGGTGAGGAGCATGCTCTCGACCAGGAACTGGCGCACGAGGCGGCCTCGCGTGGCGCCGAGCGCGAGGCGCGTAGCGATCTCCCGGCCGCGCGTGGTCATCCGCGCGAGGAGCAGGTTCGCGACATCGGCGCAGGCGATCAGCAGCACGAGCCAGCCACCGGCGAGCGACAAGAAGCCAATCATCGCCAGCCGCTCGGGCGGTGCGAGCCACGGGTTGATCGCCGTGCGGTTCGAGTAGAGGTAGAGCCGCGACCCCTCCGGCGCTCGTGGGTAGTCTCGGGCGAGCCGACTCGCCACGACGTCGACTTGCCGGCGCGCGGCCGCCGCGTCCTCGCCGTCTGCCAGTCGCGCGAGGACGGTGAAGCGCGCACGGTCACGGTCGTTCAGCAGATCGCCGCTCCCGGGAAGCGTTTGCGCGTGCAACCCGATCGGTAGCCAAATGCCGGGCGCGAACGTGAAGAGCCGAGTGCCGTGGAAGCCCGGTGGCGCGACGCCGATCACCGTGAAGGGTGCGCCGTTCACGCGGATCGACTTACCGATGATGGCTGGGTCGCCGCCGAATTGGTTCTGCCAAAACGCATGGCTCAGAACGGCGACCGGGACGCCACGATCTCCGGGCCGCGTTAGGCGACCGACGGCCGCGCGAACGCCGAGCAGGGTGAAGTAGTTGTCGGTGACGTGAGTGGCCCACGTGGCGACCGGCATGCCGCCGGCGTTGACGCTGACCATGCGCTCCGTGAAGGCGGCCGCGTCCGCGAACGCGGGGACGCCGGCGCGGAGATCGAGGTACGTTGGGTAGGACAGGATGAGCGGTGAGCCGTCCCCCTGCCGCCCGAAGATGGCGTAGAGACGCGCGGGGTCGTGCACGTCGAGCGGGCGGAACGCTGCCGCGTCGGCGAGCCCGAACAGTGTGGTGTTGGCGCCGATGCCGATACCGAGCGCGAGCAGGGCGACGCCGGTAAAGGCCGGCGTTCGGCGCAGGGAACGCAGCGCGTAGCGCAGGTCGGCGCGCACGTCACTGAGCCAATGGAGTGGAAGCTCACCGAGCGCTTCCTCTTTGAACCGGGTTTTCCCGCCAAAAGCCCTGAGCGCCTGCGCGCGCGCCTCGTCGACGCCCAAGCCGCGTGCAGCGAGGTCCCGCGCTTCCATGTCGACGTGAAAGCGCATCTCGTCATCCATCTCGCGCTCGAAGCGACGGCGGTCGAACCATTGGCGGATGCCCGCCAATGCCTCGATTATCGACATTAATGGGCCACGGTGGCGCCGGCGCTGCGCGGTCATGCGGACGTGAGCACGAGCTCGATGGCGAGCGCGAAACGCCGCCACTCGGTTTCCTCGGTGGCAAGCTGCGCGAGCCCGTTGCGTGTGATCGTGTAGAATTTCGCGCGCCGTCCCTCGTCGGACGTCCCCCACTCGGCGCGGATCAGGCTTTGGCGCTCGAGGCGATACAGCGCTGGATAGAGCGAGCCCTGGTTGATCTGCAGCGTGTCGCGCGAGACCTCCCGGATGTGCTTCGAAATGCCCCATCCGTGGAGCGAGCCCGCGCGCAGCACGCGCAGAATGAGAAGCTCGAGCGTGCCGTGGAGCAGCTCGTTGTTGGCCGGCACCATGCCTCGTTGCCTAGTTTATCGACAATATTGAGATCTCCCGTTTCGCTGTCAAGCGAACGGCGAGGCGAGTACTGGGCGCTATGGCGGCGTGCGGGCAGTGGAATTGGCGCCTCGTCGTACGTTGACGCCACGCGGTCGGCGGCGAACTTGGGGAAGCGCCAACCGGGCCTTTCATGACTCTTGACCGTCGCTCGTTCGTCGCCACCGCCGCGTCGTTGACGGCCGCCACGCTCGCGCGTTCTCCCGCTCCGTTGGTGAGACAATCGTCGCCGCCGAGCGCGGACGATCCGCTGGGCGTTCGCGGGGATTTCCCCATCGTCGGGAAGCGCGTCTTTCTCAACTCGGCGTACATCGCGCCGATCCCGAAGCAGGTGGTGGCAGCGGGACACGCGTTTCTCGAGGAGAAGGCGAACAACTCGTTCCAGCTTGGTCCGCTGCTCCGAAAATGCGACGAATTGCGGTCGCAGTTCGCACGCCTCATCAACGCGGCGTCAGCGGACGAGATAGGCCTCCTGTTCTCGACCGGGGAAGGCGAGAACGTCGTCGCGGCGGGACTCGAGCTCAAGGCGGGCGACAACGTCGTCATCGATGAGCTTCATTACACCACCGAGTTCGTGCTCTATCGAACGCTCGAGAAGACGCGAGGCGTTGAGCTTCGGATTGCCAGACATCGGAACGGGGCGGTCGAGGCGAGCGACTTCGAGCCGCTCGTCGATGCGCGCACGCGACTCGTCTCGGTGGCCTGGGTTTCTCATCTCAATGGGTTCCGCCACGACATGCGCGCGATTGCGGATGTCGCTCACGCGAAGGGCGCCCTGTTCTACACCGACGCGATTCAGGCTGTCGGCATGTTTCCCATCGATGTCCGGGCGTCGGCTGTCGATTTTCTCTGCGCCGGCTCGTACAAGTGGCTGCTCGCCGGATGGGGCGTGGCACCGTTCTACGTGAGATCCGACGTTGCGGACCGCATTCGGTTGGATCGATTCGGCGAGATGCACGTTGGCCGCGAGCTTCCGGACCACAGCTACGAGATTCTGACGAACGCGAAACGATTCGACTACTCGAGCCGCGCCTTTGGTGACGTGTACGCGTTGAGCGCTGGGCTTTCGTACCTCGAGCAGGTGGGCGTCGCGCGCATCGAGTCACACACGGTCGATGGGTTGGCGCGCCGTCTTCAGGAGGGACTCGCGAGACAGGGTCACCGGCTGTTCACGCCGATCGGGAATCGGTCGTCCATCGTCACGTTCTACACAACGAAGCCCGAGGCGGCGGTGCGAACGGCATTCCAGAACGCGAGCGTCGAAGCGACTGTCCGCACCGACACCGTTCGCATCTCGCCGGCCCTCTTCAATAACGCCGATGAGATCGACCGCTGCCTGGATGTGACGAAGAGGCTCGTGTAACTCCTCGTACCAAATGGAACCATGGCTATGACAGAGCGAATCTCTTCGGCGACGGTCGCGGCCCTGCTCATTTGTAGCGTCGTGCTGCCGTTAGGCGGCCAGGATCGGCCGGCGGACCGCCGACGTTATCTCGACACCGTTATCACCCGAACGACGGATGATCCCCGGCGCACGCCGATCGCTCCCGAACGCCGGCGCGGTCCAGAGCAGGTGGTCGTGGTGCGCAATGGCCGGGTGTTCGATGGCACCGGCGCGGCCGCGCGCGAAGGCACGCTCGTGATCACGGGCAATCGAATCACGGCTATCCTGCCACCTAACGCGTCGGCCACATGGCCGCGCGACGCGCGCGTGATCGATGCCGCCGGCAAGACCGTGATGCCGGGGCTGATCGACTTACACACGCACCTCAGCTACGTCAGTCAGGGCGTTGCGCCAGCACGCGTGACCGACGCGGCCGACGGGGCGCTCCGTGGTGCCGAGCGTCTTCGCTACTACATCGAAAGCGGGATCACCAGCGTCCGAGACGTGGGATCGTTCGGGAACATCGGGATGATCCTCAAGGATTGGGTCCGCGAGGATCGCATTCCGGGCCCGCGGGTGTTCCCGGCCGGCCAGCTGATCGTTGGCCTGGGTGGACACGGCGCCGAAGGCGATCAGGGCACGTCACCGCTTGGCAGCACAGTGCGAATCGCGAACGGTACCGACGACTGGCGGCGCGCGGTACGCGAGCAGTTCAATGACGGCGCCGACGTCATCAAGATCGCCAGCCACTTCACTGCCGAGGAGGTGAGCGCTGCCGTGAGCGAGGCGCACGCGCTCGGCCTCCGCATCACGTGCGATTGCGAGACGTTCTATGTCGATCGCGCCGTCGACGCCGGTGTGGACATGATCGAGCATCCACTCCCGCGCTCGGACGAGGTCATCGCGAAGATGGCGGCGAAGGGAGTGGCAGCGGACCCCACGCTCGTCCCGTACGAAATCATCTTCGACCAGTCGGGCGGCTATTGGGGCAGTACATCTCGCCGCTTCACGTTCTCCAAGGCGGCGAACCTGCAGATGCTTCGCCGACTTCGCCGGGCGGGCGTGAAGTTAGGCATTGGGACGGATCTCGTGAGCAACTGGTTCCGGTATCTCCCGGCGCCCTATCTCCTCGAAATGCAGCGATTCCAGGAGGCCGGGTTCGCTGCGGCCGAGGTGCTCGCCATCGCGACCCGTCAAAACGCCGAGCTGCTCGACATGGGTGACAAGCTCGGCACGCTGGCGGTCGGCAAGCTCGCGGATGTGTTGGTCGTCAACGGCCGACCGGACGTCGCGTTGGACGACATCACCAAGGTTGACGTCGTCATCCGGAATGGGACCATCGTGGTCGAAAACGGTCGCGTGAGCATTCCGCGCCACGTCCCGTTGCCTATGCCGAAGGCGGGGGCGACTTCGGATGGGTCGAGCTCGCGTTAGGTGGTGTGGCACCGAGCTGCGGCGTTCGACCCCCAGCTTCCCCTTCATGCCTCGTTAGGCCTCAGTTGTGTTCGCCCTCGGTGGCCCGGCTCTCATCGCCGACCACGGGGGTGGGTCGCTCGCCGGAAAGCTGCCCTGGGACGCTTCATCCACCGCGTCACGCGGGCGCGGCACCGCGTCCGCCTCGACCGATCGTGCGTCACCGGGCGGCGGCGATTGATCGGGTTGCTCGTGATTCGTCATGATCCCGTCTCCGGTAAACGGTCAGTCGCCGGGTCGCGCGCAGGTACTACGCGCACGACCCTGCGTTTCGGTGGTCGTCCCAAGGATCGAGATCGATTTCGTGGGACACGCCGGTTGGCTCCTCGGACTCTCGTGCGGAAGTACGTAGCAGCCAACGACCTGTCATTGCGGCGGCCCGGAATACGGCGAGGGCTGCGAGTCCCGTGACGGTCAAAGCGACTCCGACCCGGTGCGGAACGACCAGCGCGAGCAGAAGCAGCGAAACGCTTGCCAGCGCGAGTGCCGCCCAGGCGGATGGCGTCACGGGTTTGCGCCAGGGCGGAGTGGACCGTTTCTCGGGTCGGCGCCGATCCTGGTGGCCGGTGCTGATAGTCGTCTCGTCCACCTCGTTCTCGATCGCGTTCGCCGGATCCCTGGCCCCGTACGTGGCCGATGGAACCGCACCGGGGGCGCCGGGCCGCCAGAGGGCCCAGCGGAGTCCAGATTTCCGGAGCGTTCGGTACATGAGGTGCGCCATTGCCCGAGCCCGCAGCTCGGAGGCCGGTGTCGGAATCTCGACCTCGAACCCGAAGGAATTCGGCGGCCCACTCGAGCTCGGCTCGCCGGGCCTAACGAGCGTGGCAATCGCGCGAGTGCCGCCGAGGATCAGCTCACGGTCGCCGACGCGCTGGACCGCCAGGGGCTCCGCGTCGACCGGGATGGGTCGCGTTCCCTGGTCACGGGCGAGCCGGCGGCTGAGGGCGCGGTGGGCGACCCACGCTGCGTGCAGCGCTTCGGTCTGATCGGCGAACCCCAGAAAACCCACCGTATTATCCGTCGTCCAGCCGACGGCGCGGTCGGCGTCGTACAGGGTCCACTGTGCCGGGGGCGGCAGCCCGAGATGGCTCGCTCCGAGCTGTTTCGTCATCGCTCCTCCTTGTGGTTGGTTCATCGTACGCCGCGGGACTAGACAGGTCCTACGGCGGCGGCTTTCCGCAGCAATCGGCGTAGCTCCGTGAGGCCGCGGTCGCCTAACGGTCCGAGTTGGCGCGCGTGGAGCGCCGTGACCGGCTTGTCGAGCGAGTCGAGCACTCGCCGGCCGCCGGCCGTGATCCGAGCAAGCACGACGCGCCGATCCGTGGCGTCGCGGGCTCGTCGTGCGAGGCCCCGGGCCTCCAGGCGATCGAGTAGTCCCGTCACGTCGGGGTCGCCGGCCGGCGAGCGTTCTGCCACGTCATGCAACGGAATGCCGGCCGAGCCCGCGTCGCGCAGGATTCGCAGCACGTGATACTGCTCCGGCGTGATGCCGGCCGGCTTGAGCACCGCCTGCAGCTCATGGATGAGCTCGCCCGAGACGTGCTGGAGCAGCAGGTAGACCTCCCGCTCCATCGTCTCCACGGTCTCGAAGCGCCAGGTCCGTCTCTTCGTCGGTAGCGTTCGCACGCGGCGCGGCCTTGAATGTGATATAAGGATACTCCTTATAAGGTGTATTTGCAATTGCCCGCTCGCGGCCTTCCCACCATCGTGCACACGAGGCTATAGTTCCCACGACGGAACTGTTCCCGCTCGCGCGGGGTTCATCGGAGACCATGCTGACTTCACACGCGTCGATTCGCACGCACACGCTGCTCTGCAGCCCCGATCTGGGTACGGGCCGATCGATGGCCTGTCGTCCTGTCGGGCTCTGCGCGCCCGAGCGATTCGGCCGTGGCTGGAGCGCCAACCGAGGGCCGCGATGCACGCGGGTCTCCGCCATGCGCGTCGCCGGCTTCGGCGGTGCCTCGCGCGTCCGCTCTTTTCGGACGTCGCGGGCAGCACGCCGTGTGAGCGCGAGACGGGACATCGGGTAGCTCCGCCGCCAGGGAACGCCTGGCACCGACGGGGTCTCCCCGCTGACGCCCCACCGCGCTCCACTGCCCGGTGGGGCGTCGTTCATCTACCGCCCCACGCACCGCCGAAGCGATCCGTTAGGCGCGTCACACGTCAACGACGGCGACACGGCCGACGTGCCGGTGCTGCGCTGCCCGCCACGGCGCGCCAGTCCGCGCTAAGGCTCGCTCGCCGTCTCCACCACACGCTGGCCGCACTCCACCAACCACACGACGGCGAGCCGCCCAGGCCGCCGGACCACGCGGCGTAATCCCGGACCTCAACTGAACGTTCGGGCAGCCGCGCGGAACATCACACAGCCTTCACTTGGAGGAAAGCGCAATGCCTCTCAGCATCTTCGATCGCGGCGAAGGCCGATTCGACCTCATGCTCGGTGATGTCGAGATCGGGTGGGTCAGAGATCGCGTGATCGGATTCACCGGCTTCGGCGATCGCGCCGCCGCGCGTCGCGGCGCGGCGGTTGCGTACGACGCGTTGCACGGCTGGCTCGCGCGCCAACGTCGGTTCGAGAGCCCACCGCGGAACGGCCATGCGCTGCGCACACAGCGCGACGACGGAATCGACCACCTCATGCTCGGCGAGATTCCGGTTGGCCGGCTGTTGTATCGCGGCGCTGGGGTCGCCGACGGCGCCTACGCGTTCGAGCTGCTTTTGCCGCCGCGTATCGGCGCCCCGCTCAGTGCGGCGCAGATCACGTATTACGCGCTCGAACGCTACCGCGCATCACGGGAACGTGGGGAGGCGATGGAGGTCGCGTGACGAGCGCCGAGGCTCACATTGCTTTCTCGGCAAACTGTTTTTCGGGAACAGCGATGATGCGGATGACGCGGGAACTGCCTGATCCAACTTTGAAATGAGGCAGGCTCTCGCAACGAGCCCGGATTCTATCGTTGAACGGCCTCGGGAAGATCCCGCGTCCCGAGGCCGTTCACGAAGAAAAAGAAAGGGGCCGTCCCGACCTCGATGTGGAGGCTGCGGGAGGAGTCAAGTCCGTTAGGCAGTATCCGGTGGTTTCCGCACGATCCGCGTCATCGCTGTTCGGAAGGAGGCTTGATCTGCAGCGGTGCGTGGGGCTCAGCGGGTCCGACCCAATGATCCGCCTACTCCTTCTCCTCAACCTCCAAACGGCCCTTCATGCCTAACGCTGCGTGCGGGTCGCACTGGAAGTAGTACTTGCCCGGCGCGAGCGCGACCTTGAGATCAGCCGTCTGACCCGGGAGCTGCAGCAGCGCGCTCGCCGCCGGCAGCCCCGTCTTCACCGCGTTCGAGTCCGCGAAGAAGTCCACGTTGTGCACGCCCGTTTTGAGCGTGAACCGGATGACGTCGCCCTGATGGGCCTCGATCTCGCTCGGCTCGAACTTGTTGTTGCCCTGGTCATCGGTGAGCATGTGCACCTCGATGACCTTGCCGCCGGCGTCGGGGGTCAGGTTCTCGCCGAACCCGGAACTGCTCGCGCTCGCGGCCGGCGCCGGAGCGGGCTGCTGCGCGCTCTCGGACGCCGACTGCTCTTTTCCGCTACACGCGGCGAGCAGAACTGCCGCCACGATGATTGGAGTGATCTGGATGTATCGCATCAGTAGTCCTGGTCGTGTGGGGTTAGAAATCCTTCCTCTGGAAGCGTCGAGCTCCCAACAGGAGCGGGACGCCGGTCCACAGGACCAGCGCCAGCGAAGCGAGCGCGGTTCCGCCCGCACTTCCGAAAAACTTCTCGAACACCGCGCCGGTGTATCCCATGAGCGCCGAGATGTCGAGGCGCATCAGGATCAGCACGCGCGCCAGATCGATCGGATTGGCGATCATCGCCCCGAGGGCGGCGCGCTCCAGCGGGTAGTCCGCGAAGGTCATGAGGCCGAGCATAACGAGGCCGTCGTAGACGACCGTGCAGGCGAGCCACAGCCCGATAGCGACGCCGATGCCCTTCACCTTGTCGTCAATGCGGGCGACGATCAGCGCCGCGAACGCCGAGAAGATGAACGTCAACATCACGCCGCACGCGACGACCACGAGCAGCGTCGCGAAGTGTTCCGGATCCTCGCCCACGTGGAACGACAGCGCGACCCCGAGGCCGAGCACGAACGCGACCGAAAGCGGAAGCGCGAGGCCGAGATACTGGCCGGCAAACAGCTGCCGCCGATGCACCGGTTGTGCAAGCAACAGCTCCGTGAACTCCCGCGCGTTGTACAGATAGATCGTCCCGAACACGATCGAGACGAGCGGGATCAGGAGAAGCACCACGTTCATCAGGCTGAGCGCCGCGCGTGGGCCACCGCCGAACCGGAGAAGGACGTCGGTGACGGCGAGGAAGAACAGGGAGTACGCCAACAGCGAGCGGCTCCGAAGCACGTCACGGAGCTCGTACTTGATGATCTTCGTCGTGGCTCTCGGCAGGCTCGCACCTCTCGTCGTGCTCATGCGACCGCATCCTCCATCATGACCTGGGCGATCGCGCGCTCGAGGCTGAGCTGGCGCGTCGACAGCTTGAGGTCGTGAACCGATCCGGCGTAGCGCAGGCGACCATCGACGAGGAACGCGATGTCATCGGCGAACGCATCGAGCTCGCTCAGCACGTGCGACGTCACGATCACCGTGCGGCCGGAATCGCGCACTTCGGCGATCTTGTCCTTGAGGATGCCGCTCGAAACGGGATCCAGCCCGGCGGTCGGCTCGTCGAGCACCAGCAGCGAGGGGCGGAACAGGAAGGCGAGCACGGCGTTCACCTTCTGCCGCGTGCCGCCGGACAAGGTCCGCAACGGCTTGCGGAGCTGTTCCGCGAGCCTGAAACGCTCGATCAGGTCGTCGTCGACCGCCGCGTCGTTGCCGCGGAGGTCGCGCACCATCGCGATGAGCTCCGCGGCCGTCAGGTTCTCGGGGAAGCGCGCGATCTGCGGCATGTAGCCGACGTTCGAGCGATAGCACGGGTCATCACTCACGCGCTCGCCGTCGACCAGGATCTCGCCGCCGTCACTCCGCGTCAACCCGAGGATGGTCTTCATCAGCGTCGTCTTCCCGGCGCCATTCGGGCCGACGATGGCCGTCACTCTGCCCTCGCCGATCTCGAGGTCGAGCCCGCGCAGCACGTGGAGCGCGCCGAAGCGCTTGGTGAGACCGGTGACCCTGATCATCGGATCCTCTTCATTGAGGGCGCGCCGTCGGCCAGTGTCGCTGGCGTGAGCGACGGGAGCACCCGCTCGGCCAGATCGAGCAGAGCGACGAACGGGCTCCGCAGCGTGATGAGCATCGGCTCGTTCTCCGCCACGAGCAACGAGAAGAGCCTAACGGGATGGTGCGGTACGTCGCCGATGCCGTCGCGGTCGAGGTCGTAGCCGTTGTAGTCATCCCAGTAGTTGCCCGCGAACGACGTCGTGGTCTCCCGGCTGTTCGTGGCGACGTCGAACGTGTTACCGACGAAGTCGTTATGCGTGAAGCGCCCGTCCTGCGCGCTCGCGAGCAGCTTCACGGCCCAGCCGTTCTGCGAGAACTCGTTCCGGTCGGCCTCGAGCCTCGTCACGCCATCCACGAGCAGGCCGACGGTGTTCCGTGCGAAGTGGTTCCCGAGCAGCATCGGCTCGAGAATCTCTTTCAACAGGAGACCGTATGCCGCGCTGCCCCAGTTGTCTTCGAAGCGGTTGTCGATCATCGCCACGCGCTTCGTGTACATGACGGCGACGCCCGACCCGTTGCGGCGAAACGTGTTTGCCACGTAGCGACAGTCGTCGGAGTACATGAAGTGCATCCCGTACCGCAGGTTGCCCTCGCTCGTGTTGTCGCGCACGTCGCTCTCGTGCACGAACTCGAGGTAGATCCCGTCCCTATGGCCGGTGATCTCGTTGCTCTCGATGGTGACGTGCGTCGATGTCCACAGATGAATGCCGTTGCCCGACGCGGACTCTTTCCCCATGCGAGCGTGCAGGCGGTTGTGCGCGATGCGACAACGGTCAACCCGCGCGAGGTAGATGCCGAAGAACGTGTTCTCGATGCGGTTGTTCTCGATGACGCAATTAGACGCATCCTGGACCCTGATGGCCGCGCGGTCCTCGACGTAGCTCGTCGCGACGTTGCGCAGCTCCAGCCCGCGGATCGTGACGTCGTCCGCGGTCACCGTCATGATCTGATGCGACCCGTTGCCATCGAGCACGGCACCAGGCTCGCCGGTGATCGTTACGGCGCGGTCCACGACGATGGTCGGCTCGCGATAGACTCCGGCTTTCACGATGATCCGGCCACCGGTCGCCGTGAGGCGGAGCGCCTGCGACAGCGTTCGCACCGCTCCGGAGGGCGAGACGACGACGTCTCCCCGAGACGCGGCCTGAGCGTCGAGCGTGCCCAGGCTCATTGCCGCGGGGCTCGCGGCGAACATGCAGAGAGCTACGGCGGCTGGCTGGAGTCCGCGGGGCACGGCCGTCACCGAGCGCCGGCCGCGGCCGCCAGCGGCTTCGCGTTCCACTCGCGCTGGACGAGCGCGAGCACCTGCGGCCAGCTCATCGCGCCTGTGCGGAGCTCGCGTGGCACGGCAGCGCTGTCGGCCCTCGGACTGAAGCTCACGAGGTTGAGCCCCATCGGGCTCTGGTGCTCTTCGCTGCGGGCGAAGCGCGCACTGGTCGCCGGGATCCACTCGCCCGGGTTCGCGTAGTCCGCCACCCAGACCTTGGCCCTCTCGGCGGTTGCCGACTGCCGCACGTAGAACGACGCCAGGCATTCGATCGAGTCGAACGCGTAGAGCTTGCCCTTGCGCGTGATGAGCTGTCCCCCGAACCGCTCGTCGCTGATCGTCATCCGGCAGTAGTCGCACGGCTTGCCCGCGTCGGCGATGGCACGGGGCCCCGATGGTGTGCAGGCCGCCGCGGCGACGGCCAGCGCCGCGGATGCTCGCCGAACAGCAGCCCTCTGCCGCCTAACGACGAGCAGCGCCGCGACGCCTAGTGCGAATGCGACACCCAGACAAATCGTGCCGAGCGCGGGCCAGGACGTCGCCGTGAAGTTGAGCAGCTGCTTCGTCCCGATGAGTGGTGGCTGGTACGTCATGCCCGGGACTTTGATGATCGCGTGCTCGAAGTCGATGTTGTGGCCGTAGTCGTACTCCCATCGCCAGAAGTCGATGAGGCCGACCACGGCGAGCGTCGCGAAGCCTCCGAGCCACGCCACGAGCAACCGCCGACGGCCCACGAGAGCGCCAACCAAACCGAACGCCGCGAGACTCGCGACGATCCACGGCATGAGGCGGAGCTCGGGAATCGTGTCGGGCTCGATCGGCTTCATCCCGATGTAGTGATTGAGCCCGTTGATGTTCGCGAGGTCGTTAGGCTTGATGCCTGTCACCGCGTTCACGCGGATCAGCATGCCGAGGCCCTCGGGGTACTGCGGCGCAATGAGGTCGATCCGCCACAGCGGAAAGAGGAATGCGCCGAGCAGCACTACCGACGCGATCGCAAGCAGTACCCTCGAGAGTCGAGTCATGGTTACTTCGCCCCCGCCAGCTGTGCCTTGGCCTTCGGGCTCAGGTTCGCCACCAGCGGCACGTTGGAGCCCGCCGGCGACACTCGGATGTAGCCCTGCATCTCCTGGTGGAGCGCCGAGCAGAAGTCGGTGCAGTAGAACGGGTACACACCTTCCTCTGTCGGCACCCACGTCAGGGTCCGCGTCTCACCCGGCTGCAGGATCAGCTCGGCCGTGTTCTGTCCGAGCACCGCGAAGCCGTGGAGGATGTCCCAGTCCTGCTCGATGTTCGTGACGTGGAACTTCACCGTGTCCCCGACCTGCACGCCCTCGATGTTGTCAGGCGCGAAGTGGCTGCGGATCGCGATCATCTCGATGTGCACCGTCTTGCCGGCGCGAGAGATGTTCGTTTCCGACTCGGCGCGCACCACGTGCGGGTTCGCGTTTTCAGCGAGGTTGTGGTACTTGAGCGACCGCTCCTTGATCAGGCTCGCGGGAATTGCCTGCGCGTAGTGCGGCTCGCCGATGGTCGGGAAGTCGAGCAGCATCTTCATCTTGTCGCCGCTGATGTCGATCAGCTGCGCGGACTGCGCCATCTCGGGACCCGTCGGCAGGTAGCGGTCCTTCGTGATCTTGTTCATCGCCACGAGGTACTTGCCCCACGGCTTCTTGCTGTCACCGCCCGGGATCATGATGTGGCCGACCGAGTAGTAGACCGGCATGCGGTCGAGCACTTCCCAGGTACCGAGCTTCCACTTCACGACCTCGGAGCTGATGAACATCGACGTGTACGCGTTGCCCTTGGCGTCGAACTCAGTGTGCAACGGGCCCAGGCCTGGCTTCTGCACTTCGCCGGCGAGGATCGCGTCGTACTTGAGGACCGGGATCCCGTCGATCGTGGTCTCGAACTGCTTCGTCTCGATCGCCTTCGCGAGCCTCGTGAAGGAGTGCACGGGGATCACGGTGGCGAGCTTGCCGCCCGCGACGATGTACTCGCCCGTCGGATCGACGTCGACGCCGTGTGGCGATTTCGGCGTGGGCAGGTAGTACACGACGCCGTCGCAGTCACGTGGGTCGATCATCTTCACGCTCGTCTTCTTCTCGGTCGTCGCGACGCGTGACTTGGGGTCGGTGTAGTTGTGGTCGTATGTGGCCGGCACCGTCTTCGCCTTGCCCGCCGCGACGCACTCCTCAGCCTTCTTGTAGTTCACCGCGGCGACGTAGTCCTTGTCGTTCTGCGACGCGTTCACCTCGAGCTTCGTGTACGCGCCCTCGGAGTTGTATGACGTGAAGAAGAACCACCCTTCGGACGGCCCCTTGCCGGCGTGGCCGAGGTCGTAGTTGTAGCCCGGCATGAGGATCTGGAACGCGACGTCCATCTTGCCCGGCTCGTTGGCCGTGATGAAGGAGAGCGTGCCCTTGAAGTTCTCCTTGTACGTGTTGATCGCGACGTCTTTGTTTTTGCCGATCGGCACGCTGAA
>JBKOYV010000041.1:0-16987 GCA_046725585.1 Gemmatimonadota bacterium | reverse complement strand
CTGTCGTGCTCGCCCCGATCCCAAGACCGGCGATCGCGATCGAGAACACGGTGGCCCCGAGGTCGCGTCGGAGAGATCTCGCGGCGTAGCGGAGGTCTCTCAGCATCGGATCGAGAAGCAGAGCGCCGCCGCGCGCGTTCTTCATAAAGACCCTGGGTTCCTTGGATTCCAGCTCGTGCTCGTCCCGAGCGAAGCGCCTGCCCTGAGGAGCGCAAGCGACGAAGGGAGGGATCGGGTTGCCTCACGTCATCCGTGCGCGAACCGCGTTCCGGTTTCGACAGTGCATTGATTGGAATCGTTGAAACGGTGGCAGGACGAAGTATTTCGACGCTGTTCTCAGCTGCGCCCGCGCGGCAGCTCGTTGCCGTCGGACCGGTAAGCCGGCGGCACGTACACGTTGAGCGTCTTGAGCGGCGTTCGGCCAGTGTTGCGGATTTCGTGCGTGGTGCCCCGCTCGATGAGCACGATCGAGCCTGCCTTCAACCGGTGCTCGCGGCCAGCGAGCACCGCGACACCCGAACCGGCAAGGACGAAGAGCCACTGATCAGCACCGCGATGCCGGTTGTCGGGGCCGCCCTCGCAGTCACCCGGTGCTATGACCATCGACGCCGCCTGGCCGCGCTTGTTGCTCAATGCGACGCTGAAGCCCTTCCCGAAACGAACGTGTTTGACCGGCATGCTGGCTCTCGGGGCAAGATTCAGTGCTTCAGCTGTGCACCAATTGCACCACCGATCACACAGCAGCAGAATCTCCGTGCTCGATGCGGCGCCCGCTGCCGCTACCGTGGAGTTGCCCGACCTAACGTGTCCAGATAACATCCGTGGTCCGAGGGCTACTGACCATGTCGATTGCGCGCCAACCCGAATGGACGCTGTGCGTTCTGCTCATCCTGGGTGGAACGTCGTGTGTCAGGACACAACCTGCACCGACCAGCGCCGCATCACGACCGAACATCGTGCTCATCTTCCCCGACAACCTTGGGTGGGGCGAGGTCGGCGTGTACGGGAGCGTGCGCGGTGCGCCAACGCCGCGCCTCGACCGCATGGCCGCCGAAGGCATCCGGCTCAACAACTTCAACGTCGAATTCTCCTGTACCGTCTCGCGTGCCGCACTGATGACCGGGCGCTACGCAGCGCGGACCGGTGCCGCGCAGGAGGATGGCATCACGCTCTGGGAAGTCACGATTCCCGAAGCGCTCAAGCCACTCGGCTACGCCACCGCGCTCTACGGCAAGTGGCACTTGGGCGGCACCAACTGGTTAGGGCGAAGAGCGCCCACCGATCAGGGGTTCGACGAATGGTATGGCATCCCCATGACCAGCAACGAGGCGCAGACGACCTCGATGCCTGGCTACGATTCGACCAAAACCCAGCCGCCGTACATCTGGGAAGGAAAGGCCGGCGAGGTCTCGAGACGGGTGAAAGTCTTCGATCTCCAGACGCGCCGCACGATCGATCGTGAGGCGGCGGAGCGAGGCATCGCGTTCATGGAACGGAACGTTAGGCAGCAGCGACCGTTCTTCCTGTATTACGCGATGACGCAGATTCACTTCCCGACGCTCACGCACCCGGACTTCATCGGCAAGACAGGCGCGGGCGACATTGGCGATGCCATGGCGGAAGTGGATCACAACGTTGGACTCATTCTCGACGCGATCAAGCGCTTTGGCATCGACGACAACACAATGGTCTTCTGGTGCGCCGACAACGGCGCGGAGGGTCGACGGCCGTGGCGCGGCACGTCAGGACCGTGGACAGGCTTCTACAACACGGTCATGGAAGGCGGCATCCGCACGCCATGCATCATTCGGTGGCCGGGTCATATTCCGGCGGGTCGGGTCTCGAACGACATCGTGCACGAGATCGACTTCTTCCCGACGATCGCAGCCGCGGTGGGGGCGGACATCGTGCCGAAAGATCGGGCGATCGATGGCGTGAATCAGCTGCCGTTTCTCGAGGGCAAGCAGGCTCACTCGAACCGTGAGAGCGTGCTGCACTTTACTGGCGGAACCCAGGTGCGCGCGGTGAAGTGGCATGACTGGAAGCTCCATTATGCGTTCCAGCCGGAGCCCGGTACGCCCGTGCAGCCTGCCATGAAGCTGTTCAACCTGCGCGCGGATCCGAAGGAAGAAACCGACGTCCTGCAGGCGAATCCGTGGGCGCTCAGCGTGATGAACAAGCTCGTGGCCGAGTTCAACGAGAGCGCCGACCGATATCCGCACGTGCCACGGGGTGCAGCGGACCCGTACGTTCCACGGCGGCCGTAGCCGCAGTCGCTACTGCTTCGTGTAGACGGTTCGCGTCGTTGATGACGGACCGCCTAACACACCGGCTCGTGTGGTCTCCGCGATCAAGCGCGTGGGTGAGTCGAGCGACAGTCGGCGCGTCACTTCGACTCGCAGCGAGTCGCCTGTGCCGGCGGGATTCGCGACGATGTGAACGGTGGTGATCACCAACGTCGAGCCGCTCCAGACGGCGCGTGAGAGTTGTTCCTGGACGCCGAGGCCCATCATTACGACGTTCTTCGTCTCGGCGCCGTCAAGCGCGTAGGTGAATTGCAGCGGTGGCTGCATGTCATAGCGGCTGAAGAACGAATACTCGACGGTGAGCCGTGTGCTGTCCTGCGCGATCGTGAGGGGCGTGCCCCAGCCGCTGCCGGGACTTCCTGTCGCCGGACTGGCTCCTGATGTCGTAGTGTCGGGCGCAGCAACCCACCGCCCCGCAAAGCTTGGACGCTGGGCGACGGCTACCGAGGCCGCGCTCGCATGAATCGCGAGAGCCGCGAACCAGATCGAATGGGCGTCGAGACGTCTCACAGGCACCAAATTCTGATGCGGCGTTGTCCTGCGGCAAGTCGACGCGCAGCGCCCGTCGCGCCGGCAAGTAGCTCGACAACCCGGCGATCTAGGCGCATCCCCCTGTAATTTCGTCGCAAAAGATGACGCCTTCGTCGTACGGCACTCGACAGGAGTAACGCTCGGTTGAAGTTGGCGAGTTCCACGCTTTCGGAGGTGCCAATGCAGCTGAGCCGCACCCTCATCGCTCTCGCGGTTCTCGCCGTTCCACGCGGCGTCCCATCGCAGCAGCAGTCCATCCCGATCGTCGGACGCTGGAACCTTCGGGTGACGAACCCGCGCGACGTGTTCACGATGTGGCTCGAGGTCGAACGTTCGGGATATCGAGCGCTGGTCGGACGCTTCGTCGGCCTCATCGGCGGCGCACGACCGATCTCGAGCGTCGAGTGGGCCAACGGAGTGGCGCGATTCACGATTCCGAGCGAATGGGATACGTCGGGCGACCTCCGCTTCGAGATACGCGTGCAAGGGGATTCGCTGGTCGGCTCTGCCTCGGGGCCCGCGGGGCTACTCTGGAACTTCATTGGCAAACGCGCCCCCATCCTTCGACGCCCGATTCCACGAGCGTGGACGACTCCTCGACCTCTCTTCAACGGCAAGGATTTCACGGGCTGGGTTCCCGCGCCAACCAAGCGGTCGCTGCCGAACTTCTGGATCGTGAAGGACGGCGCCCTCGTCAACAACGGCGTCGAGGGCGCGAACCTCATGACCGTGGAGAAGTTCCAGGACCTGAAGCTCCACGCCGAGTTCCGAATTCCGAAGGGTTCGTCGAGCGGAATCTTCCCGCGCGGACGCTACTGGGTGATCCTGAAGGAAGGAGGGGATTCCATCCCGTTCCAGGGCACGACGGGCGCGGTGCACAAGTTCCTCGTGCCGAGCGAGAATGCTGCTCGCGGTCCCGACGTCTGGCAGTCTATCGACATCACGCTGGTCGGGCGGCGTATCTGGGTTGTCGTGAACGGCCGACCAGTGATCACGGATCAGATCATCCCCGGCACGACGGGGAGCGCCATCGATGGCGACGAGAGCGCGCCCGGCCCGATCATGCTCCAGGGCGAGGAGCAGCGTGTGGAGTTCAGAAACATTACCGTGAGCGTTCCCAGGCCCTGAGCCGCCGCGATGATTCAACTTGCGAGAGGTGTGCGACTGAGCGTTGCCGCGCTCGTCCTTGCGTCGCGGCCGGCCTGGTCGCAGTCCACGCTTCGAGGCGGCGGTCGCTGGGAAGTTTCCTGCCCGTTCGATGCGAGCAAGGCGCTGCTCCCCGTGACGTGCGGTCGCCTGACGGTGCCCGAGAATCCCGAGCGTCCGGGTCGAGTTGTGGAGATTGCTTTCATGGTGGTCAGCGCACCCCGCACCATCGACCAGCATGGCCCGGTCGTTTTCCTGAATGGCGGACCGGGCCAGGTCAGCCTGTACTACTTCGAGCAGCTGGTGACGCATCCTCACATCCGCGATGTGGTCGTGGACAGGGACTGGATCTTTTTCGATCAGCGCGGAACCGGCCGATCGACCCCATCGCTCTCCTGCGCCCCACAGTCGGATTGGCTGACGCAAGTACGGACGTGCCGAGACCAGCTCGTTGCGCAAGGAATCGACCTGTCGCAGTACAACAGCGCGCGCATTGCAGGCGACATGGAGGCGCTGCGAGACGCGCTCGGTGTGAAGCACTGGAACCTGTGGGGCATCTCGCACGGCGCGAGTCGCCGTCATCTCGGCGCGCGCATATCCCGGGAGCGTGCGGTCGATCATTCTCGATGCCGGAGGCGTGCCGGAGGGTCAGGAGCTGATCGACGACGCACGCGGCACTGAGGTGGCCCTCAACAAGCTCTTCGCCAAGTGTGCGGCGGACTCCGCGTGTGCATCGGCATATCCGCAACTGCGTAACCGATTCAACGCGGCGCTTCCGCGCCTGAGCCAACAGCCCCTCACAGTCGGAGAACGCCGATACGACGACGCGGCGCTTCTGCGCTTCATTCGCAATTGGCTGTATCCGCGGGGCTATTCGACGTTCGAGCAACGCATCCAGAGCCTCCTGACGGTTATGGATGCCGCAGCGCGAGGCGACGCGCGCACGATGCTCGAAACGCAACAGCGCATGCGGACTGAGGAAGGCCTCGGTACGAGAGTCGACCCTCCTCTTCCGCCTCACGGCCGCTACAGCGTCGGGATGAACCTCTCGGTGTATTGCCACGAGTCCGCGCCGTTCGCGTCCATGGAGCGCTACGAGCGCGCCGCGGCCAGTTCGGCGATTCTTCGCGCGCTGCTCCAGGGGTTCGGTGATGACACTGCCTGCGATCTGTGGCCCGCCGGCAAGGCCTCGGCTACCACGAGAATGGGTTTCTATGACGGCCCGCAGCTGGTGTTTACGGGGGAACTCGATGCCTCGTCGTCAGGTTCCGCGGGGTACGAGATCGCCAAGCAAAACGCCAACGCGAGACAGGTGGTATTCCGCAACGGCATGCACGGTCAGTTTCCCACGGAGCTGCCGACGCCCTAAGACACCGAGTACCGGATGTGCGCCCTGCGGCTGGCACGCGCTTTTGTCGCGGATCCCCAACGGCGACTCGATACCAGCTGCGCCGAGTCCAGACAGCTGCGGTTGGTGCGGTGATCACAAAGGGCGGCGTGCGAAGCTCGGCACGCCCCGCAGTCATCGCTCCACCACGCGAATCACCCCATCGGCTTTGTTCAGCAGGAAGATCCGTCCCGCTGCCGTCATGTTGAATCGCAGGTCGGCCCGCTGAGCGGGCGGCTTGCCCTGCGCGCGGTTCTTCTCCTGAATGATCTCGAGCGCTGGCCGCGGCGCTGCACCGGGCGCGGTCAAGAACAGGACGCGACGGATCGCATCCTGGCCGCCGTTAGGCAGCGTGTCCGCACTCACGTGAAACACCTCGCCACTTGGCATATCGCCGAACACAATGCGGTTGGTGAGCTGCGGAATTGCCGTGCTCCGATAGACCGCAAGACCGACGGAAGCGGACTGTCCGTTGTCCAGCAGAAGCGAATCGACCTGGTCCCATTCGACGATCGGATAGGTCACCTTCCGATCACCGCGCACGGAGTCCGTGCGAACCGCCTGCCGGCTCACGAAGCGATAACTTCCCTCCCACGTGTTCCAGCCGAGGTTCGCGCCGGCGGTAACCGGGCTCACTTCCTCGACGATGTTCTGCCCGATGTCGCTCAGGAACATCGCGCCGTTCTTCGTGTCCCAGGCGAAACGCTGCGAATTCCGCACACCGTACGCGAAGATTTCCGGCAACGCCCCGGCCGTGGATACGAAGGGATTCGCAATCGGGATACCGTACTTCCCACCGCGACCATTGTTGCCGAGCGGATCGATGCGGAGGATCTTGCCGAAGGCTGAGCCGAGATTCTGCGCGAGCCCCATTGGGTCGCCTCCGCTGCCGCCATCACCCACGCCGACGTACAGGAGTCCGAAGTCGCCTCTTCCCTGACCCGCTGTGGGATTGAATGCGATCGCGCCACCATTGTGATTGGCGAACGGCTGGCGCAGCCGGATCAGTTCTCGCGGGCCCTCGCCGTCATAGGTCGCGGCGCCCGGCGTCCGCGCCTTCCACTCGTGGAGCACGGTCTCGTGCGTCGACGTGGCGTTAGGCGTCGTGAAGTCCGGATCCGACGGGAGCGTCACAACGTCCGTGTACGTGTAGAACCTGCCGAAGCCCGGCGCGCCGCGCTGCGCGAACTGCGGGTGAAGTGTGAAGCTCTGCAACCCACGCTCGCGACCCTGCGACTGCACGGTGAAGCCCCACTTAGGATCACGGAGGTCGAGGAACTGACTCACCGCTTTCCCATCGGGACCAAGAACGTACAACAGGCCGTGCATGTCGCTCACGAACAGCCGCCGCGTCGCCGGTTCCTCGACGAGCGTCATCGCCCGCGCGGCGACGCCATTGACGTCCGGCAGTGCGGCGAACTCACGCACTGTGGCGGTGATGACACCTTCGGTGGCGACGATCGGCTGCGGGAACGGATTGTTCGTTTGCCCGTCGGGAAGCGGCGGCGGAGCTGGCCGGTCCTGAGCCGACACGGCCGAAGGATTGAATGACGCAAACGCGGTGAGGGCGGCGATGCATATGAGACGCGATGACATGAGTCCTCTGGTCGATTTCTACCGTCAGAAAGCCGCTCACTGAATCCTTAGACTCGCCTGCAAATCACCGGCCCGCAGCGTTGCACCTGCTTCCGCTAGGGCAGCCGAAACTATCTCTTAGTGCTCGAGCCACTGAATTCTCGTGCGAGGACGACCATGGGCTTCCGAGCTCGGCATCACTGGTGGGTCTCGGCCGGCGCTGCGGTCATTGCCGGCTACAGCTGCGGATCATCCGGGCCGACCGACACCTCGGCGCGGACATCGCCGGTCGCGACGAAATACATGACCGCGGCGCTCGACATCATGCAGCAGTCATCGATCAATCGATACAAGATCGATTGGCCGAAGTTCCGCGCCGACGCGTTGGCGCGCATTGTGGGCGCGACGACGACGGCAGACACGTACCCCGGGCTTCGTGCGACCCTCGCCGCGCTCGGTGACCGTCACAGCTTCTTCAGCCCTCCCGGCGCGGCGTCGATCGTCGCGACTCGACTCGGGACGACGCGGGCTGCTGGATCGTTAGGCGTGCTCGCCGATCCGTCTGGCCGGTCGCTGCCTGGTCGGCTTGGCTATGTCTCGATTCCGAGCTTCTCTGGAGCGGCCGCGGCCGCCACCGCCTTCGCCGACCAGCTCCAGGAGGTCGTGAAGACCGTGGACGCGAGCCAGCCGTGTGGGTGGATCGTCGATCTCCGCGACAACCCGGGTGGCACCATGTGGCCAATGGTCGCTGGCATTGGACCGGTGCTCGGGACGGGAGACCTCGGCTTCTTCGTCGACCCGGACAGCGTTAGGCAGACCTGGTTCCATCGCGATGGCGCTGCGGGGTTGCGGGACCGCGAGGGCCGCGAAGCCGATCATTCAGCGGGTGACCGGCCAGGCGTACCGGCTCTCGAAACCCATGCCCCCGGTGGCGGTGATCTATGGCGCGCGGACCGCGAGCTCCGGCGAGGCCGTTGCCGTCGCGTTCCGGGCGCGTCCCTCGACGCGAAGCTTCGGCGTGCCGACAGCGGGGCTCTCGACCGCGAACACCGGATTCACCCTGAGCGACGGCGCCATGATCTACCTCACCGTCGCGGTCGATGGCGATCGATCGGGGACATTGTATGGCGAATCGCTCCAACCGGACGAGCGAGTGACGTGGAGCGTCATCGACCCGACCAGCACGGACGATGCGGCAGCACAAGCTGCAATCGTGTGGCTCCGTGCGCAGCAGGCATGCAGCGGCTAGTTAGCGACGGCGTCGGGTACTTCACACCTGTCTTGAGGTTGCTTACGGCACTCTAAGAACGAGGTAACGGTAGCCGCTCGCCGATTCGTAGATCAGCGGCGCGCGCACATCGCGGAATGCGGCGCGGCCAGCCACGCCGACATCGTTCGGTGTGATGCCGGGAGCGTAGATCATAATGTGAGGGGGAACCTGCGATTGAGGATTCGACACCGCGGACCTCGTCGCGGCACGCGCGCTCCTCACCAGTGTGTAACGATCAGCAACCGCGCCACCGCCGCAGTTCCACGAAAAGGGGAAGGACAGGCTGCAGCGATCACAGCGACCTATTCGCCTGAACGCGCAACCCGTAACATTCGAACAGGCCGTTTCAGTTGCGTCCTACAACCCGATTCGCCATGCGACTTCTCGCCAGAGTAGCTCCAGCACTCCTGGTGGTCTTCATCTCCGGCTGCGGCAGTGACGCCACGACGGCGTGTTGCACGACTGGCGAGACGGCGCTGCGCGTCGTCAACGCGTTTACCGGTCCCGTCGATGTCCTGATCGACGGCGCCGTGGCCATTCAGGCGCTGGGGGCCGGCGTGATCGACACAGCGGCATCCGCCCCGGGAGCGCATACGGTCGTCCTGCGTCCCACCGGTTCAGGCGCAGCCGCAACGCGGGCGATTACCGTCACGACCGGTGTGTTGAGCACGATGGCAATCGTGCGGGGCGCAAATAGCGCGGTGGCGAGCGCGGTGCTGGATGACACGAACAGCGTCGTGCCGTCCGGCGCGACGAAGGTGCGCGTGCTGCATCTCGCGCCGACCGCGGGCACCCTTCAGGTCTACCGCACGCAGCCCGACTTTCAGCAGCCCGTATCGTGGCAGTTCCCGTTCGTCTACCAGTCGGAGCCCACGAGCCTCAGCGCGCCGTTCTATCAGAGCACGGTTGGTAGTTGGGAGATACGCGTCTGGCAGACCCCAGCCGATGCGTCGGGGTGGGCGAACGCTCCGGTGAAGATCGTCATCCCGCTGGCGAGCGGAGAGAAGAAGACCGTGCTCATGCTTGACAAGCCGGGTGGTGGCGTACGGATCGAATTGCTGTAGGACGCCGAGGTTGGCGTCGACACTATCCTGCGTTTATGGAGGCGTTGATCCGGTCATCACGGGGGAGCCAGCCGGAAGAACGAATCTGCTGCGCTACACCCTTCAGCGGTACGAAAACGCCCTGAAGTAGTCACTCAGGAGCAATAGCGCCGGGTCCATCCGATGGACCCGGCGCTATTGTATCGTTAGGCATTGCGGGCCGGCTGCTGAACGGCGTCACGCTGACTGACGCGCCGGCTCGAACAGTTCAACGGGGTTTCCGTCAGGATCTTCCACCTGGATCTGACGGCCGCCCGGTCCGGTTTCCATCGCATTCCGAAACGCCACACCGCCGCTCCTCAGCTTCTCGATCCACGACGGGAGGTCGTCCACGCGTAAGACGACACGATTCCATCCGCCCGGCGTCTGGACACTCCCGTCACCCATCGGGCGTGATCCCGACGCACCGGGGCCACTCAGCAACAGGTCCAGCGGGCCAAGGGACAACGCGGCAAACGCCGGGAGTTGTTGATGTCCGATGCGAAACCCGAGATGTCTCGAGTAGAACTCAGTCGAGCGGCTGACGTCCTTCACCTGGTATCTCACGCCGTGGAAGCGGAGTCCGGCGAGCTCCCCGGATCGCTCGGGCGCGTCTTGCTCTACCGTCGTGCCTGCTCGTGCCTGGTTGTTCGGCATTGATCCCGCTCCTTCTGGCCTCATGCGGACCGCATCTGCGCACAGGCCATGCCCGTCCACGTGTGGGGGAGCGGACGGCGACGCACCGGCGGTGCTTGATAATGAGCGGTCCACCGTCTGCAGTTCGATGAACACCGCGTTCGTTCTTCAGTGGCGGGCCAGGAGTCGCGCGTCAGCCCTACCCCGAACTTGGTTCGTGAGGATGACATTCATGCCTAACAAAGCTCTCACTGGTGCATTGGGGATTTCTCGGCCCGAGCCGTGAGTCGTAGAGGCAAGCCGCGGTCGATAAGCGCACCGGTATCACGTTGCGCAGGAGAAGTGATCCATGCGAAAAATCATCGTGGGCGCTCAGGTTTCGCTGGATGGAGTCATGCAGGCGCCTGGTGGCCCGTGGGAGGATCCCACCAAGGGCTTCAAGTTCGGCGGCTGGGTGATGCCCTATTTCGACGAGGTGTTCGCCGAAGAGATCGACCGCGTCTTAACGGAGAACTGCGATCTTCTCCTCGGGCGAAAGACCTATGAGATTTTCGCAGCATACTGGCCCTACTACAACGAAACCGCTCCCGTCGGCCGCATCGCCACGCTGTTCAAGCGCATCAAGAAGTACCTGGTTTCGCGCTCGGGCGACGTCGATACGAGTTGGCAGGACTCGGTGCTGCTGCGAGACATCGCCGACGTGGAGCGTTTGCGGGCAGCAGACGGCCCGAACCTCGTCACCCAGGGCAGCACCGAACTAGTGCACGCGCTGCTCGCCAACGACCTCGTTGACGCAATCAGCATCTTCACCATCCCGGTCGTCCTCGGCGGCGGCAAGAAGCTGTTCGCGGACGGCTCCGCGCCGCACAGCTTCAGGCTGACCAGATCACGCGTTTCGACCACGGGTCTCTTGATCGGCCACTACGACCGCGCTGGCGGCATCGCGATCGGCGACACCGCGTTCGATGCACCGAGCGACGCTGAACGCGCGCGGCGCGAGCGCATGAATCGCGAGGGCTAGACCAGGGCCGGCGCAAACTGCCAGTCGCTACGGTGCACGGGTGCCCCACATCATCCGGCTGATGCGCCAGGAGCCGTCCGGCTGCCGCCGCAAAGACCGCCAGCGTCATGGAGCGACTGGCGAGCTGGCTGTGTGTCTCACCTTTGTCGTAGGTGAACGTGAGCGTGTCCGTCCCTCGGACCCACGCGAGGCTCGCATCGCCCGCGATCTCATCGATGACGCGGTGGAACGTCAGGATTTTCGTATGCGAGCCATCGGTGGGCCCTCTGTCGGGAAGCTGACTTGTAGGTCTGGCATCCAGAACGGAGGGGTCGTACGCATGAGCGGCATGAGCGGCATGCTTCGCATCGCGCTCTACCGGGACGCTCCCTCTCACCACGAGCCCAATTGAAGAAAGGGGACTGCCGCTCGGGACGCTACTATCCCGAAAAGCCGTTCCCCTTTTTCATTCCGCTCGTTGCGCGAGGAGTCGTGGGTGGCATGGAGGGATGCCCAGCATGTCGCTCATGCCGCTCATGTATATGACCCCTGGGTTCTGGATGGTTGCCCGTCGACATGGGAACGTGAACTACGCTATCCTACTCGGCCCGCATCGCGATCGTGGGATCGATCCGCAACGCCCGTCGCGCCGGCAAGTAGCTCGACAACACCGCGATCAGCAGCAACACCGCGGCGCTTGCCGCAAAGGTGAGCCCGTCGAGCGGATCGGTATTGAAGAGCAGCGCGCGAATCACCCGCGTGAGCGCAAAGGCGCCCGCCACTCCGATCGCGACCCCGATGGCCGCGAGGCCTAACGCCTGGCCGACGATGAGCCGGATCATGTCCGACGACGTCGCCCCGATGGCGATGCGAATTCCCATCTCGCGTCTGCGCTGAATCACCGAATACTGCAGCACGCCATACACGCCGGTGGCCGCGAGCGCGACCGCCAGCGCCGCGAACAGACCGAGCAGCGTGGCGTTGAACTTCCGCGACGCGATGGTGTTGCCGACGATCGTGTCCATCGGCAGGACGTTCAAGACAACGAGATTGGGGTCCACACCGCGCACAGCCGTCCGGAGGGACGCGGCGAGACTCGCCGGCGCCATTCTGGTGCGCACGACATACGACAGCCCGCGATACATGGGAACGATCACCCCTGTGTCCTGCTGCATCACCGCATGATACACCGCGGGAGTCGGTTCCTCGTCGAGCGTGCGGTGCTTCACGTCCGCCACAACGCCGACGATCTCCCTCAATGGAACGGGCGAGTCGGGCGATCCCCACTTGAACTGCCGGCCCACCGGATTCGTGTTTCCATAATACTTGCGCGCCATCGTCTCGTTGATGACCACCACGCCCGGCGTACCCTTGGTGTCGTTTTCGTTGAACACCCGGCCGGCGCGGAGCGGAACCCGCATGGCCTCGAAGAAGCCCGGAAGCACCAGCGTGTTTGTGGCGACCGGCAACTGCGACGGCGGTGGGCCTTCCGGCGTGAAGACGATCAGCCAGTCACCCTGCATCGGCAGACCCGACGCCGCGCTCGCCGACATCACGCCAGGAATCTCGCGCAGGCGCTGCACGATCTGCTGATGGGAAAGCTTGATGCGCTCCGGGTCAGTATACGCTGCCGCCGGGAGATTGACGCGGAAGGTCACCAGGTTGTCCGGATCGAAGCCGGGATTCACCGCGCGCGCGCGGGCGAAGCTCTGGATCATGAGTCCCGCGCCAACAGTGAGCACGAGCGCGAACGCAACCTCGCTCACGATGAGCACGCGCCGACCGTGTTGGCTCGTGCGGTCTGCCGTGGACGACCGTTGCTCAGTGCGCAGCGACTGCTCGGCGTCCGACCGACGGCCGCGCAACCCCGGGAGAATCGAGAACACCAACGCGGTGAGCATCGTGAGTCCGCCGGTGACCGCGAGCACTCGCGCGTCGATGGAGGTATCGAACGACGAATAGAAGTCGCCCGGGGCGAGAGCGACCAGCGCCCGCGTGCCCCAACGCGCCGCAACGAGCCCCAGCACCGATCCCGCGGCGAGGAGCAGCAGCGCCTCCGCGAGGAACTGCTGCGTGAGGCGGCCGCGCGTGGCACCGAGCGCTTTGCGAATCGCGATCTCGCGCCTGCGCGCCGAGGCGCGGGCGACGAACAGGCTCGCGACGTTGATGCAGGCGATGAGCAGCACGAAGCCGACGGCTCCGAGCAGCACGAGCAGCGGGCGACGTGACTGTCCGACCGCGGTGTCACGCAGGCTCTTCACGTGGACGAGCGGAGTACCACCCCTGTTCTGCGTTTTGCCCCAGCTCTCGGGATATCGCTGCGGCAACTGACGCACGATCTCAGTGAGCGACGCCTCGGCGCGCGCCATGGACACGCCGTTCTGGAGACGCCCGAAGGCAAGCGTGCCGAAATTGTCGGCGCGCTGATTCAGCACGGCCGGTGAGAACCAGAACGGGAAGAAGATGTCGGCGACCGGCATTCCGAGGCCGGGCAGCGGGAAGGCGAATCCGGGGGGCATGATGCCGACGACTTCGGCGGTCTGGGCGCTGGAGAAGGTGATCTGCTTTCCGACCATCGAGCGATCGGCACCATACCGGCGACGCCAGAGCGCGTCGCTGATCACGACAGTAGCCACCGCGCTTGTGGCCGTATCGGCGTCGAGGAACGCGCGGCCGACCGCCGGAGCGACACGAAGCACCTTGAACGCCGATGGCGTGATGGACGCGCCAGGAATCATGTCGGCCTCGCCGTTCACCATGATGGTGGCGCTTCGCTGTTGAACGAGGGCGAGCGACTCGAACGCGCGTCCTTCCGTTTCCTTGTAGTCGAGGAGATCGGCTGCCGAGATGGAACCAATGTCGGCGGCGAGCTTCGGGATTCCCTCGCTCACCATCACGAGCTTGTCGGAATCGGGGAACGGGAGCGGCCGGAAGAGTACCGCGTTGACGACGGAGAAGATGGACGTGTTGGCGCCGACGCCGAGCGCGAAGCAGAGGAGAGCGGCGATGGTGAGGGGCAGGTTGCGGCGGAGCTGGCGCGCGGCAAAGCGGATATCGCCGATGATGGAGTGCGTGATGTCCGACACGGTTCGCCTCCGGCGGTACGTTGTCCCGCTACCTATGTAGCACGGGGTATGCAAGTTCGACGGCGCGAACGACCAAAAGGTTCAGCGGCGTCGCCACGGCCGCCATCCAGAACCCAGGGGTCGAACACATGAGCGGCATGAGAGGCATCCTGGGCATCCATCCAGCCCGCCGACGTCTCCTGCGCAACGAGCTGAATGAAGGGGAACAGCAGGAGCGTCCCGAGCGGCAGTCCCCTCTTCACTTCGGCTCGTGGTGAGAGGGAACGTCCAGGTAGAGCGCGATGCCAAGCATGTTGCTCATGCCGCTCATGCGTCTGACCCCTCCGTTCTGGATGCCAGACTACGCGGCAGATCCTCCCGATAGAGAAGAGCCCTCTATCGGGACGATGAAGATCCTTCGCCTGACGGCTCAGGATGACACCGCAGCCTGACGGCTCAGGATGACACCGCAGCCTGACGGCTCAGGATGACACCGCTACTAGCGCCAAATCGACGATGATGAAGCCGCAGCCATCTCGTACCACTTCTTCTCATCGACGCCGCGAAACAGCAGCCAGCCGATAGTGACCGCGCAACCGATCAACGCAAAAAGGGCTATCAGCAAGAAGAGCTTGCTCCCGAGCGGCGGATAGACAAACGTCAGCCAGGCTGCTCCGGCAATCAGCGATAGAATACCCAGCACGCGTGGCAGGAAAGTCGCTCGAAACATCAGGTAGCCTGTGAGCAGTGTGCTGACGCCGAAGAAAACCAGCGCAATTTGCGTCCCTAACGCGTTGATGCGAATCAGGAGATAGGCAAAAGCCTCGAGCTGCCTGGCGTCGAATGCCGAGAGGTACGACGCTCCGCCTAACACGAAGAGCGGAGCGTAGAAGAAAAGGCGCGCCATAGCCTTGATTCCGGATCCAACATATCCGAACACGGCCGCTGTTCTGGCGAGGCTGCGATCGACGGGCATGAGCACGTCATACATGACCGCGGTCGTCGCTGTTTGGCACGCCATCTCGATCATGAAGATGGCGAAAGCCGCGCGAATGAGAGTCTGATTCGCGACGAAGTTCCGAGCGGTAGCGGCCGCGTCCCCCGTCACGACAAGCCGGTCGCTTATCAAACCCTGAGCGACAATTCCACCAACGATTGTGGCGAGGAACAACGCGCCACCGAGCCTTGCTTTTGCTTTCGGTAACATCTCTTTCTTCAGTGGTGCCACCGCCGCCGCACCCCGGAGTGTGTTGTCGTATGGATGAACATTGGCGACGGTAGACATCGTGCGCTCCAATCGTTAGGCGGCAGTGGGCTCACGCCCGGTGTCGTTCTGATTCCGGTCACCCTCATCACGCTCGCGGAATTCCAGAATGTCCCCGGGTTGGCACTTGAGCGCCTCGCAAATCGCGTCGAGCGTGGAGAAGCGAATGGCGCGTGCCTTTCCGGTTTTGAGGACTGACAGGTTGGCGAGCGTGAGGCCGACCCGTTCCGACAGCTCCGTCAGCGACATTCGGCGCGCGTACAGCATGTCGTCGAGCTTGACGTGGATCGCCATGGCTAGACCGTCCCGGCGAGATCCTCGCGCATGCGAGCGCCGTGGTCGAAGACGCGCGCCAGCACGAACAGCAGGAGCACCGCCAGCCACGGTGTGACGGAGAGATTCCAATCGATGTGGATTGGGCGAGTCGCCGTTGAAACGCTGTTCGCAATTCCAACGACGACGAGACGCCCCAGCTCCAGCACGAGTACCGACCAGGCGATGGTCTGCAACCGCGAAGCATTCTCGGTCACGAATGGGTCCCCGGCGCGGACCGTCTCGACGATCCAAAGCAGTCGGGAAAGGATCGCGTTTCCGACGGGGGCCGCAGCAACGCCCATCACCATGATGAGGCGCATGCCCAGAAGCACGCGTGGACCGTCGTCAACCCGTAATGCGCGCGCTACGAACTCTGCGGCGACGAACGTCCAAATGAGCATGCCGAGGATCGCGGCGCCAAAGAGCCAGTTCAGCGTGATCAGGAGCCGGAGAACCTTGTGTGATACCGATAACGCGTCGGCGTTCGGCTGGATCATCGACTCGTGCCTCAAGCTCAAGGGGCTGGCTGACATCTCGATAAACGATAAATATCATATCGAAATTCAGCAATACCTGAGTTGATATTCGATAACTCAGGCCTTTCGCTCCGAGGGCCAGGGCGTCCCGCGGTAAGAATCGGCCACGACCCAGGCGCCGGCGGTCAACGCGCACGTCGTGATGAACTCGCCCCGTTGGAAGTCGTTGACGGTGCCTGCGACGACGCGCGGTACCCACACAATGAGGCCGAACAGGCCCATTTGCAGTGTCGAGAGCGCGGCCGCCAGACGTGGAACGACACCGACGGAGACGGCGAGCCCCGCTGCGATGAATGCCGCACCGGTGAGGTACGCCCACGCCACGTGCCACGGCAGCCAAGTCGGAATCAGCACCGTGGTCGCATTGAGGTACATGAAGTGCGCCAGGCCGAACGGAATCAACGACAGGCCGTAAAGCGCCCTGGCAATGCGCAGGCCCTTAGTGTCCGTGAGGGAATCGAGGCGTGGTCGCTCGCGCGCGTGGGCGAACCAGCCGTACAGCACCCACGCGCCCGCAACCATGACCGCTGTCGAGCCGAACGTCCAGGCAACCAGCACCAGCGGGTGCTCATAAAAGAGGTTGGGAAGCCTGAGAACCAATAGCCAGATCAACAAGGCGACAAGCAGCACGCGCGATGCCGCCAGCGCCGAGCGGCGCCAGAGTAACCCAATGCCGGATCCGAGAGAGATCAGCGCGCAGAGAAGCGCCAACGCAGTGCGCCCTGGCACCCACTTCGGCACGGGCTGCCAAATCTGCGAGAAAGCGCGCGTGACGAATCCCATGAGCCCCAAGCCGATCATGGTGGCCGCGAACGCGGCATGCCCCGGGCTCGCGATTCGGATCGGGCCGTCTGAATCACGCACAGTCATCGAC
>JBKOYV010000318.1:0-10403 GCA_046725585.1 Gemmatimonadota bacterium | reverse complement strand
CATGGGTATCGTCCTCGGCTACACGACGATGCTCATCGGCTTCATGATGATCTTCTTCGGGATCCGTGCCTACCGGGATGGCGAGGGAGGCGGCAAGGTCACCTTTGGGCGAGCGTTCCTGATCGGCCTCGCGATCACGGCGATCGGATCGCTCTGCTACGTGGGGGCCTGGGAAGTGATGTCCAACAAGTACATGCCGGACTTCGCCGACAAGTATTCCGCGCGGATCATGGCCAAGGCGCGCGCCGATGGCATGCCCCAGGCGGAGCTCGCGGCGACGCAGAAGAAGATGGAAGAGTTCGCGAAGAGCTATAAGAACCCCTGGTTCCGCGTGCCGATGACCTTACTCGAGCCCCTTCCGGTCGGCCTGATTCTCAGTCTCGTCGCATCGGGGATACTTCGCCGCGGGCCCACGGGCCCAGTGCCTCCGCAGACTAACCCCGCGCTAGGCAGAACACACGCTGCCGATCATCGGCCACCTGCTTCTCTTGGCATCTGCAAGCGCCGCATTTCATATGACGGCCGCGGACCGGGCTGCCCAAGCGTGTCGCACACCGGAGACGCGTAACGAGTGGGATTCCGCATTCTCGCGGTGGCGTGAGAGCAAGTACGCACCTGCCGGAGTAGTATGCTTGAACGTCGATCATCGCACCTAGCCCGTCGGAAGGAACGCACGATCGCCGTCATCGGCGGCGCGTTCGGATTCTGGCTCCACCGTGGGCTGGAGGGTGGCGGCCGGCCCGTCCCACTGAGCATCCTGCTCGCGGCGGCGCATTTTGGGCCGCCGCGGAGGCGATGATGAGCTGGCTCGTCGGCCGTTTCTTCCGAGCGGTTGAGGAGGCTGAGACCAAGCCGGCCTTCGCCCGGCTCACCCCGCCGCCGCGTGACCGCCAGCCGCAGAGCGGGTCGCGTGGGGCGGCCGCCTAACGAGGCCAAGGTGGAGATTCGGGAACCGACCCTTCTCCGAGAGCATCACGTCCGCGATCGCATCGGCCATTGATCGGGACTCGAACTCATGGGACGGGACCCCGGCGAAGAACGCCAACGGACCGCCGTGGTTGCGTGGTGCACATCGAATTGGACATACTTGGACGTCGCCTCTCAGGCGACCCGCTCGTTTCATAAGACCGTGCCAACTCGATGTATCAGTGCCGGACGTGCTCCCGGTATTCGTGAGATCGCGTCGACACGGACGCTTGACGGAGAGCCGATGAGAGACTGCTCGATCCAGCTTACGAATCATCCCGGCGACCTCGCGCGAGTGGCGGAGGCGCTCGCCCGGCGCGGTGTCAACATTAAGGCGCTCGCGGGGCTGACCATCGGTGGCGTAGCGGTGGCCCGCATACTCCCGGATGATATCGTGGTAGCGCGCAGCGCGTTTGAGGCAGCGAACATTCGGTTTACGGAGAGTGAAGTCCATCTGGTCTTGCTCGAAAACAAGGCCGGCGTCCTGGCCAACGTGACGAGCCGACTCGGCGAAGCGGGCATCAACCTCGAAGCGATTTACGTGACCGGCATCGCAGATGATCTGGTCGAGCTCGCGATCGTCAGTGACAATCCCAAGAAGGCGAAGAAGATCCTCGAAGAATTCTAGCCTGGCCGCGGGCCGCGCCCGACCTAACGTGCGCTTGCTGCAGTCTTGAGAATCTGAAGGAGTAAGGCTGCTCCTTTCATAGGTTGAGTCTCTTCGATCTGTACACGCTCAGATGCCGTGACCGAGGCTCGTCCGTGGCGTGCAACGTACGACCCAGTGCGCGCGTAACGATTCGAACGCCGCACACCTCGCGTCCTTCGACCAGCTCAGCGCCGAGGGTTGGCGCCGAAAACACATATGGCCGAGTCCCTGAAGACTTTCTTTTCGCGGTCGCTCGTTAGGCGCCTCGCTGCCGACATCGAGCGAGTCCACCCGGCATTCCCATCGCGCCGGTTCGTCAAAGACGCCACGAAAGGGCTCGACGAGCTCGAGCTCCTCGATCGCGGCAAACACATAACGCGCGCGCTCGAGCGGCACCTGCCGCCAAACTATCCCGACGCGATCGACATCCTCCTTCGATCACTCGGCCCCGAACACGCCACCGATGAGCTCCTCGGCGTCGGCATGGCGCCGTTCTATTATCTCCCGCACACGCAGTTCGTTGCGACGCGCGGGCTCGATCACTTCGAGCTGTCCATGCGCGCGCAATACGAGCTCACGAAACGGTTCAGCGCCGAATCGAGCATTCGCCCCTTCATCGCGGCGGACCCGGAGCGTACGTTCGCGACCCTCCGACAGTGGACACGGGATCCTAACGCGCACGTTCGGCGGCTCGTGTCAGAAGGAACGCGCCTTCGCCTTCCATGGGCAATGCGCGTGCGCTGGCTCGACACCAATCCTGAGCAAGTCCTCGAGCTGTTGGAGTTGCTCAGGGACGATCCGGCGCCGCTGGTACGCCGCAGCGTTGCCAACAACTTGAACGACCTCGGGAAAGTCCATCCGGTACTACTCGCGCGAACGTGCGGCGCGTGGCTCGAAGACGCGAGCGCGGAACGGCGCGCGCTGATCGAGCATGCGTTGCGGAGTGCGGTGAAGCGGGGCGACGCCAGCGCTCTCCGCCTCCTTGGCTACGGAAAGAAGGCCGCCGTGACGATCGATGGCGTGCGCATCGTGCCCGCGCGAGTGGCAATAGGCGGAAGCGTCGCGGTGCGGTTCGTCGTCTCGAACACGTCACGATCAACGCAGGAGCTTCTCGTCGACCTCGGCGTGCATTTCGTGAAAGCCGGAGGCAAGTCCACGCGAAAGGTGTTCAAGGTCAAACGGGTGGTTCTTCCGGCAAGGGAGAAAGTTGCTTTGACGAAGGCGATCTCGCTGGCGGTCCACACCACGAGAACGCCGCGGCCAGGTCGCCATGGCGTCGACGTGATCGTGAACGGCGAGACGACACGGGTTGGGCATTTCACCGTCACTGCCTAGCAACTACGGGTGACAGCGGCAATAATGCGATCAGACGAAACGCCACGAACGGCCTGGTTGCCCTCAGCCCTAACGCGAATGCATACGCGCCCACGGCTCATCGCCGCGGCAGCGGCCGTAGCGATCATGCTATGGCACGGGTCGAATAGCGCGGGCGCGAAAACCTGCACCTACGCGCCGACATATCCATCTGCGATCGGGCGGCATGCGTTCATGCTGGCTACTGCGACCGCGGCAACAGTCGCGGCGCCATTCGACACGACGCGTGCGTACGTTCGACTGGTACCGGCGCAGCTAATGACCGTCAGCGATGTGGCCGGGTATCAAGCTGACGCTTTACGGCGCGGTCTCCGCGCGAGCGGCGGCAGCGCGGTGTTCGTCCGTCAGCTAATTGGAGCTGGCTGCGGGCCTCAACTCGCGATGGACGGTGCGCCAGACACGGGCGGCGTGAGTGGCTTGTACGTAGGAGTTCCTCGCGCGTCGGATCAGTGGATCGATCATCGCCCGACGTTCGACATCTTTCCGGCCCGAGACTACCCCCTTCCCCAAAGACTGAGTAGACCCGGTGGGCTCCTCGGCAGGGCGCGTCAGGACAGCACCCCGACTATGACAGCGTCCGAACTCTTCACGATGTACCGCGCGTTGTGGGTCGAGTCGGTGTCTGCAGGCGACGCAGCTGATATTGAACGGCGACTCAGACGCTGGATAGCGAACAACCAGCGTGTCGCGCGAAAGCGGCCGGGCGGTACGGTTGCCACCCACATGCTCATGGAAGTGACCGATAGCGTAATCGCGTCGCATCCGATCCCGTTCGGAGGAACATTCGCTATCACGGTTGCGGCCGGAACCGATTCACTCGTCCTCTACGGACGAACGTCCCGGCGAGCTCGCCTCTGGATCAATCACGTCATTAATGACCGTGCTACTGGAATACCAGTGGCGATGTCCCCGCGGTCGTTCGCGATCGACATAACAACATCGATGTCGCGCGCGGGGTTCGACGCATCGTCGTTGCAGATCAATCCATGCTCACCAGTCGCTGTTGTTGTGATTGCGCTGCCGATCGTTCCCGACGCCGATTCGACGTGGCGCGGCGAGATGGATCCGGCCAGTTTCCTCGACTGTGCGCCCCCTGGGTCGACGCTCGCTGGGTTTACTCGTCACGCACCGACGCCTGGCTTCAACTCCGGCCCGACCTCGGTGACATTTCGCCGACACGCGGACGGCCGCATCACTTTCGATGCGCGGACAGGCAACGATAGCTCACGTGGAATCGTGGTGCACGGCGAGCGCGGTTCCTCCGAATTGTGGCAGTGATTCGGTTGACCTGCACCCACCACTAGCGATCCGTCGGCCGCGAAACGAACATCATTCTGCGGCCTGACGTCCTGCGAGGACCTCGCGGGCAACCCGGGTCGCCTCGAGCGTGTCCATCTGTGGCGAACTGTCAAGCTCTTTCCCAAAACGCCATGTCAGCCACGCGTCGCGTGCGTCCTCACTCTTACTATAGACCTGCGGCGAAAGTCGCCGCCCTTATTACGCTTGCCGCGATTGGGTGCCGCGGCCAGCCCGCCGCCTCTCCGCCACACCCGGCCGAGCCGATGGGTGATGCGGCGGCGATCGCCCGCGCGAGCGCTGACAGTGCCCGCTATCCCTACACCGAAGCGGACATCCGCTTCATGTCGGGGATGATCCATCATCACGCGCAGGCCATCAAAATGGCCCGTTGGGCGCCCAGCCACGGTGCGAGCGCAGCCGTCGTGCGGCTGACCGAGCGCATCGTCAACGCCCAGACAGATGAGATTGTCCTGATGTCCAACTGGCTCAGCGCGCGCCGGCAGCCAGTGCCCGAGCCGAACCCAGAAGGCATGACGATGACGATGGCCGGCGCGCAGCATGTGATGCTCATGCCTGGCATGCTGTCAGAGGCGCAGATGAAAGAGCTGGACGCCGCGCGGGGAGAGGGCTTCGACCGCCTCTTCCTCACCTTCATGATCCAGCACCACAAGGGCGCCGTGTCGATGGTGAAGGAGCTCTTCGCCGCGCGCGGCGCGGGCCAGGACGAAACAGTCTTCAAGTTCGCATCGGATGTCGAGGTCGACCAGACAACCGAGATCAACCGCATGTTCGAGATGCTGTTCGCGTTAGGGTCCAATTCGCAGCCAGCTCCCAGGAGGCCGTGATGTCGTTCGTACTTCGTCGCTTTGGTTTCGCCGCCGTAGCGGTGCTCGCCGCGTGCGGGCCGGCCACGCCGCCCGCGACGCCGCCCACTCCGGAGAAGGATCCACGTGTCGGCCTCAAGGCCGGACTCATGAACGCCGGGGAGGCGGTCTCGAATCTCAAGATCCTCGCCAAGGCGGTTTCGCCGCCGGGCTTCGCGGGGATCACCAACTCGGACCTCGCGTTCACCGGCAACTACGCGATTCAGGGGAACTACAACGGCCCGGTGATCTGGGACATGACGAACCCCGCGTCGCCAGTCATGGTCACGGCGTACACGTGTCCGGCGTCGCAGAACGACGTCTCGGTGTACAAGAACCTGCTCTTCATGTCCGCCGAGGCGAACAACGGCCGGATCGACTGCAAGCCCGGTGGCGTGGCCGACACCGTGAGCAAGGAGCGGATCCGCGGCATTCGCATCTTCGACATCAGCGACATCCGAACCCCGAAGCTCGTCGCCAACGTGCAGACGTGCCGCGGGTCGCACACGCACACGGTGCTCGAGGATCCTAACGACCGCGAGAACGTCTACATCTACGTCTCCGGTTCTGCCGGGATCAGGTCGCCTAACGAGCTTCCCGGCTGTGTCAGAGATACGCCGGACAAGGACGCCTCCTCGTCGCTCATGCGGATCGAAATCATCAAGGTGCCCGTGGCGCACCCGGAGCAGGCGGCGGTTGTGAACCGGGCGAACATCTTCAGCGGTCTCAAGGCGACCGGGACGCACGCGCCCGCGCCCGAGGACGTGGCCAATTCCAAACGCATCGCGGACTCCGTCCGTGCGGCTGGAGGGTGGGTCGCCAAGAATCCCAATACCGGTAACGACATGGTGTTTGGGCCGGGGTTCCTGAAGCCACAGCTCGATAGCATCGTCAAGGCTCGTGGCGGGACCGGCGATCCGACGGCGGCCGACACCGCCACACTGCGCGCCAACCTGCAGACGATCGTCAATCGGATGATTGCCGCGCAGGGGCCCGCGCCCGTCCCCGGCGTGTCGGCGATCTCACCATTCCGTCAGTGCCACGACATCACCGTCTATCCCTCGCTCGGTCTCGCCGGCGGGGCGTGCGAGGGGTACGGATTCCTGCTGGACATCAAGGACCCGGTGAATCCCGTTAGGCTCGACGCCGTCTCCGACTCCAACTTCGCCTACTGGCACTCGGCCACGTTCAACAACGATGGCACGAAGCTGCTGTTCTCCGACGAATGGGGCGGCGGAGGTGCGCCCAAGTGCCGGGCGACCGACAAGAAGGAATGGGGTTCCGACGCGATCTTCACCATCGAGAATCGGAAGCTCAAGTTCCAGAGCTACTACAAGCTCCCGGCGGCGCAGACCGACAAAGAGAATTGCGTTGCGCATAACGGCTCACTGATCCCGATCCCCGGGCGCGATGTGATGGTGCAGGCGTGGTATCAGGGCGGCATCTCAGTCTTCGACTGGACCGACGCCGCGCATCCCAAGGAGATCGCGTTTTTCGACCGTGGTCCGGTGGATTCTCTCCGACAAGCGGGTGGCGGATCGTGGTCGGCGTACTGGTACAACGGGACGATCGTGAGCTCCGAGATCGCACGCGGACTCGATGTCGCCGAGCTCACACCGAGTCAGTACATCTCGCAAAACGAGATCGACGCCGCGAAAACCGTTCGCCTGGAGTACCTAAACACGCAGGGCCAGCCAAAGTTCGTGTGGCCGCCGAGCTTCGCGCTGGTCAAGGCGTACGTCGATCAGCTCGAGCGGAGCAAGTGTCTTTCCGCTGCCCGCGTCGCGGCGGTTCGCCAGGATATCACGAGCGCCGAACGAGCGACAGGACCAGCGCGCCACGACACACTAGCAAAGCTTGCATCGCAGCTCGACGGCGATGCGCGCAGCTCGTGCGACGGACCGAAGGTGCAGAAGCTGGCGCAGGCGGTGACCAACCTTTCGAACGCGCCAACACCGTAAGAACTATCCTGGTGAACAAAGAGGCCGCGCGGAGAGATCTCCGCGCGGCCTCTTCTCAATCATTGATCGCATCCATCGAGTCGAGGCGATCGCACCCAGGCTTCCGAGGACGATCCCGCCGGTGGATGCCACCCGGCCCGGCGGTTATTATCAGCCCGCCCGCGGCGCCGCCCCGGGCGTTGTACCTCACTCCGACTCGTTAGAGTGAAACAGACCTCGATGCAGGACGATCCCCGCGAAACAGCTGCGCGCAGAGCCATCGATGCCGGTGACTGGCAGACGGCTCGCGATCTGTTCGAGACACTCGCGCGGGAAACGAACGCCCCCGAGGCATGGGCGGGCCTCGCCGAATCGGCATGGCTGCAGCAAGACTCGCGGCTCATGATCGACGCGCGGCTCACCGCGTATCGTCTCCACCGCGAGCGCGGCAACGATGTCGCCGCCGCGCGGATGGCCATCGCGCTCGGCAACGACTTTCTCGACTTCCGCGGCGATGCCGCCGTCGCCAACGGCTGGTTCAAGTATGCACGGCGCTTGCTCAAGCCATTACCGCCGTCGGCGGAGCATGCGCGTCTCAACGTCTGGGAGGCGCGCCTCGCGTTGATCGGCCGGCAAGACTCGGCCGAAGGCACGCGCCTCGCCGAGGAAGCGCTGCGCCTGGCGCGCGAGAGCAATTGCCTGGACGTGGAAGTGCTCGCGACCGCGATGAGCGGCCTTGCACTGGTCATGAACGCGCAGCCGGATCAGGGTCTCGCCCTTCTCGATGAGGCCGCCGCCGCGGCGCTCGGCGGCGACATCTCCGATCCGTACGCGGCGGGGCTGACGTGCTGTTATCTGATCAGCGCCTGCGACCGCATACGCGACTACGACCGCGCCGCTCAATGGTGCGCGCGACTGCGCGAATTCTTCACACGGCAGCGCTTTGCTATCCTGGTGACCACCTGCCGCCTGCAGTACGGGAGCGTGCTGATCTCACGCGGCGAGTGGGATGAAGCCGATGCGGAGCTCCAGGCGGCGATCGCCGATCTCCGCGAAGCCCGACCCGTCGTCCTGCCGGCAGCGTACGCGAGACTCGGCGAGCTGCGCCGTCGACAGGGCCGGACGGACGAAGCGGTCGCACTCTTCGAGCAGGCCGGTAGCCATCCGCTCGCGCTGCTCGGCGGTGCCTGGGTCGACATCGAGCAGGGGAATCTGACTCGCGCGCTCGAGCGCGCCTGCGCGTACTTGCGACGCTTTCCGGAAGACGCGCTACTCGAGCGCGCGCCTGCCAACGAGCTCATGGTTCGAATTGCGGCGGCAACCGGAAAACCCGACGATGCCCAGCAGGCGCTCGCCGAGCTGGAGAAGGCGGTCAGCAGGTACGAGCTACCGTTGCTGCGCGCAGCGGTCCTGTCCGCCAGAGCCGTTCTCGCGGCGACTCAAGGCGACGACGCACGCGCTGCGGAATTGATGGAGGACGCGGCCGCACTCTACGACAACGCCGGCTTCGTTCATGAAGCGGCGACTGCGCGGCGCGAGCTGCAGAAAGCCCGGACCGGCGCCGCCGGCACGCCTAACGCGCCCCAGGCGCCGCTCACGCAGCGTGAGATGGAAGTCCTCCGTCTGATCGCGAAAGGCATGAGTGAGCGCGAGGTCGCGGACAAGCTGTTCATCAGCCATCACACCGCGCACCGGCATCTTTCCAACATTCGGCTCAAGCTCAACGCCACGACGCAGGCGGCTGCCGTGGCCCTCGCCGTTCGCATCGGCCTGATCTAGCGGCATGGCCCGATCGGGCCAGCCCCCGCCTTCCCGAAAAATGGCACGTCAGGGCGAAGTTGCAGTCCTTCGCCGCGGATACCTTCGGCCCACGAAATTCACCTCAGCCGGAGCTACCTATGAAGAAATACGTCATCGAGCGCCCGATTCCGGGAATCGGATCGCTCACCCGAGACGAGCTGCACGCCGGGGCGACGAGGTCCTGCGTCGCCCTCGATGAGCTCGGACCCGACATTCAGTGGGTCCATAGCTACGTGACGGACGACAAGATCTACTGCGTTTACCTCGCTGCAAACGAGCAGCTCATCCGTCAGCACGCAGAGCGCAGCGCATTTCCCGCGGCGACCATTTCCACGGTGCGCGCAATGATCGATCCCACCATGCGGTTGGCCGCCACCGCCGCCGTCGCGTAAGCGGTCGCGACCCTAACGCCGGTATATCACCCGACACTCGAAAACTCGACTCCGAGACGACATATATGACCCGCCTATCTTCATCCATCGCTCTCGCGTTCGCGCTCTCCGCCGCGCTGACTGCCTGTCAGGGCGACGCGAGCTCGACCGAGCCTGTCATGGCGCCCACTGTCGCACGATCGGTCGGCGGCGCCGCCGCAATCACCGATGAGGCGCAGCTGTCGGATCTGCGCAGAGTGACCGCGCGCTTCCACTCGATCGAAGCGGCGAAGCAGGCCGGATATTCGACGCAGATCACGCCGTGCTGGGCGCATCATTCCGCCGGCGGTATGGGCTACCATTTTGGCAACACGAACCTGTTCGACGCGACCGTCGATCTACTGAACCCGGAGACGGTGATCTACGAGCCGCAGGCTGGTGGCCACATGCGGCTGGTGGGGATGGAGTACATCGTTCCGCTGGACGCGTGGGCAGCGGCAAATCACGATCTCAATGACCCGAACGATGTGCCGCAGCTCTTAGGACAGCGTTTTACGCGGCATTCCTTCCTGCCAATTTTCAAGCTGCACATCTGGCTGTGGCAGAATAATCCGTCCGGCACGTTCGCGGACTGGAATCCGAAGGTCTCGTGTCAGCACGCTGAATCGAGCGAGATCTTCTAGGAATCGTTAGGGGAGCGGCGCCGGGAACGGCGCCGCTCTTCTGCGTTGACGTTGGAGACTCTGTTCGTCCCGACGATGTGCGAGAAGGACCGCCTAGGCAGAGCCTGTTTTCTGGAGCCTTCGCCACAGCTAGCGAGGCGGCGGCGGCCGCCGGAAAAGAGAGTCGGCGACCGGGACGTCGCGGCGGATTTCCAGGATCGTCCGCGTCGTTGTCGAGTACGGAGCGCCGTCCGAGATCCGTACCCGAAAGGGCATTTGCACGCCGCCCACGTCGCGATAGTCGTCGTAGTCGACCTGCTCCTCGAGCGGAAGCAGGAGCGTCTCCGTCGTCGTGATCTCCCGCCGCAGGAGGCCCGAGACAACGTCGAAATACGATCGCTGCGTGGTGACGGAATCGATCTTTCCCTGCAGGACGTAAGCGTCGTGGTCGTCGACGCGTTCGATACCCACCACGCGAA
>JBKOYV010000353.1:0-8386 GCA_046725585.1 Gemmatimonadota bacterium | reverse complement strand
CATCGAGCAGAACCGCGTTGGAAGAGCCTGCCCGCAGGCTCCCGGAGATGGTCAACAGATGCGGCATAGCGATGCATAACGTGTTCGGTGCCCAATAAAGGCCAATCACGTCGCGATTGTTCCTGGTCGTGCATCGGGCGTCGACAACGCGCCAGTCGTGGGAACCCGGCGCGCGTTTCGGCGCTTGATGGGGTCATGTCGATCGACCTCTCCGCGAACCCGCTGCTCGTCACCGGCGCAATGTTCGCCGCCGGCGCTGACCAGGACGTTGACGCCGCACTGGCGGAGCTCGGCACCGGCTCGCCTAACGAAGTGCCTCGATGAAGCCTGGCCTCGCTCTGCGCATCGTGCGGCCAACCCATAGCCTGGCCGCGCTGACGACGTTTCGAGACGTCCCGTGGAACATGCCATTCTACGCCCGGCTTGGTTTCGACGAGGTCGCGCCGAACGAGCTCACGCCGGCTCTGCGTGCGGTCCTGGCGGACGAAGCTCGTCGCGGGCTCGATCCGGCGCGATGAGTCGCGATGCGATGGCGGGTGCCGTTGCGCCTCCCCCGTCCTTCCAGGCAACCTTAGGTTGATGACGACATCCACGTCGCGCGACGATCGTCGCGCAAGGGCCGATGGTGCGCTCCGCGCCAGCGAGGCGCAGCTTCGACTCGCGGTCGATCTGGCGGAGCTGGGAAGCTGGTCCTTCAGCCTCGTCGACGGCTCCGGCTACCTCGACGAACGCGGCGCGCAGATCGTCGGGCTGCCTGCGGGAGAGTTTGCGGACGTCGCCAAGGCGCAGGCTGCAGGTACGCACCCGGACGACCTCGCACCGATGCAGGCGGCGGTGGCGGCGGGCATCGCGAAAGGCGAGCCGTTCGACCTGAACTACCGTGTGGTTCACCCGGACGGGAGCGTGCACCACGTGGCCTCGCGGGCGCGGGTCGAGCGCGACTCGACGGGGGGTCCCGTTAGGCTCGTCGGCATCAACCGCGACGTGACGGGCGAGCGCATCGCGGCCGAGCGCGCGGGGCTGCTCCAGGCGCTCACCGGCGCGTTCAGCGCGGCGCTCACCCCGGACGCCGTGGTGAACGTGCTGCTCGAGCACGCCGTTCCGGCATTCGGCGCTGCAACCGGGGTCCTGCTGGCGCTGACGCCGGACCGGTCGGCGCTTGTTCCGCTCGGGTCACTCGGCTACGGCGACCACCTGCCGGGCCTGATGGTGCACGTGACGCCCGACGCGGTTCTCCCCCTTCCCACTGCCATTCGCGAGCGCCGCTCGGTCTGGGTCGAGGACCGCGAGAGTGGAATCGCCGCGTACCCGGAGCTCGCGCGCGTGTACGACGCGACGGGGACTCAGGCCAGCGTCGCGCTCCCGCTCACCGATGGCACAGGCAACGTCGTGGGCGCGCTGGCGTTCAACTTTCCCACGGCGCGCCGGTTCGACGCCGACACGCGAGCGCTCTATGAAGCGGTGGCGCGGCAGTGTGCGCAAGCGCTCGAGCGCGCGCGCTTATTCGCCGCCGAGCGCGTGGCACGGCACGAGGCGGAGGCCGCGTACTCGGAGGTGGCGAAGGCGAATCGCGCGAAGGCGGAGTTTCTCGCGGTCATGAGCCACGAGCTCCGCACCCCGCTCAACGCCATCGGCGGGTACTCGGAGCTGATTGCGTTAGGCATCCACGGCCCGGTCACCGATGAGCAGCGGGAGGCGCTCGAGCGCATTCAGCAGAGTCAGCGCCACCTGCTCGGCCTGATCAATCAGGTCCTGAATTACGCGCGCATCGATGCCGGTGCGGTGCGCTACCACCTCGTTGACGTTCCCGTGGGGGAGGCACTCGCGGCGGCGGAGGCGCTCATGCTACCGCAGGTGCGTGCCCACGGTCTCTCGTTCACGCTCGGCGGCACGCCGCCGACGCTGCTCGTGCGCGCGGATCGCGACAAGCTGCAACAGATCCTGCTCAACCTGCTCTCGAACGCCGTCAAGTTCACTGACGCGGGCGGCGAGGTGCGCATCGGCTGCGACGCGGGGGAGCGGACGGTGTCGATCGCCGTGGCGGACACCGGCGTGGGTATCGCGGCGGACAAGCTCGCGAGCGTCTTCGAGCCGTTCGTGCAGGTCGACCGGCGACACACCCGACCGCACGAGGGTGTGGGGCTCGGCCTCGCGATCAGTCGTGATCTCGCGCGCGGCATGGGCGGGGATCTCGTGGCGGAGAGCACGCCTGGTGCGGGGAGCGTCTTCACCCTGACACTGCCGCGCGCGTGAGGCGCGGCGGTCCGGCGCGGGCAAGGGCACCGGGCAGCCGCGTGACGAAGGTCGTCAGAACGCGATGGAGAAGCCGAGCCCCGTCGTCACGTACGACAGCGTTGCCGAGCTCGTGATGCCATCAACGGTGATGTCGCGCGATAATGTGCGATAGCGCACGCTTGGCATGAGGCCGAAGCGCTGGCCCAGTGGGAACGTCAGCCCGACGGCACCTTCCCATCCAAGTCCATGCCCGGTGTCGTAGACGTTGTTGCCGGTCTCGTCCTCGACCTCGATGTGATTGATGAGCGCGCCGGCGCGCACCCACCCCGCGGTACTCGCGAGCAACGGGTGCTCGAATCGAAGCCCAAGGGTATAGCCGTTGTCATTCAGGTCCACGGTCTGGCCGGCGGTCAGCTGGTCGGTCTGTTGCATGTGCCACTCCCAGCCGGCGTAGGCGGCGAGGTGTGGCTGGAAGCGATAGCGCACGTTGAAGCCGACGCCGGCGCCCGTCTGGAGATCGGCGCCAGCGAACGTGCGCGTGGGAAAGGCCGCGTCACCGCTGAGCTCCAGCGACCAGCGGGAGGGTTGAGGCTGTGGGGGTTGTGCGCGAACGGCGCGGGCTCCGAATAGGAGTGGGACGGCCGCCGCGAAGGCAGTGAGGCGTCGCATACGAGTATCCCTCGCGTCCAGAGTGTCACCTGGTAGTGCACCAGCAATGATGCGAGGCGGCAGGTCGGCTCGCCGTCGGGCAAGCGCCACGCATCACGTGCGGGATTCCCCACGCGAGTCGCCGCGTATCCGCTCGGTGTCGACGGCGATGTATCGTTAGGCGGCGTCGTGGCCGCCAACGCCCGTGCTACTTGTGGTAGAACCGCTCGCGCACGACACGACCGTTCCGCCAGTGCCGCACGGCGACCTGGACCATCTTCATGGGCCCTTGATCACGAACTCATTCTCCCACTCGGAGAACGACACATCGCCGTTGGCGGCGTTCGCGATCACGCGCGCGGTGCCGCCCTCGATGTTCTTCATCCCTTCCTGGAAGGAACGGACCCACGCGTCGCGGCCATGCCGCTCGGGATCGTTGTTCTCCTGCGCGACGACGTTTTCGTCGTAGAACTTCTGGAACGCCTCGAGGTTCTTCCCCTGGAGGATCAGGGCGTCGAGCTGGTTGTCGAGCTCGAGCGTGCTCACGGCTGTGGTCTCCTCGCATGTACTGGTGTGTGGCGGTCGAGGTCGGTGTTACTACACACGGTACAGGCCGGCTCGATGGTGCGCGACCCCGCAACGCGCCGCACCCGCGAATTTATCTACACGGTTCTTTCAGTGCGCTGTCGGATGACCGATGAGACAAGGACGAGCATAACGAGTCGGCGATCACGTGCCGAAAGGGCACGTTGCTGCGTGTGCCGGTCGCTCTTATTGTTGTCGCTCCTCGAGCAGTCGGTCGAGCCACGCATCATAACGGGGGTCGAGCATGCCGGCGAAACGCGCCCCACGTCCCGCCTCGAAGAAAACCCGCAGCACTCGCACACCTGCTGCGTCGCGCACACGAGCATCGAAGGTCGCAAAAGCGCGTAAGAAGAACGCGCCGCGAAAGAAGGCGGCGGCGCCGGTCCTCGCCCTCGTTCGGAGCGGCGGGCCCAATCGCCTAACGCGCTCGCTCGCTTCGGTGCCGATATCGAACACGAAGGCAGTCAGCGCACTGCTACGCGCGAAAGCGTTCCGCGCTACCGACTTGGCCTCGACGTTCAGCGAGGTCTACGCGCGCGACTCGGCGCAGGGCACGCGACTCGCCGAGGCGTACGCGAAGCATCTCGATGACGCCTCGTATCACCGTGAGCTGTTTCAGGAAGTCGCGGCAATGAAGCCGGGCGCGCGGCGCGCGCTGATCGACGGCTACCGGCGGGCGGGCCAGGCCCGCGGCGTGGTGCACGCCATCGGGCAGCTTCCGCGCGCGCAGGGACAGACCCTCATGCGCGACCTCGTCATCCAGAAGAACAAGGCGATCGATCGCGAGGCGCTGGCCGAAGTGATGGGGTGGTTGCGTGACGCGGGGAACGAGGTGCGCAAGATGCAGCGCGCCGGCCCCGCCCCCACTCCGGACACCGATTCCGCTGTCGTCGATTTCTTCGAGGACCTGGCCGACGACATCGTCAACGCGATCACCGCCGTCGTCGACGCCGTCGTGAACGCGGTCAAGTCACTCGGCGAAGCGATCGCTGACGTGATCTCGTGGACCGCAGAGGCCGTGGCGGGGCTCGTGAATGCGCTGCTCGTCGCCGGCAAGACGATCGCCGACCTGCTCGGTGCGGCGCTCCAGACCGGCTACGAGCTCGTGAAGAAGATCGTGGCGGGGATCGAAGCCGCGGGTCGGGCGATGTTCCAGGTCCTCGATGCCGCGTTCACGCTCGCGAAGGACGCGCTCGTGACAGTGCTGCGCGCGGTCGACCAGCTCGGCCGCACCCTTGGCGAGCTGCTGTCGTACCTCGCGAGCAAGACGCTCGACGTCATCAAGCGAGGCGTGGAGGCACTGGTCGCGATCGGAAAGGAGGTCGGCAACATCATCGCACAGGCCGCGGCCTTCGGCGCGTCTCTGGTGAGCGGCGTGGTTCAGGCGTTGATCGAGATAGGGCGCACGGTTGCCCAGATACTCGCCACGCTGGTGACGCGCCCGGCGTCGCTCTTCGACACCGTGGTCAAGTCGCTGCTCGACCTGGGTCGAAAGCTGGGAGACATCTTCAACGAGGTGGCAAGCGCAGGACTGGACCTGATCAAGACAGTCGCGCGTGCGGCCGCGCGCGCTGGTGAGGCGCTCGTCGAGTTCACCAAGTACATCGCCACCGCCGCGGCCGATGCCGTGCGCAAGGTGCTCGACGGCCTCCTCGAGGCCGGCCGTGCACTCATCGATGTCGTGAAGACGATCGCGACGCACGCCATCTCGGCGATCAAGAAGGTCGTGAAGGCGTTCTTCGATCTCGGACGCTCCTTCCTGTCGCTGCTGCGCGATGTCTTCTCGCTCACCATGAACCTGCTGAAGGAGGTCATCAAGGCGGCGCTCGCGGTCGGCAAGACGATCGCGGAGTTCACCGCGCAGATGGTCTCGTTCACGTACCGCGCCGCGGCGCGGCTCGTCGAAGCCGCGCTGGCCGCAGGCGCCACGGTGGTTTCGATCCTCGAGTCCGTTGCCAGCGCCACCTATTTCGTGTTCCGGAAGATCGTGAACGCGATAATCCAGGCGCTCGGCCCGGTGGGCGATGTGCTCGAGTGGCTGATCTCTCGCGGTGAAGCGCTGGCCTCCGAGCTGTGGCGGGAAGCGATCCTGGCGATTCGCTTCGTCAAACGGAGCATCACCGACATCCTCGACTGGGCGGCGCAGAAGGCGCAGGACGTCTTCGAGCGCGTCGTGCAACTCTGCGAGGATGTGGGCGCCGCCATCACGGAAGCGATCGACTGGGCGATCGCGCGTGGTCAGGACGCACTCGAGGTGCTCGGCGGCATTTGGGATCGCATCGGCAATTCGGTGATCTACGCGCTCAACTATCTGGAGACGGACTTCATCCCGGGGATCGCGAAGTTCGTGAAGGGCGCCATCGGCGCGGGGATCGAGCTGGCGAAGTTGCTGGCATGGACGGCGGCAAAGGCGTTCGAGGTCACGCTGGAAGTGGTTCGCGGCGCGCTCGAGGCCGGCGTCACGCTGGCGACGTTGGTGATCGACACGGTGCGCCGCCCCGATCAGGCACTCAACAACCTCGTGCGCGCCGCGCGGGAGCTCGGCCAGACGCTGAACGAGGTGGTCGATGCGTTCCAGCAGGCGGGCGAGGAGTTCGCCGACGAGTTCGTCCGCACGATGCTGGCGATCGGCGAGAACGTGAAGGACATGCTCGTGGCCGTCCTCGAGGTCGCCGTCGGCTTGCTGGATACCGTGATCTTCAACCTGATGAACTGGCTCAATGGCTTCCGCAGCCTAACCAGTGCGGAGCGCGCCGACGTCGAGCCGGTGTTCGCCGACACGATCGACTACGACCAGGTCTACATCGCGACCGACTCGCCGACGAACAGCATCATCTTCGGCATTCAGGACTTCTTCACCGGGAACCCGGACTCGCGCGCGTTCGTGACGGGGAACCTGATCAACTTCGATGCGGACGATGTGCCGATCGAGCGCTTCACGCTCGTGCACGAGATGACGCACGTGTGGCAGAACCAGAACGTCGGTCCGATCTACATGGCACACGCCGCGTTCAGTCAGATAACCATGGGCGATGGCGCATACAACTACGGGTACACCGCACCCTCGTCGAGCATAACGATCAACAACGCGAAGTACGACGGAAGCTCCGCGAGCGAGGCGGCTGGGGCCGTGAGCGGTGAAGGCGCCGCGACGCTGCTCACGGGGAAGTCGGCCGACGAGTTCCTGAGCTTCCCGCCCGAGCAGCAAGGGCAGATCATGATGCACTACTTCGTGCGGAAGGAGCTCCTCGGCAAGCCGCCGTCCGACTACGCCCCGTGGGAGAAGTTCGCAACGTGGGTGCAGACGCATCCGCAGGCGGCCTGACGTGACGGCGGCGCCACGCCACCTGCTCCTCTGTGCCACTCGCCCGGCGGCGGCTGCACTGGGCGAGCTGGTCGAGGCCTGGCGCTCCGCTGCGGTCCACGTGGAGCTGGAACACTTCACTGGCGCGACGCCGGACGTCGCGGCGCTCGTCGCCGACCATGACGCGCTGGACGCGGCGCTACTGGTCTCATCGGCACGACGGGCGCCGGGTACGGTGCTCCCGGCGCCATTCGTTAGGCGCGGTGACGGCACACGAGTGCCGGTCGCGTGGCTTCCGTTTCGCGACACGGCGTCGCTGCACCGCTTTGCCGCCACCGCGGCGCGCGTGCAGCGTCGCGCTGGAAACCGCCGGGCGCTCGCGCTGCTGGGCCAATGGCTTCCGCATTATCTGCGTGTCGCCGATCGCATGCGTTTCCTCGCCCGCGACGGCGGGGTGCGCGCCTTTCGTTGGACCGGCGATGCCATCACGCGGGAGAGCATGATCGACGCGTTAGGCTGCGGTCTCGGGCTTGGCCTGTACGTCGGTCACGGACGCCCGATGGGGTGGGTGGGGTATCACGGCGTTCGTGCGCACCATTTCCACGAGGAGGAGCCGCGTATCTCGCGTCGCTCCATACGCGAACCCATGGGCGCCATTCTTTCGCTCTGCTGCCGGACCGCGAGCCGAAAGCGCGTCGGGTTGTCGTACGCTGAGTCACTGCCGTTGCTCGGCGTCGCCGCGGCGTCGTTCGGTGCGGTGGGCGAGACACTGCATTCCGACAACACGAGATGGGCGGTGGGCGTCTGTTCCGCACTGGCTGCTGGCGCGTCCACCGTGGGTGACTTGCTCGTGCGGGCCGCGCCCGCATCGCCGACCGCCCTGCAATCCTACCGGTTGATCGGAGACCCACTCGCACCGCTCGGCACCGATGAGCGATCCCTGCGCCGCGCGCAGCGCGTTCGGACATTCGCGTGATGCATAACGACGCAGAGTTCCGCGAGACCATCCGTCGTGAGCTGAGGTCGATTCGACGCGACAAGCTGCCGCCTGGGTGGGATGACGATTCGCACTTTCGAGACGACCTCGGCCTCGACTCGCTCGATCTCGTGGAGATGGTCGCGCGTCTCGAGCAGGCGACGGGCATCTTCGTGCCTGACGAGGATGTCGCACAGCTGATGTCGATCTCGGCTACCGTCGACTACGTGCAAGCACGTCGACGCGCGTCACCGGCTACGGTTCGCTCCGGGCAGCAGGACGCCGAGGCATCCCCCTGAGCCGACGGTTCGGCGCCCGAGCGCGCATTGTCGTCACTGGCGTCGGCGCGGTCACACCGCTCGGCGTTACGGCGAGCGCTACGTGGCAGCGTGTGCTGCGCGGTGAGACCGCGGCGCGCGACTGGGACGACCTGGCCGGCGAGGGACATCGTGCAGTCCGCGCCTGTCGCATCGAGGACTTCGATACACCCGATACACGTCGCGGACGCGCGCTGGCTGTCGTCGCCGCCCGCGAAGCGCTGCGGCAGTCAGGCCGCGCCGAAGCTGCCGACGGAGGAGCGGGGGGCATTTTCGTCGGCAGCACACTCGGCGAGAGCGCGGCGTTCGAACAGGTGGGGG
>JBKOYV010000395.1:0-16811 GCA_046725585.1 Gemmatimonadota bacterium | reverse complement strand
GCGCTCCCCAGCTCCTGAAGCACGCGCCGTTGCCAGGCGTACAGGTCGCCGGCGGATTCGCGCCGTTGATGCCCTGACCGAAGCTCCGCTGAAGCGGATAGTCCTTCGACACCTCGTCGAAGGTGACCGCGCTCTGGAACCCGTACTTCGCGGTGCCGGCCTTGCCTTTCTTCGTCGTGATGAGCACGACGCCTTGTCCGGCACGCGCACCGTAGATGGCGCCGGCCGCCGGGCCTTTCAGGATCTCGTTGCTCTCGATGTCCGACGGGTTGAGGTCGATCGCGCGGTTCATCTGCGCCGTCCCCTCGATCTCACCGGCGGTCAGGCCGTCCGTCGGATTGAAGTTCGTCGTGGAGTAACTCGAGTTGTCGATCGGGACGCCGTCCACGACGAACAGGGGCTGCGTGCTGCCAAGGATCGTGCGAGCCCCGCGCATCCGGATGTAGGACGACGCGCCGGGCTCGCCCGACGACTCCGTGACCTCGACGTTAGGCGCCTTCGCCGCCAGCGCCTGGACGACGTTCGGCTCGTTCGACTTCACGATCTGTTCCGCTTCCACGACGTTGCGCACGCTGCCGAGCTTCTCGGTCTGCGTCTCGGTCCCGGCGCCCGTCACGACGACCTCGCCCAGTCGCAGCGGATTCGTCGCGAGCACGAAGTCGTGGGTGATGTTGCCCGGCGAGAGGATGACCTGCGCCGTGTCGGCCCGAAAGCCGATGAGTCGCGCCGAGAGGCGGACGCGCTGGCCGTTCACGCGCGCCGCGGGGATAATCAGGGAATAGCGGCCGTCGTTACCCGTCTGGGTGCCGATGCCGAGGGATTCTATGAACACGGTCGCCGCGGGGAGCGCGACCCCGGCGTCGCTCGAGACGCGGCCGGTGATCGTCGCCTGCTGTTGCGCCGCAGCGCTGGCCGTGACGAGCACGAGGCTCGTGGCGGCCGTGAACAGCGTTCGGTTCATACGGATCTCCTGATCGATTGTCGCCGATCCATCGCGGCGGCGCCGCGGTGGACATACGGTCCTACCTGACTGGTTGACCCTCCCTGCGTTTGACGTGGACAACGAAGCCCGGGCGTGGCGCGTTAGGCCACCACCATTTCCCAGGGGCGGGGTGCCGGTGCCGCGTCCTCGCGACTCTCCGCGTACGGAGCGGTGACCGGCAGACCGAGCTGCTCGCGCCACACGAGCCACAGGTGCGCGAGGAACAGCTTCTCGGTCATGCGGAGCGCGGTGAGGTGGCGGCGCCTCGGAATCCAGTCGGCCTTGGAGACGTCGAGGCGCGCCCGCTGCTCGTTGTAGTACCGCTTGTACGTGTCGCCCTGCCGCACGAAGGAGATGCCGATGAGGTAGCAGAGCTTCTTCGCCTCGCGGTCGTACGGCGCGTTCTCCCCGCGCGACGGGCGTGGCTGCGCGACTCGCCGCGTACCCTCCCCCATAGGTGCGAGGGTGCCCGCACACGGCCGCCCCGAGCCCGGTGCGCGATGACCCGCGCGCAAATGTCGCCCCGCGGGCAGCGAGAGCTCGTACCCGCACTCCGGACAGCGATAGAGTTGCGCGGCAACGGTCGCGAGCCCGCAGTAGGACCAGAAGGACGACGGCGTCGGCGCTCGCTCGATCTCGAGCCGCGCGAGAAGCCGCGCCGAGAGCGAAGGACCAATGCCCCGAACCCGCTGGAGCCACGGCCACGCCGGGTGCAGCGCGATGCGGTCGGTGAGGAGTCGGAGCAGATCGCGCTCCTGCGTCCACTGGGTACGGTACGTCTCTCCGAGCGCCGCGAAAGGACCTGCAGGTCCACCACCCCGAATTCGAGCGAGCAGCGCTTCCACATCGTGCGCTCCTCGGCCCGCCGGCCCTCCCGCTCCGCCTCGGCTCACGACGAGTGCGCGAATCTGCTCACCGGTCGTGAGTCGCCGCGCCTGCGCCGATTCGAACGAGGTGGCGAGCCACCGGAGATCCTGCGTTTCCTGCAGGACGGACGACACGCTCGCGTCGCGCTCGCGCTGATTGGAAAGGGAGGCCACCTGAATCACGGACAAATCTCGACTGAAGTCGGTAGCTGGGGTGCCGTGATCGCAACGTAGACCTGTGACAGCACGATCGCGCGTGCACTGTGACGAGTCGCGCCCACAGTTACGCGAGCCGCTCGTGAGCGCCGAGAGCCGAACGACGCAACGCGACGGTTCGGCCCAGCCGGCATGCAAGCACCTCAACATTATGCAAGAAGCCCGGGACCACAGGTCCCGGGCTTCACGGCCAACGTTAGGCTTCGACGCGATCGTGCCTAACTACGCTTGGGTCGCAACCGCAATCACTCGCTGCGCGGATGAGGCTGCGAGGCCGCCGCGAGCAGCTCGCGCTGGGTGCCGGCGGTCCGAAGCAGCGCGACGGCACGCTGCAGCTGCGTATCGTACGAGACGGTCCGACGGAACGCGGACGAGTCGCCGAACGCCATGGACGCGACACGACGCTCGAGGTCCCGATCCACCAGCGCTTGGGCAGCGTCGAACGCAGGCCTGCTGATGTCCACCCCCACCCGAACGAGCCGCGCGTAAACGGAATCGCGCCAGGCCTGCTGAACAGTGAACGACGGTTGCACCGTTCCCTTCTGCTCCAGCGCCGTTCGATAGAGCACCAGGTAGCTCTCCTGCGACTTGGGAGCGAGCGCCTTGAGGAACGTCTGCTGCGCATTGGTGATCGTGTCCGCCGGAATGATGACGTCGGGCGTGATGCCGCCACCACCGTAAACCAGCCGTCCACCGTCCGACTTGAACGCCGGGCGCGCCTTGCGAACCGAGTCGGTCTCGAGCGAGTCGGGGACCACTTCGACGAGCCGGCCATCGTCGAGCAGCTTGCGTTCCCGCTGGATGGACCGACCGCTCGGCGTGTACCACTTGCCGGTGGTCATCTTCAGTCCCCACCCACCCTCGAGCGTGAACAGCGACTGCACGAGTCCCTTGCCGAACGAAGTCGTGCCGATGATGACCCCGCGATCGTGGTCCTGCAGCGCACCGGCGACGATCTCGGACGCGGACGCCGTGTATCCGTCGGTGAGCACGACGAGCGGTGCGTCCGGAACGATCGGCTGCTCGACGGCGCGACTGACGACGGGCACCGAGGATCGCGAGCGCACGGTGACGATGTCCTGGCCCCGCTTGAGGAACAGGTTCGCCATCCGCAACGACTCATCGAAGTCGCCGCCGCCATTTCCACGAAGATCGAGGATGAATGAGCGAGCGCCCTCGCCCGCGAGCTGCCGCAGAGCCGTCTCGACCTCCTCGCCCGACGTCTCGTTGAACTTCTGAACCGGGATGTAGCCCGCGCGGTCATCGAGCATCACGGCGAACGGGACGGCCGGAATGTGAACGACCGCGCGCGTGAACTGCGACTCGATCGGCCCCGTGACGCCGGCACGCGCGAACGTGACGCGCACGCTCGATCCGGGCGTTCCCGTTAGGCGTCCCGAAACACCTTCGAGCTTGAGACCCGTCGTGCTCACGCCGTTGACGGACACGATTCGGTCGCCGAGCTGCACGCCTCCTGCCTCGGCAGGCGTGTGTGGGTAGACCTTGGCGACGGCGAACGTGCCCTGCTGATCCTCGATCAGCATGCCCACGCCGCCGTAAGAGTTGCCGAGGGAGTTCCGCGAGAAGCTGGAGAGCTCCTGTGGCGAGTAGAGGTCGGCGTAGGGATCGTTCAGGCTGCGCACCAGGCCGCGGGCGGCCTTCTCATACATCGCATCCGGCGTCACCGAGTCGACAGCGTCGGCGGCAATCCGCGCGAACACTTGAGCGAACAGGCGAGCCGCGTCGGTCGCTTCGCGACGCTGCAGCATGAAACCGCCGACTGCCCCGGGCAGGGCGACGACAGCGGTGGCCACCAGCGCGATCCTCGAACGCTTCATTCGTCGCCTCCTCGGGCGATCCTGTCTCTATCGACAGCGTCGTCGTTCACCGGCGACCTGCCGGCGGTCGTAGTGCCCTACACTCCCATCGCCTCCCGTTGCACTGCGTGTCCCGTCTTTGGTGCCGGCACATCCGCACGAACAAAGCCGTCGTCACCCGCGCCCAGGCGACGGGTTGACGCGGCCAATCGCCAGGGAACCTCGAACCGACGGCTTGGACGCAACAGCCAATGTCGCGGCGGTGCATCCGATCGACCATCGTTTCTGCGATGCGTGTCACAAACTGAACGTGATACGCCGGGCGTGGAGCATCGCACCAACGGCGGGGGCACCGCCAGGGCGAAAGCTATGAATGCACGTCACATTCTGATTCGGAGTCGGGACGACAGGCGATTTGGCAGGGACGGACGGTAAGGACCCGTGACGTAGCGCTACTGTCGGCCTACCCGTGTTTGCCGACGGCGCTGGCCGATTTTGCGACTCCAGCCCCACTGCGCACGGCATCCCCACACGCCTACGCGAGCGCCCACCGCCGTGCCGGCCTTCGACTTCCGATTAGCGAACGTGCATGATCTGCAAGCGAGCTGTAAACGACATGTGTACTATGACTTACGCGCACTGAATCGCTCGGCCCGCTCACGCTCACTCGAGCGTATGGAATGCTCGGCTCGTGTGTGACCCCGGACGGTTCGTCCCAGACCACTTGGTCCGGGGCGAGACGATCTCCTATCTAGCCGGTGCGACGTGCGACATCGCACGCCGCCTTCTCGCGACAGGAGATTCGTATGCGCTCCGCGTATCCGGCAGTGTTCCTTTGCGCACTCGCGTGCGCTAGCGGCCCGTCGTCCTCGCGGCTCTCCACGACCGGCGCTCAACCCCTGGCCTCGACGATCGCCTCCTCCGGGGCACGACCGACACACGGCCACCTGCTCACGGGCTCGTTCGCTACCGAGTACTTCAGTGGCGAAACGCTGTACGACGTACTCCGACGCCGCGCCCCGCTGTACCTCCGCCCCCGCCCCATGGTAGGTGCGGAGCTCACCGGCCGGAACGAACCGATCGCCGTATACATCGACGGCAACTTCGCCGGTTCGCTCGAAGTCCTCCAATCGCTCCCGGCCTACGTCGTGTTCGCGGTCGATCGAATGTCGGCCTCGGAAGCGACGATCAAGTTCGGGCCGAAGCACGACAGCGGCGCCCTCATCGTGACTCTCGTTCGTCGCTGAAGGCCTCGCACGGCCGCGGTAGCGCACAACGGAACCGCCCCGCCGGCCCGATCGGGCCGGCGGGGCGGTTCGACGTTAGGCGGTCACGGAATCCGGTGCATCCGCGACTGCAGCTGCTCGCGGTATGTGCGACTCAGCTTGAGCTGCCGTCCATCGCGCAGGATCACCACGTAATCCCCCGCGAACCACGGCTGGAGCTCCTTGATCCGGTCGAGGTTCACGATGACCGCCCGGTGGATACGAGCGAACATCTGCGGGTTGAGCGACGACTCGATCCCGTTCATCGTCTCGCGTATGAGGTGCGAAGTCTTTCCGACGTGCACCCGCACGTAGTTCCCCGACGCCTCGAACCAGTCCACGTCCGCCACCTTCACGAAGAACACGCGGCCATCGCTCTTGACCATGAGCCGGTCGAGATAGCCGTTCTTCGGTGCCGCGTGCGTGCCGGACGACCCGAGCAGGGCGTGCGCGGCCGAGTTGACATCGACCTTGTCGTCCTGCAGCACCTGCTCCAGCAGCGTCTTTAGGCGCCGGCCGGCCTGCGCCGTCGTCACGCGGTCGATGTGCTCGCGGGCCCGCTGGAAGGCGCTCTTGAACCGCTCCGCGTCGAACGGCTTGAGTAGATAGTCCAGCGCGTTCACCTCGAACGCCTTGAGCGCGTACTCGTCGTACGCCGTGACGAAAATGACGGCCGGCATCTGATCGGCGCCTAACGCCTGGACGACGCCGAAGCCGTCCACATCGGGCATCTGCACGTCCAGGAAGACGAGATCCGGGTTGTGCTGGCGGATCGCTTCGATCGCCTCGCGTCCGTTGGACGCCTCGCCGATGACCTCCACGTTGCTCTCGGCACGCAGGAAACGACGGATTCGCCGCCTCGCGATGGGTTCGTCGTCCGTCACTAACACACGAATGGACATGAGCGGTCACCTCGTACTCGGTTGTCGCGGAGCTGGGTGCGCGGTCGAACGTCGGGCCGCGAATTCTCCCTACGCGGGTTGCGCGGACAGAACCGCGGGTGCGGAATCCCGCGACGCCTCCGCATCGCGATCGGCCAGCAGGACGATCGCCGTCATCGAATCCGGGAAGTACAACGACACTTTTCGGTCGCGCTCGGCCAAAGTCGCCTTCTCGACCGCCTCTGCCCATCCGCCCGGACGGCCCGCTTCCGCGGCGTCGCCGTCGAACGTTGCGGCGTGCACCCGAACTCTCGTCGCGCCGCCAACGAGCCGCTCCGAGTCCACCGTCACGGCTACCGACTCCGGCGGTACGACACCGCCGGATCCCATCAACAGATCGTCGATCAACGTCCGCAGCAGCCGATTCGGCAACTGCACTGAAAGCGTCTCCGGCGCCACGTGCAGTGTGAGCGACGTACCCGGGCGGACGCCCAGGTCGTGCACATCGACATACGCCCGCACGAGCTCGAGCTCCCGCCGCAATGACGTCTGCCGCTCCCCCGCGGCGTCGAGCGTCAGGCGAAGCACGTCGGCCAGCCGAGCGATCAACCGCTCGGTGCGATTCACGTCTTCATGCACGAGCCGAGCGAGCAGCTCGATCGTTCCGAGCAGGAACTGGGGACGGAGCTGTACGCAGAGCGTCTGGTATCGCGACCGTGCGATCGCTGCCTCGAGCCGCGCCGCCGCGACATCGCGCTCCCGGTACCACGCGTAGAAGTCGCGCCCGTGCGACCAGGCGAGCAGCGCGAAGTAGATGAAGACGTTGCCCGAGATCTGGTTGAAGCTGAGCGACGAGAAGAGCCCAAAGTCGCCCATGAGCCCGGTAGAGCGGACGACCGCCACATGGGCCGTCGCGACGACAACCGACAGCACCGCGTGGATTGCGATGCGTGAGGCCCAGTTGCGGCGTCCGATCCGAAGCCGCCGTGCCAGCCACAGCACGAGCGGAGTGAAAAGCGCCCACGCGGCCGCTGACACCAGGTGCGTGAGGATGTACTGGATCTTCTCCCCTTCCTCGGGGAGCCCGCGCGCGACCGCGAAGTAATACACCTGGAGCGACCAGAGGATCGCGCTGAGCAGCCACACGCCGGCGATCGCGAGCCATCCGCGAGCCGACAGCCGCGGCGACTCGCGACCGGGCTTCACGGACGGACTCTCGCCTAACGCCGAATCCGACGCGGCGTCGCTCGCGTGCTCGACCCGTTCGGTGACCGACGCCGTGCGCGCGAGCGAGGGGACTCCGTCGCCGAAGACCTCGCTCGCCTCGAGCCCGTTCCATCGCGACTGCGCCATCGCGGCGGCGGCCGATTGCCCAGGTATCGGCGTGCCGGCGGCCGGCGTCGACCACAGTCGCTGCGGCGGCATCATCGACCACTCGCCTGTGGCACTCCAGTCCGGTGGCGGCTGATCGGCGAGCAGTGCTCGCGACCGATACGGGATCTCCAACTTCACCACGGTCCCGCCATTCTCGCCTGAACGGAGCTCGAAGCGATGATCCTCGCCGTAGAGCTGCGTCAAACGGTTCTTCGCGTTCTTGAGACCGATGCCTGGCCTGAACGAGGTGCGAGTCGGCGCAAGGCCGACGCCGTTGTCCAGCACCTCCAGATGCAGCCGCGCACCATGTACCCACGCCCGCACCCCGACAGTGCCCGGCGCCGAACGGACGGCGAGGCCGTGGCGGATCGCGTTCTCCACGAGCGGCTGCAGAATCAGATGCGGCACCAGCGCGAGCCGAGCGGCGTGCTCGATCTCGAGCTGCACGGTCAGCCACTCGCTGAAGCGAGCGCGCTGGATATCGAAGTAGGGATCGAGGCTCGCCAGCTCCTCCTCGAGCGTCACCTCGTCCTGCCCCGCGCGCTCGAGCGACAACCTGAGCAGGGTGTGAAGCTGTCTGAGCATCCGTTCGGCGGCTGCCGGCGCTTCGTGGGCGAGCTCGGAGATCGCGTTGAGACAGTTGAAGAGAAAGTGTGGCTGCAATTGCAGCCCGAGGAACTGCAGCTGGGCGCGAGCCAGCTGTACCTCGAGCATGTGGGTTCTGACAGTGCGATCCCTGTACTGCTCGTGGAGGCCTACGGCCCACGCGACGACCACGACCATCGCATAGGTAAGAACGTGGACGTCCAGCCAATAGACGTAGCTCGGCAGGAATCCGCCAACGTCGAGCGGTGAGAGGGTCCACTCGAGTTTCTGCCGCACGACGGTTACGAGTAGCGCGACCGCCGGGGCGATGACGACGTGAGCGGCCAACGCTCCCGGCTTTCCGAGGTGCGCGTCCTCAATGCGCCGTTGGATCCACACGATTACCGGCGTGAGGAGTGCCCAGAACCACGCAACGCCGGTACAGATCTCGACGGCCCACCACCAACGCATCCCCGTCAGCGTCACCTTCATCAGAAGGCCCTGCGCGAGGCCGTAAGCCGTCCACGCACCGAAGATCAGCGCCCATCGCACCCAGCGCCGCCTCGCTGGCTCGCGAACCGGAACCGTCTCGGTGAAATGAGGGAGGAACGGAGCGGCGGCGCTGCTGGTCATCGGCTGGTGGTCCATCGATCAATGCAAGTGTCCACGTCCACCCGGGTGGCGCGCGCACCGGCTCGCCGCCGTGGTTGCCTCGGCGGGATGGTGGCTATGTCTGAGTGTTTCGGTTCGTCCCCGCGCTGAATCAAAGGCTCGGTTGGGAGCAGCGCCAAGCCGCGTGGGACTAACCGATGTGACCGTATGACGAGGCGCGCAGACACAGGCCCAAGGGCCTCTTGGGAACGGTGTCAGTCCATCCTGAATTCGCGATCGAACGCCACGGCAAACGAGAAGCTCTTCGGACGGTTCCTCACCTCGATCGCGTCCGCGAACCGTTCGAGCCGCTTGGGAACCGCCAGGATCAACTCCTGCGCGCGAGCCCCGATAGAGTCGAGGCCGCCTATCGCGTCGATGGCCCAGAACCGAATCTGCTCTTCAACGATCTTCACGTAGTCGCGCGGACCGTAGATGCCAGCGCGCCGAATCACGTCGGCCAGCTCACGAAAATGCGGCATGTTGACGCCCGGCATTTCGATCGACGGCATGATCTCGGCCGCGGACGCGAGCGCACGGTTTGGATCCCGCGCCAATACTTCCTTGAAGACGGTGCGGTAGAACGTGTAGTGCCGCGCTTCCTCCTTCGCGACGTTGGCGAGCACCATGCCGATCGTCGGCTCGCACTCGCTTGCCAGCTTGCCCGTATTCGCGTGGCTTACCTGGGTGGCTCGCTCCTGGAGCGTGGTGTACACGAACACGCGATACGGGTCCTTGTCCCAGCTTGGCTCGAAGCCTGCCCGCAGATACTCGAACTGCATGCGTTCGAGCACCGGATTGTCGAGGATTCGACTGTCGCGCGCATAGTCGTGCAGAACGGCGCCGTGTCGGTCTTCTTCCGCCGTCCACAGGTTCGTCCACTTCGTCCAGAACGTGTCGCCGCCAAGGTACGCGGCGAGGAGCCGATGGAAGTGCGGCAGCCCTTCCTCCGTCAGGAGGTTGAGCGCGACCGCGACGCGAGCGGGCAGGCTGATTCCCTCCGCACGGGCCCGCAGCTCGCGCAGGTGGTGGTCGGGATCCGTGTCAGGCGGCGCGCAGAGAAGCTCACTCGGGAACCAGAGGACGCGCTTCGCTTCGTGCGCCTCCATCAGCTCATGTACCACGGGCTCGAGGTCCGCGAGGACCTCAACCTTCGCGAGTGTTTCCGCCTGCGGTGTGGTCATCGCGCCTGGACTCGCGTCGTGGTCTGCTACGTGTCAGCCTTCTCGGTGGATGGCGGCGCTCCCCCATTGGCCCGCTTGCGGTCTGCCCACGACAGGCGTCCGATCGGTGGACGCGCTCGGTCAGCGAGCAGCTGTGCGTAGTACGCGAGTACGCGCGGACGCAATGATGCCGGTGTATCCGTCGGCTCGACGCGGAATGCCGCATAACGCTGCGACTCACCCGAGATGGTTATCCACCACCAGAACGTCCCGGGTGTGGCCGGGGACGAGGCCGGCTCACAAGTAAACGTGCGCCCCACATCCTCGAATTGCATCGCTTTCATGCGCTGACCCTTGAGAGTGACCCTGAAATTTAGCCTGTGGGCGAGGTGGATGGCGTTCGTTCCGACGATTCGTGAGCCCTCGCTACTCGGAGGGGAGGTCGGCACTTCGTATCGTCTTGATCTCGGTTACGGAGGGTGGGGACAAACCCCTCGAGTATCCGACTATCTTCAACACCGCGGATACGGCGCTCAGAGCCCCGGTACGGCATGCACGAGTATCTCGGATTTCTCGAATCAGGAACGATGGAGTTCCGCGGGCCTGCGCTCACGGGATCCATCGGATGACGAACGCCATTACCGTCCTCGCCCTGGGCTTCTTTCTCGGAATGCGCCACGCGACGGATGCGGACCACGTCATCGCCGTGGCAACGATCGTCGCGCGGGAGCGAAGCGCGCGGTCGGCAGCCGTCATCGGCGCGGCGTGGGGCCTCGGGCATACGTTGACCATCCTGGTCGTCGGCGGTGCGATCATTCTCCTGGGCTGGGTCATTCCGCCGCGGGTCGGCATGTCCATGGAGATGGCGGTGGGTTTCATGCTGTGCGTGCTCGGGCTGGTCAACCTGCGCGGCATCACCGGCTGGCTGCGCGAGAGCATGGACGAGATCCGCAACGACTACACCCGACACGTGCACTCGCACGCTCACCGGCACGGCGACTACGTCCACACGCACGTGCACGGGCATGAGCCGGAGTCACACCCGCACGACCCGAATCGCACGCCCGTCAGCTGGCTCGATCGCCATTTTGGCCGCGTACGGGCTTACGGAATCGTTAGGCCTCTCGTAATCGGCGTAGTGCACGGGCTCGCAGGGTCCGCGGCCGTCGCCCTGCTCGTGTTGGCCACGATTCAGAGCGCTCGGTGGGCTCTGCTCTACCTGCTCGTCTTTGGGCTTGGGACGATTGGCGGGATGATGTTGATCACGATGGCGCTCGCGATGCCGTTCGCCGCAACCGGGGCGCGTTTTGCGCGCATGCACCGCGGCCTCCGGTTCGCCTCCGGCGCCGTGAGCCTGGTGTTCGGTCTGTTCTTCGCGTACGAGGCCGGCGCCGGCCTGATCACCCGTTAGGCAACGGCGTTCGCGGCCTTCTCGAGGACCGTGACGCGGTCACCGACGCGGAGTCGCTCGCCCCAGGTGTCCGCCACCAAGTAGTGGCCGAACGCCACCTCGGAGCCCAGCCGCCGGTACCGCGCGAGCGTGTACAGTGGCTCTCGGCTCGCTCGTTCGCCCGTCTCCTGGTCAGTGGTCGTCGCCACGCACCGCGTACACGGTTTGATCCAACGCAGCACCGTGTCGCCAATGGAGATCGTTCGCCATCCGTCTTCCGCGTAGGGCGCGGCCCCGCGGACCACGAGGTTCGGGCGAAAGCGATTCATCGGGATCGGGCTCGCCATCCGCGCGTTGAGGTCCGCGAGTGACTCCTCCGCCGTCAGGTGAAAGGGCGTCGCGTCCTGGAGGCTCGAGTGGACCTCGTACGGCGGAACGTTCAGTGCATCGGCGTCGGGAACGAACGCCATGAGGCGACACCGAACGCCGAGCGCACGAGTGAACCACTCGTCGGCTTCGCGGCCAACCGGCATCACGGGTGCGCTTCGGCGCCAGAGACGGACATGCGTCACGCGATCGAGCGCGGCATCCGAGGAGGCTGGTCGGTCGATTTGGAGCGCGGGCAGCTCCTCCGTCCGAACCGCGATGCCGTGCTCGGTCATCGTCGCTTCGACGCGGGCCATCTGCGGGTAGTCACGCATGTGCATGAAGCGGCCGCCACTGTCGACGAGGAGCCAGTTGCGGTCCCCCACGAGCCGGCCGTCCGCGAGCGGCGCCTCCTGCAGTCGTACGCCGCGCAGCGACTTCACCGGGTAGATGTAGATCCCGGTCAGCTGGACGGTTGCCGGTGTCATGCGGGACAATGATAGCACCGGCCGGCAGCTTCGGCGCTCAGGCGCCTAGCCAGCATCCGCATACCGCCCGCGTCGGAATTGGTGGCAGGCTCGATTTTCATCGTTCGCATGCATCGGCGGCGCATTTCAGCGCGTCGCGTGCGTGACCAGCGGGAGCCCACGCGCCCTGCCGCTGCCCCGCGATGAGCGCCGCCAACATCGAGCCGCAAGCTATTGCCGCAGTATTGTTGCCGGGTCGAGCCTCAGGGCTCGGCGCGCCGGGAGATATGCAGAGAGCATTGAAACGACGGCCAGCGTGGACGCGACCACGAGAAAGGTGGTCGCGTCGACCGCGACCACTCCCTCGAGCGCGGCCGTCATGGCGCGGGCGAGTATCCACCCGAGGATGATGCCAACGCCCAGGCCGGTCGCGGTCAGCCGGGCCGCTCGCTGGAGCGTCAGACGCAGCACGTCCGCTGCGGTCGCGCCAAATGCCAGACGAACACCGAATTCCTGCGCACGCTGAGCAATCGTGTATGCCATCAGCCCGTAGATGCCGACCACGGCAAGCAGCATCGCGATACCGCCACACACCGCCATCATCGTCGCGAGCAGGTTCATTCCTCGGCCGTTTGCCACGACCGCCTCGCGCAGCGTCCGCACCTGATCGACCGGCAGGGTTGCGTCCACCTCGCGTACGGCCGCGCGCGCTGCGGTGATAAGGTCGCTCGGTTCACCGGGCGCACGCAGGACCGCTTGTAGCACGCCGGAAGGAGGCGCCTGACGCAGCGGCACGTACACCGCGGTGTAATCGATGCCGTCCCACCAGTTGTACATGTTCACGTCGGCAACGACGCCGACCACGGTGAGCCACGCACCGGAGCTGTCCGCCAGACGAATGCGCCTGCCGATCGCGCTGTGATCCGGCCAGAAGCGCTTCGCGAACGATTCGCTCACCATGGCAACGGGCTCACGCTCCTCGCGGTCCGCGCCGTCGAAGCCACGGCCGGACAGGAGACGGATGCCCATTGTCCGAAGGAAATTCTCGGAGACGCTGCGGTAGCCGCTGCGCGGCCAGCGGCCAGGATCCGCGAGGATGTCACCTCGCCCGGAGTTGCCGCCCACGAATTCATCCTCGACGAGCACCGGCGTTGCCGGACTCCAGCCGTTGGCGGGCAGGATGTTGGCCACCGCGGCCGCCTCGACGCCCGGGACGCGCTCCAGACGATCCACGAGCTCACCGGCGAATCGGCGTCGCGCCGCGGGCTCCCGATATTTCCGTTCGCTGAGCGTCGTCTGCATCATGAGCAGCCGATGCGCATCGAAGCCACCCGGCTCGTCGATCATTCGCGCAGCGCTTCGGAGCGTGAGACCGGCAGCGATCAGGATACTGAGCGCAAAGGAGATCTCGGCCACTACTAGCGCTTGACGCCCGCGCAGATTCGCAATGCTGCCGACGGTGCCGCGGTCGCTCTCCTTGAGCGCGGATGAAGACATGCCGCGCAGCGCCGTTAGTGCCGGGAAGAGGCTCACCAGCAAGCCGATGAGGATGGACAATGCGGGGATGATCCAGACAACCGCCCAGTCGAGTCGGATGTTGTTGAACCCCTCCACCTGTCGCGCGACGTCCGCGGGCACGCTGGCGCGAAGAGCGCCGAGTGCGATGTGCGCACAGATGATGGCAACTGCGGACGCCATGAGACTGAGCACTATTGTCTCCGTCACGAGCTGACGGACTATGCGCGTACGAGTGGCGCCCAGCGCAATGCGGACCGCCAGCTCGCGTCGCCGATCGATGGACCGCGCGAGGAGAAGACCGGCAAGGTTGGCACAGGCGACCAGCAGTACGAGCCCCGCTGCCGTCTCGAGGATGCCGTTCACGACATACGCCGCGCCTTCGATGAACGCTTCCGATAGCGCGCTGATCGAGATGCCGCGCCCGCGATTGGTCGCCGGATGCAACGTCTCGATGCGCCGCGCGAGGACATTGAGCTCGGCTTGCGCCTCGCGCCGCGTCACGCCCTCGGCAAGCTTTCCCATGACCGCGAGCGAGCGGTTGCTTCGATCGTTCGCGCGCACCGCCGAAAAAGCCAACGGCGACCACACGTCCGTTGCCATCGGGAAGTCGAGCTTCGCCGGTGCGATTCCAACTATGACATGCGCGACGTCATCGAGAATCAGCTCTTTCCCGATGACCGCCGAATCGGCCGCGAACCGGTTGCGCCAGAACGCGTCGCTTATGACCACACGCCGGTCGTTGCCGGGCAGTTCCTCATCCGCCGCAAACCATCGTCCGAGCGCCGGTCGGACGCCGAGGAGCGCGAAGAATCCCGGCGATACCTTGAAACCGTTCAGTCGTTCGGGCTCGACGCCGCCGGACAGCGTTGCGTCCCAGGCTTCCCACGCAACCAGACCCTCGACGCTACGCGACTCTCTTCTCCAGTCGAGAAAGTTCGCGGGGGACGCCACGTCGTTCTCCGATGCGCCGACTCGAGTCTCCCTGAGCACCACGAGGCGCTCGTAGTCGCGGAATTGGTAGGGTCGCAACAGCAGGCCGTCCATGATGCCTAGCACGGCCGCATTCACGCCGAGACCGAACGCGAGCGTGAGCCCGACGATGAGCGTCGGACCCGGCTGCGCGCGCATCACGCGGAGCGCGTAGCGCACGTCAGCCAGCAGTGTCGCGAACCAGCCGATGAGGTCCGCATTCCGTGTGTCGTCGGAGTGCTTCCCGATGTTTCCGAAGCGTCTCCGTGCCTCCGCGCGCGCTCGCCCGGGGCTCATACCTGCAGCGATGAGATCGTCGGCGTGCTGGTCGATGTGAAACGCCATCTCGCGCTCGACTTCATCGGAGAGCGCGTCCGCCCGAAAGACGTTGCGTAGCCGGGAGAAGAGCGACATCACGCGTACCGCAGGACGCGCTGCACGCCTTCCCGGAGGCGCGCCCAGTCCTCCTCCTCGGTCACGAGTTGCTTGCGTCCGAGGGGCGTGATCGAATAGAACCGCGCTTCGCGATTGGTCTCGGTCTTTCCCCACTCCGCCTTGAGCCATCCCGCCTGCGCCATGCGGTGTAGCGCGGGATAGAGCGAACCTTCCTCCACCCGCAGCAGGTCGTCGGAGGCGCGGTGAATGTGGGCGGTGATGGCATAGCCGTGCGTGCGCCCCTGGGCCGCGACCGCTTTGAGAACGAGTAAGTCGAGGGTGCCCTGCAAAACGTCATTCCGAGCCATACCCATAGATAGCTATACATAACTCGCTAGGTCAAGAGCCAACGGAACGCAGGTGGATCGTCAATTCTCTCCGTTTCGAGACCCGGCGAGAGCTGGGCACTGCCGACCGACGCGGCGAGGGACGCCGATAAGTGTTCGTGGTCGATCTGCATGCCCCTAGCGTCGCGCTCACTCCCGCCGAGCGGGCGGCGCGACGGGTGCAACGGTATAGCCGAGGCTCGGTGCGTTGACGGGCGACCCGCCAGGGTCCCTGTCGGCCTACGGGACCCAGCCGGGCAACGCGGCCGCCTCCTTCACCCACTTCGTCATCTGCGCCTCGTCGAGATCGTCCTCGTGGATGTCGACCCAGCGCGCGTCCTTGCCCGTGCCTCCGGGTGGAACGGGCCGCAGCGACGCGCCGTGGAAGAAGGTCACCTTGACGTAGTGGGTGAAGACGTGGAACCCCAGGAACCAACCCTGGCCTTCGATGCCGTAAAACGGGGAGTTCCACTTCACTGCTTTGCGCACGTTAGGCACGTTCCGCACGATGAGCGCGTCGAGGCGCTTCCCAACGACTCGCTTCCAGCCAGGCATCGCAGCGATGTACGCCTGCACCGGGGCGTCGCCGTCCGCTTTCGCGATGCGCGGGTTGCCGCCCGAGAGTAGCACGACGGCGACCTCGCCTTCTCGCTTGGACCTGGTGGCCGATTTGCCGGGCTTGCTCGTCCGCGACGTGACCTTGGCCTTCGACTTCGCCCTGCTCATTAGGGTCCTCCTGGCGCGCCAGGAATTGCTTCGGCTCGTCTTGGGTCGTTCACGGCGCATGCGTCGCAGCACGCCGACTCCGCGCGCAGGCCCTCGACGCCCTCCTTGGCGATGATCGGCACCATGGCGAGTGCCGCCACCGGGTCGGCCCACCACCAGCCGAGTAGCGCGTTTAGCGCGAGCCCGCCGAGCAAGATTGCGGACAGGTACGCGCACAGGCTGGTCTGTTGAGCGTCGGCGGCCAGCGCGCCGCTGCCCATCGCGAGCGCGACACGCCGTTTCGCTCGCGCGAGGAGCGGCATTACGACCAGGGACAGGGCCGCGATGTCTATACCGACCAGGCTTTCGTCTGGCCGCTCACGTTGCACAAGGGCCGTAACGCTGTCGTAGGCGACATACGCCGCGAGCGCGAGGAACGTCGCCCCGATCACCCGCAACGTTAGGCGCTCCACGCGGTCCCGGCGTGCCGGGTCCCAGTCCGCGCGGAGCCGCCAGTGAGCGGCACCACTCGCTGTCACCTCGATCACGCTATCCACACCGAAGCCGACGAGCGCGACACTTCCGGCCAGCACCCCCGCGACCAGGGAAATGACGGCTTCGAACGAGTTGTACGCGATCGTCGCGACGTTTAGCCAGAGCCCGCGCCGAACGATGGCGGCCCGTGGATCGTTCATGCCGAAACGTACGTGGTCGCGGCGCAATCGGAGCCGAGCGGCGGCACTACTGCGCGTCGCTCAGGTCCTGATGCCAGCGTCTGGGCCGATCAGTCGATCGGCTCGCCACGCAGGTTACCTGGTCCCCGCCGAAAAACCGC
>JBKOYV010000027.1:0-9202 GCA_046725585.1 Gemmatimonadota bacterium | reverse complement strand
CGTGGCAAAGCGCAGCAGCAGATCGAACGGCGAAACGGTCCATTCGGTGTTCGGGAAAGTCCATCGAGTCACCGCGGCATCCATGGACAACGCGAATTCACCTGACAGCCACCACGAGACTGCCGCCAGAACAATCAGCGCAACCCGGGACGTCGTCGTCGGTAACAAATACAGCAGCCGCTTTCGGATCTCCCCGACTACAATGGCAAGGCCGCCCGAGTCGGGAGCTCGCTTGTGCGTGTGATCGAGCCAGGTATCGATGCGCGTTAGGCCGAGCCGCGATCGTATTCCGGAATGAGCGTTCTCCTGTCGTTCCTCCCGATCTGCGCTCCCGACGGCGGCCGACTGGGTGTAGCGAGACCCGAGCCCGCACTCGATGGGAGGTCCCGACGGGTCGCCCGTGATCGTGCATGCCTCTTCGAACTCTGTCCGGCACTGGAGCAGCTCGATGCGCTCCAGGTGCCACCAGCTCCACGCTCCGAACCCGATGGCTCCGAGAATCACCGGCGCGAGCGGCGAGACCCCACTTCCGAAATGCACGGCGCGCTGGAAGTAGAGGCCGGGCAGTATTGGCCCGAGGCGCACGACCTGCATGACGTACAGCACGACAATCGTTATGTAGAGCGCCCCGAGCGCGAACAGCAAGTAGAGACCGGCAGTCTCGAGCGCGGACCAGAACCCTTCCGCCCTGGACCGCTTGTACGCGATCCCCCAGCGTACCCACTCGAGGTGTCCCCAGCGTTCGGTGGTCCGTGGACCAACGAGAAGCACGCCGATGCCCAACAGTGGGACGAGCCCTAGGCCGAGCCAGATCTCGTACCTGGTGTCACCGTGTGCGGCGGGACGAAGCAGCGCCAGCGTGGCGGCAAGGGCCAATACACAAACGGCGAGGAACCGGAGAGCGACGAACAGCTCGCGTTGCTCCATGAGCGAGATCTCGGTGGCCGCTCGCCGACGCTGGCCGACTGTCGCGCCTTCCGTTTCCAGCGTCTCGACGACGACGCGCGCCGCTCGTCCGCTCGTCCGCGTGTGAACCAGGAAGTACGCAACGGGAAACCCGACCATGAGCAGCAACGCGATGAAGATGAACTCCGCAAGGTTCTGAGCAGTCTCGGGCGGTGTCGGTTCGCCCGCCTTCTCGTTCTTCTCGGCATGCGACTCGACGCTCGCAAAACGAGGTCGCAGATACTTGTAGAACACGCTCGCGGTGTCGGTGATCAACGAATCGCCGATCGTCACGGGGTAGAGCGCGTCGCGCCCCACAGTCGTCACCCACAGCGGTGGGCGCCACATCGTGTCGCCGACAATCGGTCGGGAATAGTCCGCCGCCGCGGTATCGGCGCCGAGCTGCATCAACATCGCGTTGTAAATGCCCTCGGCCACGTCGCTCGTGAAGATCAGCCGCGCGCGGTTGGTGCGAGTGGGGTCCCAGAACTGATTCTCGAGAAACAGCGGATACGTGGACACGACAAGTGTCCCGAGCAGTGCCTCGTTCAGGTCCGGCCGAAGGAAGAGGATGTTGCTGCCGACCATGAATAGCTGGACGTCGCGGAGGTGTTCCTTGATGATCTCCGCGAGAAAGAGCTGATCGCGCACATCACTCGCCGCGATTCCCACCGCTCGAACGCGATGCGCTTCGAGCGTGCGGAGGATCTCACGGATGGCGAGATCCGCCGAGGGCACCGTGAGCTGGGCGGATGCGAGCCCTGGGCGTTCAGTCGTGAGCGCCGGGTCGCTCAGGCTCAGCGGGACGCGTGGTGCGGGCTGTGCCTGCTCTTCTTCAGGGCGCGACGGTGCCACGGGGTGGCGCGCGTACTCCGTCCGCAGGCTGGCGATGTTGATCGGAAACGGGATCGAAAGGAGTCCGACGTCTCTCGACCGGCTGACGCCGACCGCGGCCGCCTCCAGTTGCCCGAACTGCGTCGAGCCCTCGGTCAGCATGGCGATGCGTTCGAGCGGAATGCGCATACGCCTCACCAGGACCCTATCGATGAACCACGTTAGGCTCGATGACGGGTACACGGTCGCCGAGAATCGCGTGCCGGGCGGACGATCCAGCACGGTATAATTGTCGTCGTTCGTAGCGGACCCACTGATGATCGAGACAGTGGAGTCCTTGTGGGCAGGCGCGTTTCGCCAGCGTGCGAGTGCGAGCGCCAGAGACGGCACGGAGCCCGAGAGGGCCGGCCCGACGATGCGGAGCGTATCGGGGCCCGGTGCCAGCACAAGGCATGGCCCGAGGGTCGAATCTCCCTGGGCTCTGTTGGATCCCCGGGCAACGGCGGCCCGCAACGAGTCGCGCTCGGCGAGCGCTTCCTGCAGCGCGTCCTGGTGAAGCCCGACCGTCGGAATCTCGCCGACAATGTAGACGAGGTGGAGGTTGTGCTGGAGCGGGGACGCCCTGCGGAACAGCAGTGTGCCGGGATAACGAACCCATTCTCGCGCCGCGTCGCGGGCCGAGCTCGAGGACGACGCCGCGCCCGAGCGCATCGCGCTCGCCCACGGCAGCCAAAAGCGGTCGGCGACATAGCCGGCGCGCTCGAACGCACGGTTCAAGGACTCCAGCCCACCGTCGAACCCCCAATCGAGATGGGAGTCGATGGGGTCAGGAAGCGTAACGACGCTCACGGCCAGCGTTTCGGGAATGGCGCACCGCGCGGTTTCCAACGGTGCGCCGAGGAACTGGCGAAGCACGTCACGGCCGCTTCCCGTCCGTATCTTCACTGAGCGACTGCAGGGCCGTTCACCTGTTCCCGGAGTGAGGCACACCTCAGTGGTGTCAAGCGCGGGACGCGCTCCTCCCGTGGACGCCGCCGCCCGTGATCCGGCATCCGCCTGTGGAATGCTTGGTGTCGGGCTGCGTGGGTTGAGGCGTCCGATGACGGCAAAGACGATTACCGAAACCAGAGCGGTGCCGAGCACTTCGATGCGACTCGCCATAACAGCTCAAGGGATGGCGTCAGACTATCAATGACACACCCTAACGTCGTATGCCCACTCCGTCGAGCGCCGGCGGTAGCGCCGGAGGCATGAAGGGGACACCTCGGCGGTGCACGTGCCCGGAATGCTCTCGGCCGCCGCGCGGGTTCCGCAGATAAGCAACAACCTGACGGTGTGCGCCGGTACGGGGTTCGACGCCCCAGGCGTCGGATTATCCGGGCGAGAGCCGGAATGACGCAGACGGGTTCGGGTCGATTCCAATGAGCCTCGGGCTGGGTACGACGTGCACCTCGGCGCCTTGACGCTGACCCCGTTCGCCGCCCCGACGCTCGCGTACTACGTGTTCGAGGCGGACGACTACAAGGACGGTGCTCGGCGAAGGGGCTTCGACGGCTAAAAACTCGCCCGGACTCCTCGTGATTGTCCGGGCGAGTTTTTAGTCCTCGGTGGGATCGTGATGGTCGACGCCTTGCTGACCTGCTCGACCTGTCGGTACCTTCGCGGTGCCACCCGACGAAATACCACCTGCCGAGCAGCGACCGGGGACTCCTAAACCGGTTCGCCAGCTGACTGACGCGGGGGCGCAGTGCCGGTCGAACAACCAGCGGCCCACACACGTCTCACCCGCGCCTGATGATCGACGGATTGCGATCCGGCGTTCCTATCCACACCCCGCTCACGCTCGTGACGTTGGGGTCGACGTCACTTCGTGCCGACGGCGATGCCACGCTCTTCGACCTTGGCAAGCCGCTCGCGCTCATCACGTACCTGTGTTGCGCACCTGATCGAGCGGTCGCCCGCGAGCACCTCATCGACCTGCTTTGGGGGGACGTCGAGCCCGATGGCGCGAAGCACGCCCTCCGACAGACGCTCTGGTACGTTCGCAAGCGGCTCGGTGACCGTCCGCTGATCGTCGGTGGCGACGTGCTCAGGGTGGTAGCACCCGTCGACTCGGACCGGGACCGGTTCCTGGCGGCCGTAGCCCATAACAGCGTCGAGGACGTGGTTCGACTGTACACCGGCGACTTCTTCCCCGGCTTCGCCGCGCCGGGCGGAGCCGAGTTCGAGCGCTGGGCGGACATCGAACGCCAGCGGATGCGCGCCTTCTTCTGGCGTGCGGCGGAGACACTCGTCAGGCGGTGGATGACGACGGGGCGCCTTCGCGACGCCCAGGCGCTCGCGCGACGCGTCCGCGACAGTGACCCGCTGCGCGAGGGCGGGTGGCGCCTCCTCTTCGAGACGCTCATCGCTGCCGGCGACACTGTTGGCGGGACGCTCGAGGCGGACGCATTCGATCGGCTCGCCGGGGCCGAAGGGATCGACGCGGAGCCGGCGACGCGGTCGATGTTGCGAGCGGTTCGCCAGACTCCGGAGATCACAGCCCAGCACGACAGGACCGGAGAGCGGCTCTCGCTCTTCGCCGAGCTCGTCGGGCGTGAGCGCGAGTTCTCGCAGCTGCTCGACCGATGGGAGACGGCGCGCAGCGGGACGACGACCCACGTCCACGTGCTCGCCCCCGCGGGGGCCGGCAAGACTCGGCTCATCACGGACGCGCACGCGCGCCTTCGCGCGACGCGCGCACGCACGCTGTTCGTTCGTGCATCGTTAGGCGCGCGCGACATCCCGTTCGGCCTCGCCGGCGACCTCGCCGAAGCGTTGGCCCGGTTCTCGGGGGCGAGCGGGATCTCGACCGGGTCGGCGCGGGCGCTGGTCGCGTTGAATCCCGCGCTGTCCGCCTCGTACCCCGCCGCGCTGCCCGACGCCGGAGGCGATTCGGCCGACGCGCTGCGCCGGCGCTCCGTCGCCGTGCGCGAGCTCATCTCCGCCGTGGCGGAAGAGCAGCCGATCGCGATCTTCATCGACGACGTCCAGTGGGCCGACGCGCGATCCCGTCAGCTCATCGCGAGCGTCCTCGGCGCACTCGACCACGCTCGCGTCCTCGTGGTGACCGCGTCGCGCCCGACAGTCGACGTGCTGTCGTCCGGTGAGCAGGCGCTGACCATCCGACTCGCGCCGCTCGATTCGACGGCGGTCCAGGCGTTCGTCGCGAGCATCGCGGCCATGCCGGCGGAACCCTGGGCGGAACGGCTGCCCGAGGAGCTCTGCGAGGCGACAGGCGGCTCGCCACTGCTCTTGCTGGAGACGCTGCAGCTGGCGATCGAGGGCGGCCTGCTCGCACGGACCGACGGCGTGTGGAGCGCCCCGCGGCCGAGCCACCTGTTCGCGACGCTGGGTACTGGGGGGGCGCTGCACCAGCGCGTGGAGCGACTCGACCGCGTCGAGCGCTGGGTCCTGACACTGCTCGCCGTGGCCGGCGTGCCGCTCACGAGAGACGCGTTGACGGTCGCCGCCGGTCGCACCGACGACGAGACCGCATCGGCGTTAGGCAGCCTCGAACGGCGCGGGCTCGTCGCGCGCCACGGCGAGCTGTGGTCGCCGTCGCACGACGAGATCGCGGCCAAGGTCGTGGAGCTCGCCACTCCCGACGCGATCCGCGCGGCCGCCCGGTCGCTCGGGCGAGTGATGCTCGACACCAACGGCAGGGACACGCGCACGCTTCGCCAGGCCGGCGGACTGCTCGCGCAAGCGGATGACCGCGCGTCGCTGCGGGTCGCGTTCGCGCGGTTCGCATACATGGCCCGTGAGGCAGGCGATCGTCAACCCAATCGCGCGCTCGCCATCGACTTTCTCGGCGAGCGCACGTCGGACGACCTCGCAACGGAGCTGGTAGGCTCGCTGCCGTTGCTGGAGCGGATGGGGTTGTTCTCCACGGGACGGCAGCTTGCGGCCGTCGCCGCAGCGGTCGTGATGCCACTGACTCTCCTGCTCGTGGGCATGCTGCGGAATCAGCCGCCGCCCGACGTCACGCTCGCCGTCGGATCCGTAGGTGCGGACTCGATCGCGAATGTGTACCGCATCCCGATTTATGCCACACAGTTCGTGGCAGGTTCGATCGTTCGCGCCGGGGGTTCGCGCCCCACATGGCACGTTCACGCGGATCCCACGACAGGCACGCTGATTCGCCGTCCGGATGACAAGGCATGGACCGTCGATCGCGTCACCACGGACTCGGGCGGGATCGACCTGTTCGACGTCGGCGATGACGGCCGCGAGCGGCGGCTGACGGCAGCCGTCGGGGATGATCAAGGCGCCCGCTGGTCGCCTGATGGGCGCTGGCTCGCGTTCCACACAGGGCGGTGGAGTGCCGAGAGCCACTATGATCTCGCGATCATGGAAGCCCGGTCCGGCGCTGTTCGCAGCCTGACGCGCGGTCCCAACACGGATACCTCACCCGTGTGGAGTCCCGACGGGAGCCGCATCGCGTTCGACCGGCGCTACTGGGACGGCCGTCCACGCTCCACGTGCGTCATCGATGTCGATGCCCGCAATGAGCGCTGCTTTACCATCGATGGCGGCGAGCTGTCGCCACGCGACGCGTGGTATGACGCGAGCCACATCATCGTATGGATGACGCGCGGTTCCTCCGCTGCGCTGGGGCGGCTCGATGTGAGTTCCGGGAAGGTCGACACGGCGATCACACTGCGACGAAGCGACGAAGCCCGGATCTCGGGGGACGGACGCTGGGTGATCTGCCAATGCCGGCGCGTCGGGTACTCGGCAGCGGCGATACTCCTCTTTCCCCTCGAGGATCCGAACCGCGTCATCGAGATCGACGTGAGCCCACTGAAGCCGGGACGCCGGATCCTGGCGTTCGAGTCGACGTCGCGGCGTCATCGGTATGCGGAGCAGCTCGCGATCGGCACCGGGCTCGGTTCGCCGATGGTTGGCGTGCCGCACCAGCTCGTCGCGCGCGGCATCACGCCCGACGGTGACACCATCCCGCTCGGATCAGTGCGCTGGTCGTCGCCCGATACTGCTGTCGTAGCGCTCGACAGCACTGGTCTCATGGTGCCGAGGCGCCCCGGCGAGGTGCGCGTGACGGTGACGGCCGGCGGCTGGCGCACTGCGTCGCGCGACGTGGTGGTGAGGCCGCGTGAGACGTCGGTCCTGTTCCAGGAAGATTGGTCCGGCGCGCTTACTGACAACTGGCGTCCGTTCGGCGAGCCTCGTCCGAAGATCGACTCCGCGTCCGACGGCGTTCGCGGTCTCATGAACAACGGCGATGGGTCGTTTTCGAGCGGCGTCTATTCGCTCATGAAATATCCGACGGCGAGTGGACTGGCGGTCGACACCTGGATCTCGAGTCCCCTAACGATGGAGCAGTGGCAGATCGTGAACGTGTCGCTCGAGGATGCGCTGACGGACACCGTGCTCAAGGTGTGGGACCACGGGGGAGGTAACATGCCGCGCCGCACGGTCGATTGGCCATCGTGCGGTGTGGGCTATCCCACGACCGAGGGAGCGACGTACGGCGACACGATCGGCCTGGTGCTCGATCGACCATCATCCACCGTCACTCTGCCCGCCCCGCGGTCGTTTCGCTCGGGCGCCTGGTTTCACGTTCGATTGCAGATCTTTCCCGACGGGCGATGTGGAGTTGCGGTCAATGGCGTTGCCGCCGGCCACTCACAGCTCGGCATGATGCCGGACTCCGCCGACCGCGTGGTGATCTTCGGCAACTCGGCCAACACGAACGTGCTCGTTGGTCCGCTGACGGTTCGTGCCGGCGTGCCGGACGACATCGACTGGTCGCTATCTCGCCAGGCTCTGCCCGCTGCTCCTCCGCTTGCCTGGTCGCCGCGTCAGCGCCCCTGAGTCCTCGGAGTCGGAGCGCCGCCTCGAGGGTTTCACGGCGACCTGCAGGGTGGATGTGAGGGTGCCGGCGGCTACCTTTAGATGCGCCTGTCATCCCGAGCGTAGAGGGCCGACCGTGTACTTCAAGCAAATCCTCGACGAACGCTGTGGTTGCGCGTCGTATCTCATTGCCTCGCGCCAGTCGCACGAGGCGGCGATCGTCGACCCCTCGATCGAAACCGAGCAGTACGAGCCGCTGCTCCGCGAGCGCGGCTTTCAGCTCCGCTACGTGATCGATACGCACATCCACGCGGACCACATCTCCGGTGCACGGAGGCTCGCGGCGCAATACGGAGCGGAGCTCTGCCTCCACGAGTCGGCGCGAGTCACGTATCAGTTCCGCCCCCTCGCCAACGGCGAGGAGCTCCCGCTCGGCCAGCTGAAGCTGCGCATCCTCCACACGCCGGGACATCGGCCCGAGCTCATCTCGGTCCTTGTGGTGAATCCGCCGCGGAGCCCGGAGCCGTCGATGGTGCTCACCGGCGACTCGCTTCTCGTCGGTGACGTGGGGCGGCCGGACTTCGGCGGTGGCGACCCATCGGCTCAGTTCGAGAGCGTCTCGAAGCTGCTTCGCCTTCCGGATTGGGTCGCGGTCTTCCCGGGTCACTTCGAAGGGCCGTGCGGCAAGGGCATGTGTGGGCGACCGAGCACGACGATCGGCTTCGAGCGGCTGTACAGCCCATTGCTGCACATGGATCGCGAGCCGTTCGTGGCGGAGCTGACGAATGGAATTCCGGCGCGCCCGCTGAACATGACGGCGATCGAGGCCACGAATCGTGGTGTCGCCGACATGACCTGGGCGATGCTCACCTCGTCCCCATCGGTCGACGAGGTTGGGCTCGACGCCATCGAGTCGGCGCCGCCTAACGCGGTGGTGCTGGACGTGCGCGAGCCCGAGGAGTTCGCTCGCGAGCGCGTCCCCGGCGCAGTGAACGTGCCACAGGCCGATCTCGCGACACGGCTCGATGAGATCCCGCGAGACCGCCCGATCCTCACCATCTGTCAGTCGGGGACGCGGTCGCTGCGGTCGGCCCAGTTCCTTCGCCAGCAGGGGTACGAGAACGTCGTGACGGTGGCGGGCGGCACGCGCGCGTGGCGAGAGTCCGGTCGCCCCGTCGAGTCAGCGGAGGCCGCGTCGGGTGCGCTTCGCATCACCGACTCCGAATGGGCGCACGCAGGCGTGCTGATGACGAACAGCATCGAGTCCCGCGTGCCGCCATCCAGGGAGTCGGAGGCCGTGAAGCCGAGCCCTCTGACGGTCCGATGATGGTTCGAGGGATGACGCGATGACCATCAGCCGGCGCGATCTGCTCGCGAGCGCGGCACTCGCGATGGGCACCGCGGCCGCCCGCAAGCTCACGGCCCAGCTCTCACCGGAGCGCCCGATGGACCACACGTTAGGCACGCGAGTGCCGCCGGCGGGCTTCCCGAGAAAGGAAGATTTCGCGATCCCGGCGGGGCTCACGTACATCAATGGCGCGTACACGCACCCGATGCCCATCGTCGC
>JBKOYV010000455.1:0-12639 GCA_046725585.1 Gemmatimonadota bacterium | reverse complement strand
GTGTATAAGAGACAGCGCCTGTCTCGTGACGAAACGCGTCACGCCCTGCGTCTGCTTGTAAAGTCCCTCCTGCGTCGGAAGGGTCTTATCGTACGTCAGATACCAGACGGGCTGCTGAAGCGCACCGGTCGTGTACTGGAGCCGTCTGCCCATGCTCGTGAACGCGGCGAGCAGATACGCCTCGCTCAACCGACCGTTCACCTGTCCCGCGAACGCGAGGCGATGATCGCCAAGCAGGTCGCTGAGAACGATGGTAGTCCCGCCGAAGACGCCGCGACCGAAGTTGTCCTGCGCGTATCCGATGCTGGGCCGGGAGATGTACTCTGGCTGGTATCCAATCCTGTAGCCGTAACTCTTGAACTGCGTCGTGTCGGGCAGCACGATCGCGGCGCTGTCGAGCAGCTGCGCAACGCTCACGACGGTCTCGGCGCGCTCGGGGGCACTGGGAAGGTCGGCAGACGCGCGAATCCCGGTCGCGCTCCGGTAGATCGACCGATCGCGCGCCACCGAATCGCGGTTCGCCGTGACGATCGGCGCGAGTGCCGACGTGTCGCTCCCCTGTGACGCCGATGCCCGTGGCATGGAGTCCGTCGGCTGCGCGGCTCGCGGTGCCGACGAGACGGTCGCGTCAGGAACTGCGGGGCTCGCGAGCTTGACCGCAGCGCTGTCCGCGCGCGTGGCAGCCTTCGCGACCGTCTGCGTCTTCAGCGCCGTGGAGTCGCGGAACGGCTCCTTCATCAGCCGGCGCGGGTTGTTCACCGACCACACGCTGTAGTCGCCGTTCTCGTAATACGCGAACGCGAGGCGGTCCGCCTGACGCGCCCAGGTGATCACGGGGCTGTACTCCGTGACGGCGAGCACCGCGCCCACGACGTTCGTGATCTGGAAGTGTTCTTTCTTGTCGAGGTCGTAGATGAAGATGTTCGGGATGCCGGTCCGATCCGACACGAACGCGATCGACTTGCCATCCGGCGCCCACATCGGGTTCAGATTCTGCCCCGCTTGGCCGGGGACCACGCTCACTCGACCGGACTCGAGATCGTACAGCGACACCTGCCAGCGACTGAACTTCAGGTTGTCGAAGTCGGTTTTCGGGCCGCGATCGGACACGAATGCGATCGTGCGGCCGTCAGGCGACCATTGGGGCTGATTGTCGCCGTTCCGGTCGTTCGTCAGACGACGCAGGTTCCGGCCATCGCGATCGACGATGTACAGATCGGTGAGCCCGCCTTTGCCGCCACTGAACACGAGCTGGCGGCCGTCGGGAGACCACGAGGGGCTGGTGACACCTTCGAGCGGAAGGTCGAACCGGTGCGTGACCTTTCTCCGTTTCACGTCCATCAGGTACAGCACGTCGCGTCCGTCGCGTTGCGCAGTGAACGCGAGCAACTTGGCGTCCGGCGAGAAGGAGCTCTGCGAATACAGGAGCCGCAGCTCCTCGAAGTTCGGGTCGGTCGTGGATTTCACGAGCCGCTTGAGGCGCCGCCCCGTTTCGCCGTCCCCCAGCCACAGATCGGGAAAGACTTCCCCGCGCAGGAAGCTGCCGAGCGACACGAACGCGATGTACTTCCCGTCGCTCGAGAGCGACGGCGCGAGGAACAGGCTGCCGCCGGTCTTCCGTTCAGTCAGCAGTGGCTGCGAAAATTTACGGGCACGCTCGAGGTTCGCGATCTGCGGGAGATGCTTCGTCTGCATCGCTTCGCGCCATTCGTCGCTCAGGTCCTCGAGCGTGAGACCGGTCTCCCGCTTGAACGCGCGCTCGATGCCCACGTTAGGCGCCGAGTTCAGCACCTCGCCGATGATCTCGTCGCCCCACCGATTGCCCACGTACTCCCACAGCGCCTCGCCGTAGCGATACGGGAAATACTGATCCGGGCGGAGGGTCATCTGCTCGATCGACGGCAGATGTCCGTTCAACGCGGCGTCGCGCACCCACGCCTGCGTCAGGATGTGGTTCGGGCCGCCTGACAGGTACTCGGCCATGCCTTCCATGAACCACAGCGGCGGGTCGACCTGGGCGAGCGTCTGCAAACCGGCACCCGCGCGACCGCGAGCGAAGATGTCGTACTGGAAGGCATGCACCATCTCGTGCGCCAGCACGTGCTCGAAGCTCCGGTAGTCGCCGGTGAACGGCAGCAGCATGCGATGCCGCAGCGCCTCGGTCACGCCACCGGTCCCCTCGCCGAGATCGCCCGTCACGTTGTTCTGCCCGAAGTCGCCGCGTGACGAATACAGGATGAGGGGCTTCTTCTCGCGGAACTGGTGATTCAACAGCCGGGAGAGGCGGGCATAGGCGCGTTCGGCCATTCGAGCCGCATCCATCGCGGCAACACGTTCCTGTGGATAGTAGTGCACGAGGAAATGTTCGGTCTCCAGCACGCTCCACTTGAAGTGGTCGTACTGAACCTGGTTCTGCCCGAAGTACGTTTGCGCCTGGAGCCGTGTCGCCGCACCAACGGCGGTAACGAGCGCGGCTGCACATGCGCCCGCCCTCACGAGTCTCATTTGAGTGCTCCTTGCGGTTGCTCGACCGCGACTACGGCCGCGTCGCTCCATAAGCGCTCGAGTTGGTAGAACTCGCGGAGCGTGGGGTGAAAAATGTGGACCACCATATCCACGTAATCGAGAAGGACCCACCGGCCCTGCTGGACTCCTTCGACGTGATGAGCGCGCGAGCCCTCCTTGCGTAACTCCTCGAGCACGTGTTCCGCAACACTGCGCACGTGCGTGTCGGACGTACCGCTCGCGATCACGAAGAAGTCGGTCATGTCGGTGACGCCGCGCACGTCGAGCACGACGACGTCATTGGCCTTGAGATCGAGGCACAGCGCTGCCGCGCGCTGAGCAAGAGACGCCGGAGCGGGCGCGGTGGATCCGGTCATTCGATGCAGTCGGTTCCCAGGCGGAATGTTGTAGCCGATTGCGGGCGAAAGGTTCCGCGTCGCGTCGCCACAACGCGGGGGGGTACGCGTAGACCTCCGTTCGCCCAAGCATAATGCGAGTACATGGCTCCCGATACCCAACCGATGCGGTAACCCAAAGCCGGCCGAGCGCGTCCGCGCTCGGCCGGCCTTTGGCTTCGGTCATGTCGAGCCGACAGGCGGGAAATCGCCATCGTCTCGGGCAGAGGTCCGCTACTGCTTGATCACCCAGACCTTGATCTCGGGCTTCACATCGGCGTGCAATCGCACAGGCACGCGATACACGCCGAGCGCCTTGATCGGCTCATGCAGGTCGACCTGACGCTTCTCGATCATGTCGAAGCCCTGCGCGTGAAGCTGTTCGGTGATGTCGGCTGCGGTGACCGAACCGAAGAGCTTACCCTCCTCACCAACGCGGGCGGAGAACGTGAGCGAGACGTTCTCGAGGCGAGTCGCGATCGTCTGCGCGCCGCCGCGACGCTCGTCCTCGGCCGCCTGCAGGCGGGCCTTCTCCTGAGCGATGCGCTTCAGGTTTCCGGCCGTGGCGGCGTAGGCGATGCCTCGCGGCAGGAGATAGTTCCGGGCGAAACCCGGCGAAACCTTCACGACGTCTCCGGGCTGGCCGAGCTTCTCGACCGCCTGGCGCAGGATGACTTCCATGTTCACTCCAGTCGTTATGTGGTCGGGCGCGGTCTGCTGCGCCAGTCGAGCCAGGTGTCTCCAAGGCCGACGCCGAGGGCGAACACGCCGAGCAGCGGCCACATGAAGATGGCAAGGCCGATTGTGAGCGCCACCATGAGGCGGCCGGGCGCAAAGAACCACGCCAACACGCCGAGCCCCCTCAAGGCGTACAATGCGCCGAAAAACACGAGCAGGTTGAGCCCTACGGTATTGAACGCCTTGAGCGTCGGTACCGCGACGGCGGTTATTCCGAGAACCAGTCCCCAAACGAGCTGGTCGTTGAAACGAAACTCCTTGAGCGGTGCCAATGGCGCACCGATGCGGGTTCGACTCACTCTGTGATAAAGGCCCCAGGCAAGCGCGAGCACGGCGAGCGACTCCAGCGCCAGCACGGCCGGATACAATCGGGCGGTGACCGGCGGTAGCTGCCGAAGGCGGTCGGTGCTCTCACGCGCGAGCGAGTCCATCCCGGGATTGTCTCGCGTGATCTGGAGCCACTCGCGCGTCTTGGAAACGGACTCCCAATCCGCGAGCCACGAGTCCACCCGGCGCGTGTACTCGGCGCGAACTGCGCGCTCGACGGCATCGGGTCGCTTCGACGCGAACATCACCAGCGCGACTCCGACCGCGAACGACAGCCCCATGGCCGACAACGCTCGCGGGAAGAACGACTGCCGCGGGCTCATGATCGAAGCGACGCCGAACGACGCGACCAGGAGCAACGACCACCCCTTGGCGATCGCCACGAACGCCGGCGTGCCGGGTAGTGGCGTCACGATCATCCAGATCGCCAGCGCCGTCCACGTCAGCGCGAGCAGGACCCTGCCGCCGGCCCACCACCCGACGAGCGCGCACGCCGCGAGGGCCGGGACGATCAGCAGCAGGGACTGTTCGATCGGAACCACGACGCGGAGAAGGGGAACGAGTGGCAACAGGACGAACGCCAGGAGGGCAAGGATGATCCGCTTCCATCCTTGCTCACGTGGTGCCGGGGCGGGAGCCACCGGTACGTTTGCCTGGTCGTCGTTCTGAATCGGTCCCCCTCGCCGCCGACGCGTTAGGCCCCAGGCGGTTTAGGCCTGGTGACCGCGGATGTAGGGAATGATCGCGAGATATCGCGCCCGCTTCACCGCCTGCGACAACTGCCGCTGATGCCGCGCGCAGACCCCGCTCAGCCGGCTCGGGAGGATCTTCCCGTGGTCGGTGATGAAGCGGCCGAGCGTGCGGTCATCCTTGTAATCGATGAACCGGACTCGCATTTCGCAGAACGGGCATGATTTCTGAGCTCGTCGCATGATCAATCCTCATCCTCGTCGTCTTCTTCGCGGCGACGCGCCGCGAGCAGCTCCTCCTCGGACATCGGCGGCGCGCCAACCTCGTGCTCGTGGAGCGTGACGAGGTAGCGGACGATGCCGTCGTCGAGCTTGAGCGCGCGCTCGTATTCGGGGAGCGTCTTGGGGTCCGTGTTGAAGTGGGCGACGACGTAGTAGCCGTTTTCGCGAGGCCCGATGGGATACGCGAGCTGACGGCGCCCCCAGTGGTCGGTCTTGATGTCGCCCTCGGCGTGCAGCAGCCCGTGGTATCGGGTCAGCTTGTCGTTGATCGCGGCGTCTTCGAGTGTCGAGTCGAAGATGTACACCGCCTCGTATTCGCGAGACACGTGTCGGCAATCCTCCCTTTGGTCGTGATCCGCCCCCCGCCGGTTGCCGTAAGTGGGGGGAGGGGAATGAAGGGCCGAAACGGAAACGCGGCCCGTTGTGAAAAGCCTTGCAACTTAATGGCTTCTGCTACTTCCCGACAATGGGCTGCCGCAGAACACGACGCGGCGGCGCGTCGCTGCGATCCGCACACTGTGAAGGCCGAACGTGGGCGGCGCAAGCCTCAGCCGGCCACGTCGCATCGTGGAAGGCTCGTCGAGCGCGTCGAACCGCTTCCGGACGTTGTCGAGATTTGCGTGGAGCGGGGTCCGGTTCCGTCGGGATCGGTCGAGTGTCTGCGCCAAACCGCGTATGTCGTGCGGGGTGCATAACGAGAATAGTGTCGCCCGGTTGCAGTTCGACACGCCAACCAACTACTTCCCGACGGCAGGGTTCGAGGCCCGGATGGAGGAACTCTAAGGGCAGATGCCTTGACTCGAACTTAAAGGAGAAAGTGAAGACGCGACTGTCTTCATTATCTACGACCTAACGAACCCTACCCCGTACCCGGCCCGCCAACGAGATCTCGACGCGGACGAAACCCCGGTCCAACGAAGCTTGTTGGTTGTGAGTGGGATTACTTTCGCGATCTGACGGAGGGGCAATGACTCGCCTGGCAAGTATCGCGGCGACGATGTTCGCCCTGACGGCCGCGGGTCGGGCCTCGGCGCAAAACGGACCCCCGTTGACCCAGGCCGAGTGCCAGACCGCCGCCACCGATTTGTCGAACCGGGCGGTGGGGTGGAAGTGGGAGCGCATCGCGACGTGCGGCGCGTTCGGCGCTCAGGCGCTCGCGAACGCGCTGACCGGGGCGCGCCTCGTGACGGACGAGGCGTTCTTGAAAGACCTCTATCGCACCGCGACCGGCGTCCGGGACGCCGGCCTGCTCCAGACGGCGATGCAACTCGCCGAGGACAACGCGGCCGGGACGCCCGCCCGGGTCACGGCACTTCTGATCGCCCTGTCGCAATACCAGCGGTTCTTGCGGCCGTCCGGACTGACGTTCAGCCAACTGGTGAGCACGCCGATTGACGCGTCGTGCATGATCAAGGCACCTGCCGGGATCATCAATTACGGCTCCGACCTGGGTGTGACGCTGGCCGATCGCCAGGCAGCCTCCGACCGCGCCGCGGCGCTCGGGGCGAACCCGTCTGCGAACGCAGTCGTTCGAGCCTTAGCTCGCTGCGTCAGCACGTTCGTGGCGTTCGACGCGCCGCCCCAAGTCGATCCTCAGCTGTTAACGGTCGAGCACGTATGCGGCACCAAGTATCGCGTGCGGAACTCGGGGAGGCGGCTCGTCGATGTGGCGTACCGGATGTTCAACGGGGTGGAGCGCGGCGAATTGACCGTCCCGGCAGGCGGCGAAGCGTTCATTATCACGCACTGCGTCTGCGGCTTTGACTTCATCTACCAAGGCCAGGTGATCCGACAGGTCCAAATCGGCAGCACAACGTGTACGTCGTAGGGCTCCGGCTCGCACACCATCAACGCCCCGCCTAACCAGCGGGGCGTTTTCTGTTAGCCAGCGAGTTCCTTCCGCCTTCGTTCAATCGCCCGCCGCACCTCACCTAACGACGCGCGGTCCCACTGGCGGAACGTGCGTTCCTCGAAATCCGCTAACGCGTCGGGTCCCATCGTCGCGACGAGCTTGACCCACATCGCGACGGTTTCTGGCGGGGCCGGCCCGACGCCGGTACCCTGGGGTTCTGGGTGTTGCGCGGTCGGTGATGCCTCGGCGGGCTTATCACTCGCCGCCTCCACTGGCTCAGCCTCCGCGAATAGCCGATGCAATGCGCCGCGCTGGCGCCAATCGTCACCGCCGATCCAGCGCGCGAAGCGCTCCTCGCCCTCGCGCTCGAAGCGGATGACGAGGGCGACGTTCGGCCCGTCGATCGCCGGTGAGACCACCTTGGACCGGGCGACCTCCGAGACGAACCACACCCGGCTCTGACGGTCGCGGTAGGTGATCGGCCGCTGCAGACGCGTGCGGGGCATGACGGTTGGTATCGCAAGGGTAAAGCCGGGCGCCGGCGGTCCCAGGGGGCAGCGCAAGCGACGAGGGGGGCGAGCGTGAGTGTCGCTCGGAGGCAACGCCTGTAGCCAGTCTGCCGCGCCGCGCGACGCGTCAAGCCGCCACTCCGGACAGCCAACGGTCTAAAAAGGGCTCGAACACACCGGAACGGCGCCTGCCTTCAACCGGGTGCACCACGCTCATCGTGCCAACCGTGCGCGCGGTGGAGCGGTACGGACCGCGGAAGCCCCTCCCGACGGGCGCCTCCTCGCGACACCGGCCGCCCACCGCCACGGGCGCGCTCACGCACCGCCGACACTGGGTAAACCCGAACCCGCTCGCACCGATGCATGCACGCGAGTACTTCGCCCTGCTCGACGCGATCACGGCTGCCGCTGGTCCGGAGCTCCCGGCGCTCCGCGCCCGGCTGGCAGCCACGGAGATGCATCCGCTGGAGCGGCTGGCCCTGGAGCGCGCCGTGCGCGCGCGGGAGCTTGCCCTCGACGCCGAGGTTCCGCGCGGTCCCGCGCGGCGTGGCGACTAGGATGGCCGCGCCTGAGGATCCGCGCCACCCGACGCCGCCGAGACCCGTGCCCGCGGCCGTCGGACGCGCCGTCGCCGCTGCGCTCGTGACGGGCGGGTCGACCGAGGAGCTCGAGCGCATTGTGCGCGATTACGTGCGGGAATTGAGGGTCGCGAGCCTCGCACCGGAGGAGGCGCTGAAGCGCGTGAAGGACGTGGTCGGCTTGTCGAGGGTAACGCCCATCGCCGGCCGCGGGCCGCTGGCGTCCGAACGGCTCGCGGTTGACGTCGTCGCATGGTTCGTCGCCGAGTACTACCGTGCCGATTAGATCCGCCCGAGCGGGGCCGGCACCTCCGTCACGCGGTTAACGGGATCCGAGGATGCCCCGCGCTCGGGCGCATTTGGCCCTAGGACCGACGATCGGTGCCTAACGGCCCGACCGACACTTTGAGCCATTACGCCGGAGCCGCCGCACCTAACGCACTCCCCGGAACTGTTCCGGTGTGCCAGTGTGGTGTGCCAGTCGGGCGGGGAAAGACGGGTGGGCTTCGGGATGCTTCGGCGATCCCGCGCCGGTAAACCCGCAGAACGGCGGGGTTAACCGACTATCACACCCCGCTAAACATTGAAGCGGAACAGCATCACATCCCCGTCCTTCACGACGTACTCCTTGCCTTCGGACCTAACGATGCCCTTCTCCCGGGCACCCTTCCATCCTCCGGTGGTCACGAACGCGTCATAGGCGACGGTTTCGCCGCGAATGAACCCACGCTCGAAGTCCGTATGAATCACCCCGGCCGCGACCGGCGCCGTGTCGCCCTGATGGATCGTCCACGCGCGCACCTCCTGCTCCCCCGCCGTGAAGTACGTCTGCAGCCCCATGAGGTGATAGCTCGCGTGAATGAGGCGATCGAGCCCCGCGGACTCGAGACCTAACGACGCCAGGAAATCCGCCCGGTCCTCGGGCGGCAGCTCAGCCAGCTCCGCCTCGATCTTGGCGGAGAAGGGAACGATCTCCGCGTGTTCGCCGCTCGCGGCGATGGCCGCGCGCAACGCCTTGAGATGTTTGCCCTCCTCACCCGAGAGCTCGGCATCCGTAACGTTCGCGGCGTAGAGCACCGGCTTCGCCGTGAGCAGCGACAGTGGAGCGAGCGTCCTCAGCTCGTCGGGCGACAGCCGGGCTTCCCAGAGCCCTTTCCCGTCGCTCAGGAACGACTGAGCCTTCTCGAGCACCGGCAACTCGGCCACGGCTTCCTTCTCGCCCGACTTCGCCGCGCGCCGCGTACGATCGAGCCGCTTCTCGACCGTCGCGAGGTCGGCGAGCGCGAGCTCGAACTCGATGACCTCACGATCCCGCACCGGGTCGACGCCGCCCATGACGTGGGTGACGTCGGGGTCCTCGAAGCAGCGCACGACCTGCACGATCGCGTCGGTCTCGCGGATGTTCGCGAGAAACTTGTTCCCGAGTCCTTCCCCGTTCGCGGCGCCCTTCACCAGGCCGGCGATGTCCACGAACTGCACGACGGCGGGGACCACTTTCTTGGGCTGAACGACCTCCGCGATCTTGCCGAGGCGGGGGTCGGGGACTTCGACCATGCCGACGTTAGGCTCGACGGTGCAGAAGGGGTAGTTGGCGGCTTCGGCCTTGGCGGCCGTAAGAGCGTTGAAGAGGGTGGACTTACCGACGTTAGGCAAGCCAACGATTCCGAGTTTCAGCATGATGACGAGGCGAACGAATGCCGTCGTCGAGGAACACCTTCGGGCGAGACGGCAGACGGCAGTGAACTGAAGACGGCAGAGGGCAGACGGCAGCGGGCAGACGGCAGAGCCGTGCCGCGCCGCGCGGAAATGTAACGGGGCGCGATGTTAAGGTGCCGCGTGTTGGACGAATCAGCCCATGTTGCCCGCGTGCACCCCTTTCGACGAATCAAGGTCTGGCAAAAGGCCCACGAGCTCTCGGTCGCGTGCCACCGCGCGACGTTCAGGCGCCCCGTCGGGGGCAGCGCGCCAGGCTTCCGTGCCCAGTTTATCCGAGCGGTCGACGCAATAGCTGACAACATCGCCGAAGGTGCCGGACAGCGGAGCCAGCGCCAGTTCGCGCGATATCTGGAGATCGCGCGGGCGTCCGCTCACGAGGTGGACAGTCAACTGGAACGCGCGCGTGCACTTCACATCTTCGACTCCCACGAGGCTCGGAAACTTCAAGAACGTCTGTGGGAAGTGAAACGGATGCTGACGGCGTTCCATCGAGCGGTCAAACGCCGAGCCGATGAGGAGGATGAGCGCGACGTCGCGGATTGACTGGGGTCTATCCTCTGCCTTCTGTCGTCTGCCTCCTGCCGTCTGCCCTCTTCAGTTCTCTGCCGTCTGCCGTCTCATACGGCTCGTTGCGGAACCCCTACTGACGCGGCGCATTCCCATCGCCGTTATGTGCATTCATCGCCTTCAGAATCCCATCTCGCATCCAGATCTCGATGGCGTCCTGTAGCCTCGGCAGCAGATCCACCACGACCGCCCTTTCGTCCTTCCCGAACGGCGACAACACGAAGTCCGACAAATCCCCAACCCGCCGCGGATCGTCCGGCTTGATCCCCACCCTCAAGCGCGGATACTCCTGCGTGCCTAACGCCCGCTCGACGTCTTTGAGTCCGTTGTGCCCGCCCGCGCTGCCGCGAGCACGCAGGCGGTAGGTGCCGAGCGGAATCGCCACCTCGTCCACGACCACCATGAGATCCGACGCCGATGACCACTCCGGGCGGCGCAGATAGGGCCGGAGCACCTGCCCGCTCAGGTTCATGTACGTCGTGGGCTTCACCAGACGCACTGGCCGGCCGTCGACGGTCCCGCTCAGCGTCAGGGTCTCGCCGTCGCGCCGCCATCCATCCAAACGCCAAACGTCGGCCAGGTGGTCGAGGACCCACCAGCCGACGTTGTGACGCGTGTCTTTGTAGTCGCGCCCGGGATTTCCCAGGCCAAGAATGACCTTCAATGGCTCCTATGCGAGCAGGGGCAGAGCGACTACTTCGACTCGCCCTCTTCCTCGCCCTCGTCCTTCGTCTTGCGAATGAGCTCCGGCTCCGCCGCAGGCTCCACGCCCTCCGTGACGCTCGGCGTCGGCTCGACCTCGACCTTCGGCGCAGAAACGACAGCGACCGTCGCGTCGGCCTCGTCGAGAACTTCGACACCTTCCGGGATCACCAGGTCGCCGACGTGCAGCGAGTGCCCGATCGCGATGTTCGTGACATCCGCTTCGATGCGACGCGGAATGTTCACCGGGTCCACGCGGATCGACAGCTCGGACATCACCTGGCTCAGGATACCGCCGGCGACGCGCACACCCTCGGGCGTGCCCGTGAGCACGATCGGCACGTTCACCGACACCTTCTCACCTGCGACCAGCTCCTGAAAGTCGATGTGCAGGATCTGCTTCTTGTACGGGTGACGCTGAATCTCGCGGATGAGCGTGCGGGCGACTCCCCCATCGAGGGTGAGCTCGATCACCGTGCTCTCGGCTGAGACGCGCTCGAGGAGCTTCTCGAACTCGCGCGTGGGGATCGCGAGCGACAGCGGCTCGCGCGCGTGACCGTAGATGACAGCCGGGATCTGCCCGGCGCTGCGAAGCGTTCGCGCGGCACCCTTGCCGACGGAATTGCGTGGGCTCGCGGAGAGTTGTGCGGTGGCCATGACGGAATAACCTGCGGTGTGCGTGTAACGTGTTAGGCAACCCGGAACATCCGGCTTGGCCTAGTCGAACAATGAGCTGACGCTCTGCTCGCTGTGGGTGAAGCGAATCGCCTTCGCGAGCAGCTCGCCAACCGAAAGCACTTTCAGCTGCGGGAACTGCCGGTTTTCAGGAATCGAGATCGTGTTGGTCACCGAGACCTCCACGATCGGCGCGGCGCACAAACGCTCGACGGCCGGGCCGGAGAGCAGCGCATGCGTCGCGCACACATAAATGTCGTTCGCGCCCAACTTCTTCAGCGCCCGCGCGGCCTCGGTGACCGTGCCGGCGGTATCGATCATGTCGTCGGGGATCAAGCAATCGCGCCCCTCGACATCACCAACCACGTTCAACACCTCTGCCACGTTCGCCGTGGGGCGACGCTTGTCGATGATCGCGAGCGTGCCGTTGAGCCGCTTCGCGAATCCTCGCGCCATCTTCGCGGACCCGACATCGGGTGCCACGACGACGACGTCCTTCAGCTGCTTCTTGCGATAATGCGACGTCATCACCGGCGCCGCGTACAGGTGGTCGACGGGAACGTCGAAGAACCCCTGTAGCTGGTGCTGGTGAAAATCGATGCCGAGGACGCGATCCGCGCCCGCGGTCTCGATCATGTTCGCCAGGAGCTTCGCGCCGATCGCGACGCGAGGCTGATCCTTGCGATCCTGGCGGGAATACCCGTAGTAGGGCATCACCGCCGTGATCCGCGCTGCCGACGCTCGCCGCGCCGCGTCGATCAGGAGCAGGAGCTCCATCACGTTGTCCGCGGGTGGGTTCGTCGGCTGCACGATGAAGACATCCGCACCGCGGATGTTCTCATCGATACGCACGAAGATCTCACCGTCGGCAAACCGACTGCAGGTCACCTTGCACAGCTCGACGCCAAGGTGCCCCGCGATCTCCTCGGCGAGTCCCTGATTGCCAGTGCCCGAGAGGAGCTTGAATCCGTGCTTCGGTAAGGACAGCCCGTCCATTGCCGCAGCCTTGTATCGTAAGAGGGGCTAACGAGATAGTCAATTCCGGCCAGCGTCGTGACCAGCGACCGGAAGAGCCATCAAAGCTAAACAGGCCGGTTCCGAGAT
>JBKOYV010000146.1:0-18951 GCA_046725585.1 Gemmatimonadota bacterium | reverse complement strand
GGTGAGTGCGGACCGCTGTGGGACCCGGTACACATCGGTGGCCTCGCGATCAACCTGTCGCCGACCAAGCACGTGGTCTTCATGCTGCTGGCCGCGGTGATCTCGCTGTTCGTGCTCGTGGGCTCGGCCCGCGCGCAGCGCCGCCATCAGGCGACAGCCGGGCACACGAAGGGGTTTGCCGGCGGCATCGAGGCGATGGTGCTCTACCTCCGGAACGAGGTGATCCTGCCTAACGTCGGGCCGCACGGCGACGCGTTCGTGCCGTTCGGGCTCACGCTGTTCTTCTTCATCCTCACGTTGAACCTGCTTGGGCTCCTCCCGTACGGCGCCACTGCGACCGGCAACATCGCCGTCACCGCGACCCTCGCGGCGATCACGCTGGTCGTCATCGAAGTCACGGGCATGGTCTCGCAGGGCGTGGGCTACCTCGGCACCATCTTCTACTGGAACAAGGAGCTGCCGATCTTCGTTCGCATTCCGATGCTATTCGTCATGACCCCGGTCGAGCTGATCGGCAAGCTCGCCAAGCCGTTCGCGCTCGCGATTCGTCTCTTCGCGAACATGACCGCGGGCCACATCGTGGTGCTGGCGCTCATCGGGCTCATCTTCGCCTTCAAGAGCATCGCGTCCGGTGCGCCGTTCCTTCTGGCGGTCGGGATCATGATGCTCGAGCTGTTCGTTGCGCTGCTGCAGGCCTACATCTTCACGCTGCTGTCGAGCGTGTTCATTGGACTGATGCGGCAGGGCGGGCACTAGTCGGGACTAGGGATAGGGAATCGGCACGAGCGCGATTCCTCGCCTGTCGGCTCGGAATGACTGCAAGAGCTTTCGCGAAGAAGGCGCTCCAACGCGAAAGTCGTATCCGGTCGAATGACCGGAGAAGCTCGTTGAGGCCCGGGCCTCGCTGACGAGCGGCGCCTAACGGCGCGGAGCGGCGAGTGGTTCGATCTTCAACGGTTCGGAGAGTTCCATGACCATGTACTCCTTGCTCCAGGTGGCCGCCGAGGCGGCGAGCAACAGCCGGGGGCTCGGCTTCATCGGCGCCGGTTTGGGCGCCGGCCTCGCCGTCATCGGCGCGGGCATTGGCATCGGCCGTATCGGTGGCAGCGCAGCCGAGGGAATGGCGCGTCAGCCCGAAGCGGCAGGCCGCATTCAGACCGCGGCACTGATCTTCGCAGCGCTCATCGAGGGCGTCGCGCTGTTCGGTGCCGTCATCGCGTACCAGATCCAGGGCAAGCTCTAGCAACACAGCGGCCGGCGCGCCCCGGGGCGCGCCGGCTGTCTCGCCACAAGCGGACATTCACGTCCGACTCTCCATACTCTGCCAATGCGCTCTCTACTCACGTCAGCCTCGCTCGTCCTGCTCAGCGCGTCGCCACTCCTCGCGCAGGAAGGCGAGCATAAAGTCGACCTGCTGTCGCCTAACACGGGCGTCATGTTCTGGACGCTCATCATCTTCCTGGTGCTGCTCTTCGTCCTGTCGCGCTACGCCTTCAAGCCGCTGACCGCGGCGGTCGAGGCGCGAGAGAAAGCGCTCGAGGAAGCCATTCAGTCCGCGAAGAAGGACCGCGACGAAGCGGCACGCTTGCTTGCGGAGCAGCAGAAGGCACTGGACGCGTCGCGCGCGGACGCGCAGCGCGTGATCGCGGAGGGACGCACCACGGCCGAGAAGCTCCGAAACGAGATACTGGAGCAAACGAAGCAGCAGCAACACGAGCTTCTCGAGCGTGCCCGAGCCGAGATCGACAACGAGCGCAAACGCGCTATCGCCGATCTGCGCCGCGAGGCGGTGGACCTCGCCCTCGCCGGCGCGTCGAAGCTGATCGAGCGCAACCTCGACGATCAGACCAACCGGAGGCTCGTCGAGAGCTTCCTTGCTTCCGTACCCGCCGGCGGAAACGGCCGAGGGCAGCGCTGATGCGCGAGAGCACGATCGCCCGCAACTACGCGGAGGCGCTCCTCTCGCTCGCGCGCAAGTCGGATGACCTCGCGGGTTGGGGACGGATGATCGACGACGTCGCGAGTGCGATCGAACGCGACGATCGGCTGCGTCACTTTCTCGAGGCCCCGCAGATCTCGGCGGATCAGAAGAACGCGGTGCTATCGAAGGCGTTCGAGGATCGCGCGCCTCGGCTGTTCCTTCGCTACCTCCAGCGACTCGTCAAGAATCGCCGCCAGATGCTCATTCCCGAGATCGCGAACGAGTATCGCGACCTGGTGGACGAAGTGGAGGGCCGCGTGCACGCGCAGGTCACGCTGGCGATGGACCCGGATGCCGAGGACCGCGCGGCCATCGCGCGGCAGCTGACTCACACGTTAGGTCGGCCGGTCGTTCCGCAGGTCCGCGTGAACCGCAACATCCTGGGCGGAATCATCGTTCGCATCGGGGACCAGGTGATGGACGGATCCATCCGGCGGCGGCTCGGAATACTGCGTGGGAGAATGCTCGCCAAGGCTGGAAGATAGGGAGACGGGAGACGCGTCTCCCGCTCACGCTTCCCTTGTTTGCGTGCGGCACGCCGTCCTCGAGCTAGTCCGCGCGCAACGCCTCAATCGGGTCGGCTTTGACAGCGCGGGCCGCCGGACCTAACGAGGCGAGCAACGCCACGGCGCCGAATACCACGGCGGCGCCGATCAGCGCAATCGGATCTCGCTCGCCAATGTCCACCAGCAACGCGCGGAGCGCTCGGCCCGTCCAGAAGCTCGCGAGGACGCCGATCGCCACACCCACCGCCGCGAGTCGAGCACCGTCGGTGAGCACGTTGCGAACGAGCGTGCTCGGTGCGGCGCCGAGCGCGACGCGGATGCCGAGCTCGCGCCGTCGGCGCGATACCGTGTCAGCAAGCACTCCATACACGCCGATCGCACCCAGCACGACGGCGATGATCGCGAAGACGGACGCGAGGATCGTGTAAAACCGCGTGGGTCCAACGGAGACAGCCACCCGCTCGGCCAGCGTCTGCACGTCGTAGAGCGGAACGTCCGGGTCGATCGCGCGAACCTGGCTCTTAAGCGTGCCGAGCGGCGCCGCCTTCTTCCCGCGGACGAGCACCGCCATGTCCGGTGCCGGGGCCTGCGCGAGCGGCACGTACGTCGTGGGCCGCTCGTCGGCATCGATGCCCGCCTGCTTGACCGTCGCCACGACCCCAATGATCTGCCGAGGTATCGAGTCGTCGATCGCGAGGAACACCCGCTGCGTGAGCGGGTCGCGGTTGCCGAGGAACTGACGCACGAACAGCTCGTCGACGACCGTGACCGGCTGCGCGTCGGCGCGATCTGCCTCGGTGAACGTGCGACCCGCTTTGACCTTGACCCCCAGCGTCTTGAAGTAATCGGGCGACGCGGGGACGAAGTACGCGACGGGGCGATTCGTCGGGTCCGGGTCCGGTACGTTCTGGATCGACAGCAGATAAAAGCCGGCACGCGGCCCGCCAGGCATCGCGCCGGAGATTGCCGCGGTCTCGACGCCCGGCTCGTTGCGCAGCCGTTCGAGCAGGGTGTTCGCGTAGCGCAGCTGATCCACATCGCGCTGATATCCACGACGGGGCAACGTCAGCTGACCGCTCGCGACCTCTTCGGTCACGAAACCAAGCGGCCGGTTCGCGAGCGACACGAAGCTGCGGAAGAGCAGTGTTGCCCCCGTCAACAGCACCATGGCGAACGCGATCTGCGTGATCACGAGCGAGCGCTGAACGAGCCGAGCGCGCCTGGACGCCGACGCACCGCGTCCTTCTTCGCGCAACGCGTTCGAGAGATCGATACGCGATCCCTGCAACGCCGGGAGAAGGCCGAACACGAGCGCAGTCGCGAGGGAGGCGGCGAGGCCGAACATGAGCGCCCTGCCATCGACGCCAATGTCGTCGAGCCTGGGCAGGGTGGCCGGCGCGATCCTGCGGAGCAGCGTGACGCCTAACGACGCGAACGCGACGCCCACGGCGCCGCCGAACAACGCGATCACCACGTTCTCGGTGAGCATCTGGCCGGCAATGCGCCCACGGCTGGCGCCGAGCGCGCCGCGCACGGCGACCTCGCGCGCCCGGGCGTACCCGCGCGCGAGCGTGAGATTGGCGACGTTCGCGCACGCAATGAGCAGCACGAAGACCACCGCTGCCATGAGCGCCATCAGCGCAGGGCGAAGCTTGCCGACGATCTGATCCAGCAGTGGAACGAGCGTGACCGTCCAATCCTTGTTCGAATCGGGGAACGCCGCGGCTAGCCGTGTGCTGATGGTGGCCATCTCGCGACGCGCGTCGTCTGGCGTCCGCCCGGGTGCGAGACGGCCGATGACGGCCAGCATGTGCGCGTTCCGATCCGCCATGAGCTCGGGCGGGACGACGAGTGGCACCCAGAGCTGCGCCTGCGTCCGCACCGTGGGCGACAGCACGCCGATCACGGTGAACGGTGCGCCGTCGAGCGTGATCGCCTTGCCGATGAGCGCGGAGTCGCCACCGAAGCGACGCAACCAGAAACCGTAGGCGAGCACCACCGCGCGCTCGGCGGAAGGGAGGCTGTCCGCGGCCACGAACGTTCGCCCGATGTGCGTTCCGACGCCGAGGAGCTGGAAGTAATTGGTCGAGACCGCGGCACCCGGTACGCGTTCGGGCTCGCCGGTGCCAGCTGTGAGGATCGCGCGTCGTGGTCGCGACGCGGCGAAGCCCGTGAAGGAGCGGGCCTGCGTGCGCCAGTCCGCGAGGTTTGACGGTGTGACGGGGAAGCTGTCGAATTTGCGTGGGGCGCTTGACTCCCACATCTGCACGAGGCTGTCCGGGTCCCGATAAGGCAGCGACTTGAGCAGCACGCCATCCACCGCGCTGAAGATGGCCGTGCTGGCGCCGATGCCGAGGCCTAACGTGAGAACGCAGACCGCGGCGTAGCCGGGCGAGGTGCGAAGGCGCCGGAAGGCCGAGCGAACGTCGGAGCGGAGGTGGTCGAGCATCGGCTGGTCGTCGAGGCGGGAAGGAAGTCGAGCGTTGCCGACGAAATAGACCGCGCGGTTGTGTCGGGCTTCAAGGCCCGGAACCGAACAGTGGGGCAGGCCAGTCGTCTATCGTTGCCGTCGGTCGGAAACGAGGATGGACACCACCATGTAGAGGGCGATGCCGGCGGCGAGTACGAATCCTGTGGTCCCGAGCCGCGGCCGCTGGTTGATCAAGAGGCCGCTCGCGATGAGAAGCCCGGTGAGCACCAGTCCCGAGAAGATGCGGTTCGCGATCTTCTGCATGCCCTTGAGCAGCGTCGACATCTGCGGCGCATCGATCTTGAGCGCGAAGTCGTTCGCCGCCATGTGCTGCGTGATGAGGTCAAGGCGGTGGGGCAGGGCATTCATCAGCTCCGTCGTCTGCGCCACGGCGCGGGCGAGGCGGGCGGGCGAGAGGTCTCGCCGCGCGCGATCGTTGATGATCTCGCTCGTGTAGGAGCGAATCGCGTCCGTCGGGTTGTACGACGGATCGAGCGCGCGCGTGATCGTGTCGAGGCTGAAGAGCGTTTTCGCGAGCAGCGTGAGCTCCGCGGGGAGGCGCAGACCGCGCTGGAAGGCGATCGAGATCGCGTCGTAGAGCACGCGACCCGTCTGCATGTCTCCTATCGCGCGCTCGTGGTTCTGCGCGATGAGCTGGGCGATCTCGCGAGTGAACGCCGTCCGGTCGAACTCATCCACCGGCTCGCCGATCTCGATCAGCGTTTCGCCGGCATCGTCGCCGCGATTCTCCGCGAGATCGAAGAGCAGTCGCACGATGCGATCGCGCATGGGCGGCGAGAGGCGCGCCGTCATGCCGAAGTCGATCAACGCGAGGCGCGGGTCCTCTCTAGGCGCCGCGGGTGCGGCCTCTCGCTGCGCTACCTGCTCGAGCTTCGCGAGTGGCGTAACACTCTCACGGGGCTCGGCCCGCCGCTCGTTCGCGGCGATGTCGGAAGGTGTCCGCGGATTCTCGGCGGCCTCGAGGACCAGGAAGATGTTCCCCGGGTGCGGATCGGCGTGGAAGTGACCGTCGATCGCCACCTGCTTGAGGTACGCCTTGCCTAACTCGTCAACGAGCGCGGACAGATCATTATCGAGGCGCGCGAGGGGTGGAATCTCGCTGACCTTCACGCCACGAACGCGCTCCGTAGTCAGTACGCGCTCCGCGGTGTACGCTTCCACGACCTTCGGTACGAGAAGCCGCGGGAACTCCGCCAGTGAGCGTCGGAAGAGCGCCATGTTGCGCGCCTCGATCCGATAATCCAGCTCGTCGGCGAGCGCGCGCTCGAGCTGTTGGACGACGCCGACCATGTCCACGCGCGACCCGGCGCGGAAATGCGCGGTGAGGAACTTGGCGAGCTCCCGGAAGAACTCGATGTCATCGGCGAGCGAGGCGCGAATGTCCGGTCGCTGCACCTTGACCACGACGGCGCGTCCGTCGCGAAGCGTGGCGGCGTGCACCTGCCCGAGGCTCGCGGTCGCGAGCGGCTCGTGCTCGAACGACGCAAAGAGCTTGCTGATCCGGCCGCCGAGCTGTTCCTGAACGATCTGCTCGATGTCGGCGAACGGCACGGGGCCGACGTCATCCTGCAGGCGCTGGAGCTGCTCGATGTAGGGTTGGGGGATGAGGTCGGGGCGGGTGGAGAGCACCTGGCCGAGCTTCACGTACGCGGGGCCGAGCTCCACGAGCCGCTTGCGGAACGCGACGGCGCGGTCGACGGTGCCGTCGCCATTGGTTGCCTCCGCGGCCTCCTCTGGCGCGAGGTCGATCAGCCCTTGCTGGCGCGCGAAGTCGCGAAGCCCATACCTGGTGAATAGCCCGACCGTGGCCGCGAGTCGAGGCAGAAAGCGAGGAGCCAATATCATGGGCCACCCAAGGGCACGAAACAGGCCAGCTATCCACTACGAAAGGGCCCAAGACCCGAACTACGCAGGACCCAAGAAACGCAGGGTCCGAACGACGCAGGGCACCAGGCTACGCAGGGCCCGAACCGCAACGGCGCAACGCCGAACGGCGCACTCAACGGCGTCACGCCGTTTCGCTTCTGACGCCGTTGCCGTTCGGGCCGTGCGGTGTCTGGGTCCTGCGCCGTCTGGGTCTTGCGTCGTTAGTGCCCTGCGTCGTTCGGGCCCTGCGCCGTTTCGCAGTATTATTTTGTTCTCCCTGATATCCGGAGCTTCTTTTTGTCAGGTCCTGTCGAAGTCAAGCACGTTCCGAAACCCTGGGGATACGAAACGATCTGGGCGCTCACCGACCGGTACTGCGGCAAGGTCCTGCACATCAACGCCGGGCACGCGCTGTCGGTCCAGTATCACAACCGGAAGGACGAGACCGTCCACCTCCTCTCGGGGCAGCTCGCCTACTGGGTCAAGGTCGACGGCGAGATGCGCGACATGCGGCTCGAGCCGGGCCAGTCCTTCCGCATAACGCCCGGAACGGTGCATTACATGGAGGCGATCACCGACTGCGACATCCTCGAGGTCAGTACCCCGGAGCTCGACGACGTCGTGCGGATCGAGGATCGGTACGGACGAGAGGGAACCAGCGCGCCATAGAGCACCCAACGACGTCTCGATCGCTTCCATCGCTTACACCGCTCACTCCGTGAGGCTTGCGTCATGAAGGTGATCATTCCGCTCGCCGGCAAAGGCACGCGCCTGCGCCCGCACACGCACATCACGCCGAAGCCGATGCTCAAGGTCGCCGGGAAGCCGGTGATGGAATACATCCTCGAGGACCTGCGGCGCCTCGGGACCGTCGAGCAGATCATCTACATCACGGGGCACCTCAAGGAGAAGGTTGAGGAGTACGCGCGGACCAGGTTCGCGGACATTCCCGGCGTCTTCATCGAACAGAAGGTGCAGGATGGCACGGCTGGCGCCGTCGCGCTCGCGCGCCAGTACGTCGATCAGCCGGTGCTGATCATTTTCGTCGACACGATCTTCGACGCCGACTTATCGGTGACGAAGACGATCGACGCCGACGGCATCATCTGGGTGAAGGAGGTCGAGGACTACCAGCGCTTCGGCGTCGTCGTCACCGACGCCGACGGCAACATGACGAAGATCGTCGAGAAGCCTGACACGCCGATCTCCAAGCGGGCGAACATCGGGCTCTATTACGTGAAGAACTGGAAGCTGCTGTACGAGGGGATCGATTGGGTCCTCAAGCAGCCGAAGAACAAGGGCGAGTACTATCTCACCGACGCGTTCCAGTACATGATCGACCGGGGCGCGAAGATCCGTGTGATCGACGTCGAGGGGTGGTACGACGCGGGCAAGATCGACACGCTGCTGGAGACGAACCGGGTCATGCTCGAGAAGGGGCATGCGCGTCGGCCGAGGCTCGACGCCGACTCGACGATCATCGACCCCGTCTACATCGAGGATGACGTCGTCCTCAAGGCGGCGCGCGTGGGCCCGAACGTCTCGATCGGACGTGGCTCGGTGATCGAGAAATCCGAGCTCACGGACACGCTGGTCGGCTCCAATACGAGGATCGTCGGCTCAACCCTGCGGAACTCGCTGATCGGGGATTCGGCGATCATTGAAGGCGTCCGTGGCGAGCTGACCTTGAGCGACCATTCGGAGGTGCGGGCTTCTACGTAAAACGGCGTATGGGGAACCGCCGGGGCAGACGGCATCGTTCTGCCCATGAATAGTGCCATACCGAGCATCCAGCCCGGTCTCGACGAGCGGGCACCCATAGGCGTCGTCGTCAACGACGTCCACTCGCGGCTCAACCCCACGGTGGTCGACCGTGTGGTCATGGTCCGATCCACTGCCGACGCCCGGAACGCCATCCTCGAGGCCGGCGCGGCTGGCAAGCCGGTTTGCGTGAGCGGCGGCCGCCACGCGATGGGAGGCCAGCAGTTCGCCCACGGCGCGGTACTCCTCGATACCCAGTCGTACCGAGGGGTCCGCCAGTTCGATCCCGAGCGCGGTCTCGTCGAGGTCGAGTCCGGAATTCAATGGCCCGAGCTCATCGCGTGGCTTGTCGGCCGGCAGACCGGGTCGGCGCACCAGTGGGGGATCCGACAGAAGCAGACGGGCGCCGATCGGCTGAGCATTGGCGGCGCGGTCGCCGCGAACGTACATGGGCGCGGCCTAACGCTGCGCCCGTTCGTTAACGACGTGGAGTCGCTGACGCTCATCGGCGCGGACGGGACGCGGCGGACGTGCAGCCGGGGGGAGAATGCCGACCTCTTTCGGCTCGTGTGCGGCGGATACGGCCTGTTCGGGTTCGTCGACACCGTAACATTACGGCTCGCGCCGCGCCACAAGGTGCGGCGAGCCGTGGAGATCGAGAGCGCCGACCGGCTGATCGGCCGGTTCGATGAGCGCATCGCGCAGGGGTTTGCCTTCGGGGATTTCCAGTTCGCGCTCGACCCGCGCTCGCCGGATTTCCTGCGTCGCGGCATATTCTCATGCTACACGCCGGTGCCGAACGACACGCCGATTCCCGAGGAGCAGCGCGCGCTCTCGCCTAACGATTGGAAGAGGCTCCTCTGGCTGGCGCATTTCGACAAGCAGGGTGCGTGGGACGCCTATGCCGGGCACTATATCGGCACGGACGGCCAGGTGTACTGGTCGGATACGCACCAGCTCAGCACCTACATCGACGACTACCATTCCTGGCTCGACCGCGAGACGCAGGCGGCGCATGCCGCCACGGAGATCATCAGCGAGCTATACGTGCCGCGCCCGGCACTGGCCGACTTCCTGGCCGAGGCCGCGGACGACTTTCGCGCGAACAGCGTAGACTGTATCTACGGCACCATCCGGTTGATCGAGCGCGACGACGAGAGCTTCCTGACGTGGGCGAAGCAGCCGTATGCGTGCACGATCTTCAACCTGCACACGCACCACACGCCGGAGGGCATCGAGCATTCGGCGGCCGCGTTCCGACGACTGATCGACATGGCGGCGAAGCGTCAGGGCAGCTGGTTCCTCACGTACCACACGTTCGGTACGGGATCCCAGTTGCTGCAGTGCTATCCCGAGCTCCCCGAGTTTCTACGGCTCAAGCGACGTTATGACCCAGACGAGCGATTCCAGAGCGAGTGGTACCGGCACCACGTCTCCCTCCTCGCGTCCGTCCTGGACGACGCCGACCTCGACGATGAGTGACACGGACGCGACGCTCCCACGGTGGGGTGGTATCACGGAGCCGACGACGGTTGCCACGAACATCGTGATCGCGGGTCTCGCGTTCGTGCTTGGTGCCAGGCTCGGGTACGGCGCCGCGGCTGAAGGGTCCGCGTCCGGGAGCTTCATCGCCCTCGCTTTGCTGGCGACGGCGGTTGCCGCGGCATTTGGCGCCGCCGCGCACGGTATCGATCCGCTCGTGGATCGGGAACAACGCGAGCGATGCTGGCGCGCCGCGCTGTACGCCATGGGGTTCGTCGGCGCGGCGTCGATTGCTTCGGTTGCCTTCTTCGCCGTGCGCGGTTCGGTCCGGACGGCGATTCTCGTCGTCGCAGGGCTCGAGCTTCTGTGGTACTTCGTCAGTGTCGCGCGCCGGCCGGAGTTTCGCGTCGCGACAGCCAACTATGGCGGCTCGTTGGCCGTGCTGCTCGCCGGCGCACTGTACGCCATGGCTCGCTGGCACGCGGCGGGCATGGGCTGGCTGGTTGGCGCAGTGGGTGTGTCACTCGTGGCCGGGCTCGTGCAAGCGCGCCGGCTCGCGCTTCATCGCCATTTCAACCACAACGACCTGTATCACGTGATTCAACTGGTGGCACTCTACCTGTTCTACAGAGGCGGGGCATTGCTTGTCGACCGCTGAGCGCTACCCGGTCGTCATCGTCGGCGGCGGTCCGGCAGGCCTCGCGACGTCCGCCGAGCTCCGGCGACGCCGCATCGAGCATGTGGTCCTCGAGCGTGGCGAAGCCGCGGGACACACCTGGATGAACCTCTACGACAGCCTGACGCTTCACACGGGAAAGCATCTGTCGACGCTTCCCGGGATGTCCTTCAAACGCAGTGTTCCGATCTTCCCGTCGCGGGGCGACTTCGTCGCGTACCTCCACCGCTACGTGGAGGTCTTCGAGCTGCCGATCGAGACGGGCAGGCTGGTGACGGCCGTCGAGCGTAACGAGAGCGGCTGGGTGGTCCGAACGGATGCCGGCGACATCGGCGCGACCGCGGTCGTGATGGCGACCGGAATCGTGTCCGCACCACGGACGCCGAACGTCGCCGGACGCGACCGATTTCGAGGCCGCGTGATGCACAGCGTCGAATACCGGCGCCCGTCCGGCTTCCAGGGCCGTCGCGTGCTCGTGGTCGGGGTGGGGAACTCCGGTGGGGAGATCGGGAGCGAGCTCGCCGACTTCGGTGCCCAGGTGACGGTTGCCGTGCGATCGGGCGCGAACGTCGTCCCTCGGGAGCTCGCCGGCATACCGATTCAGTACCTCGCCTTCGCGATGCGAAAACTCCCGAAGGGCGCGCGTCAGCGGGTCGCCGGTCTGGTGGGCAGGATCACGGAGCTGCGCCGGGGCAAGCCGGTGCTCCCGAAGCCGGCGTACGGCCCGCTCGACGCCATTCCACTCATCGGCTTTCACCTCGTCGACGCGATTCGCGCCGGGCGGATCGTGGTTCGGAGCAGCATCGCCGAGCTCACGGAGACCGGCGTTCGCTTTACGGATGGTGTGGAAGAGCCGTTCGACGACATCATCTTCGCGACCGGGTTCACGCCGGCGTTGTCACCGTTAGGCGGCAGTGTCCGCACCGATGGCAAGGGCTTCGCCCTGCGTACCGACCGCGTGACGAGCGCGGATCAGCCGAGCCTGTACTTCGTCGGCCACACGTACGACGCGACCGGTGGCCTGTACAACATTCGCCGGGACGCGGGGCTCGCCGCGGCCCGCATCGCGCATGGGTGAAGCGGCCGGCTACGCCGCCGTCATGGCGGTGCTGCTTGCGCTTTTCCTCGGCAGGGTGCTCGGCCAGATCCTCGCGGCGACCGTGGCGCCGTCCTGGCTCCCGCCGATGGGGCGGTGGTACTCCGGCCTCATGCCCTATCGCTACCTGCTCCCGACGCAGATCGTGTTTCTGGTCGTGATGACCGTCATGACGCTGAGCGTCGCGCGCCGGTCTGCCCCGTTAGGCGTCGCCGCGCCCGCCGTCGGTACCTGGATCATCTGGGCGAGCTACGCCTACGCCCTCGGCATGGTGGTGCGATCGGTCCGTTATGCGCTCGCGCCGCCGGACCGTCGTGGCGTACTCATCCCCATCGTCTTTCACTTCGTGCTCGCCACCTTCCTGTTCACGTACGGCCGCTACCTGACGCGTTAGGCAAGCTCCGCGGCCGTCGCGAGAATGGTCATCGCGCGCGCGATCCCGAGTGGACCCTCGATGTTGTCGTACCACTCGCCCGGCGTGTGTGCGTCGCCGCCCCGGCCGCCGGCGCCAATCGCGATCGCCGGGATGCCCATTGCGATCGGAACGTTGGCGTCGGTCGACGCCGCCGCGAGCTCCGGCTCGCGGTCGATGAGCTGCGTGGCCTCGATCGCGCTCATCACGAGAGGATGGTCGGCCGAGACCTCGCCCGACGGCCGGTCGCCAATCACCATCACGTCGTGCGACAACGGCGGCGTTGCCGTCGCGCGCCGGGCGTTCTCCTGCTGCGCGGCGGCGCGGACGATGATGCGAACCTCGCGATCGAACCGATCCAGTACCGACGCCGACGTCGATCGGAGATCCACCTCGAGCCAGCCTTCCTCGGGAATGGAGTTGATCGAGGTTCCCCCGCCGATGCGGCTCACGGACAACGTTGTGCGCGGCGATCTCGGAAGGGGCAGTGACGCCAGCATCGCCGCCGCCGACGCGGCCGCGTGCACGGCGTTAGGTACGCCGAACGCCGCCCAGCTGTGTCCACCCGGCCCTCGAAACGCGATGTGGTACCTGCGCGACCCAAGCGCCTTGTGCACGATGCGTTCGTCACCGGCGCCATCGAGAGCGATCGCGGCGGCCGGCTCCTCGTTCAGCGACGAGAACAGGTATTTCGCCCCGCGGAGATCCCCGACGCCCTCCTCGCCGGTCGTTGCCGCGAACACGATCGGCCGACGGGTACGCACCCGGCGGCCATCGATCTCCTCGGCGATGGCGAGCATTGCGGCGAGGCCACGGCCGTTGTCGCCAATGCCCGGTCCCGTCACCCGGTCGCCGTCGCAACGGAACGTGAGGTGAACGTCGCGCGCAAACACGGTGTCGAGGTGCGCGCACACGAGCACCGGCGCCAGATCCTCCAGGCCCGGTCTCGTCGCCACGACGTTGCCCGCGTGATCGATGCGCGCGTCGGCGAGGCCGAGCGATCGCAGGCGGGCCGCGAACCACTCGCCGCGTTCGCGCTCGTCGCCCGTTGGCGCGGCGATCTGCGAGACCGCAACCTGCGTGCGGATGGTCGCCGAGTCTCGCGCAGCGACCCGTGCGTGCGCGGGTGCGAGCGCCCGGTGTGTCCTCAGCGTTCGAGAGTCGGCAACGGGGATTGCGGCCATGAGTAATTCTAACCGTGAGGCCCGCGAGCACACGATCCCTCCGAAGCGTACCTTCCGCGCGTGACCGATACCTCACGACGAGCCGGCGTGCCGCGCCTCGGCCGCAACGTGCTCGTGCTCGCCGCCGTGTCGTTCCTGACCGACGCGTCGAGCGAGATCATCTACCCGTTGTTGCCGATCTTCCTGACGACCGTGCTCGGCGCTGGCGCGTCGGCGGTGGGCGCGATCGAGGGGGCGGCCGAGACCACCTCGGCGTTGTTGAAGCTCGCGAGCGGATGGTGGTCCGATCGCGCGAGCCGACGGAAACCGCTCGTCGTGGCGGGATACGCGCTGGCGTCGCTCGCGCGGCCCCTGGTCGCGGTTGCGCAGTCGGCATCGCAGGTGCTCGCGATCCGTCTCACGGACCGCATCGGGAAGGGAATCCGTGGCTCGCCGCGTGACGCGCTCATTGCCGAGTCGGTGGACCCGGCGATTCGCGGGAGGGCGTTCGGGTTTCATCGTGCCGCGGATCACGCGGGCGCTGTCGTCGGGCCGCTCATTGCGTTCGTGCTGCTGCGCTGGGAACACCTTCCGTTGCGCACGGTGTTCCTGTTCGCGGCGCTACCCGGCGTCTTGTCGGTGCTCGTGCTCATGCTGGGGATTCGCGAGACGCCGCGCGAAGCGCGGCGCGTGACCGAGATGAATTCGGCGGCTCCGTCGCTCGAGACGTCGCTCGGTCGCCCGTTCTGGACGTTTCTCGCGTCCGTTCTTCTGTTCACGCTCGGCAACTCCACCGACGCGTTCCTGATTCTGCGCGCGAACCAGCTCGGCGTGTCTGTTGCGCTCGTCCCTCTGCTGTGGGCGGCGCTGCACATCGTGAAGTCCGCCGCGAGCGTGCCGGGAGGTGCGCTTTCCGACCGGCTCGGGAGAAAGCCCCTCATCCTCGCCGGCTGGGCGGTGTACGCGGCGGTCTACATCGGCTTCGGCAGAGCGACCGAGACGTGGCACGCATGGGCGCTGTTTCTCGCGTACGGCACGTTCTTCGGGCTCACCGAGGGCACCCAGGCGGCGTTGATTGCCGACCTGGTCGGCCGAGACCGGCGCGGCACCGCGTATGGGTGGTACTATCTCGCGGTGGGAATCGGTGCGCTGCCGGCCTCTCTCGTGTTCGGATTCGTTTGGGACCGTGTCAGCCCACGCGCGGCGTTCGAGGTAGGTGCCGCGCTGGCGTTCGGGGCGGCCCTAGTGCTCATGGCGGTTCGTCCGCGACACAACGCCGACCCTAACGTGCCGTCCCGCCCATAACGGGAGCCGGCGCGGTGACGCGCCGAATGAAGGCATCAATGGCGCCGTAGTAGCGCGAGCGATCGGCGCTGTATGCGTCCGCGTGGCCGGCGTTCAGCTCGACGAACTCCTTGGGCTCTGCCGCCGCGGCAAAGAGCCGTCGCCCGTGGGCGATCGGGATCGTCCCGTCGTTGCGCGCGTGGAGGAAGAGCTTGGGCAGCCGCAGGTCACCGACCTTGTCGATCGACGCGAACCGACTCTTCGCGATGAGTCTGATCGGCAGCAGGGGGAAGACTTCCTGTCCGCGATCGGCCACCGACGTATACGCGTCCTCGACGATCATGCCGGCGGCGGCCACGCGGCGTGCGAGCTCGATCGTGACGCCGGTGCCTAACGAATGACCGAACAGGACGATGCGTGACGGCGGAACGTGCAGAGAATCGGTTAAGTACTCGTATGCGGCGACGGCATCCGCGTACACGCCTGCTTCGGTCGGACTCCCATGGCTTCCGCCGTAACCGCGGTAGTCGTAGGCGAACAGGTTCACGCCGAGGTCGCGGAACCAGGCGTAGAATTGCGGCCGCCCTCCATAGCCGATGTTGCCGTAGTTGCCGTGTGAAATGAGTACCCACGGCGCGTCAGGCGCGGCGTGGCTGCCGGGGATGATCCATCCGGTGAGCAACGTCGAATCGTCCGCTCTGAACGACACCGATCGTTCGCGGAGCGCCAGCGCGACGTCGGGCGGGTCTACCGCGCGTGCGCCTGGCTGATACAAGAGGCGTAGCTCGTACAGGCGGACGCCAACGATGGCGATCACGTACGCCGCACAAACAATGAATGCGATTCTTCCTACGGCGTTAAGCACGGACATTCCTCGGCGCTGGCAACAATGCTGGCTCGCTCAGCACCACTACGCCGGCGAGGCCGACTTGGATTGGCCCGGAGCGCGGTCGTCAGCAGCAGCGCGAGCCGGGCCTCGAATATCGGCTCTCGAGCCGTTGCCGCATGAACTCGTCGGGCGACATGACCGCGCATCCCGGGTGATGCGACCCCATGTGCGCAACGTACCGCTCGTAGTCCGGCGCGCCGATGATGGAGCGAATCACTCGCAGTGCGCGCTGAACCCTGACTCGCAGGGATGCTGCGGGATGGCCTGTGACCGACGACGGGACGAGCGTCCTCATTGCTTGTGCTCCCCGGCACTCGCGGCGGCGGGTCCGCGTTTGGCCAGATGTGTCTCGAACAGCTCGAAGATCCTGCGGTACTCGTCCGCCCACGACGACGGGCGCGTGAACCCGTGATCTTCTACCGGGTACGGCGCGAGCTCCCAGTTCGTCTTGCCGAGCTCGATGAGGCGCTGCGTGAGCCGCACGATGTCCTGAAAATGTACGTTCACGTCCACCATCCCGTGCGCCATCAGGAGCGGATCCTCGAGCCCCTGCGCGAAGTAGATGGGCGACGAGCGGTGATAGGCGAGGGAATCGTCCTGCGGCTGGTTCAGGATGCGCGCCGTGTACGGATGGTTGTAGTGAGCCCAGTCCGTAACGCTGCGAAGCCCGGCACCGGCACCGAAGTGTTTCGGCTCCGTGAACAGTGCCATCAGGGTGATGAATCCGCCGTAGCTGCCACCGTAGATCCCGACCCGCTCCGGATCGATCCCAAACTCCTTCTGCAGGTAACTCGACCCGTCGACGTTGTCCTGCAGGTCTCGGCCACCCATCCACCGGTAGATCGCCGTCCGCCAGTCTCGCCCGTAGCCTGCCGACCCGCGGTAGTCGATGTCGAGCACGACGTAGCCCTTCGACGCGAGGTACTGGTTGAACATGTACTCGCGCGAGTAGCTGGACCAAAACCTGTGCACGTTGTGCAGGTAGCCGGCGCCGTGTACGAAGATCACGCCCGCCCCGTTAGGTTGGGCGCCCATGTCTTTCGGGCGGTAGATCCGGGCCGGAACCTCGACGCCGTCGGAGCCAGGGATCTTTACGATCTCGGGGACGATCCAGTGGAACGCCAGCCACTCGGCGGTGGGCGACGCCGTGAGCTGGGTCATCGTCGCGCCGGCGCGGTACGGCAGGACGAAGAGCTCCGGCGGCCGATTCGACGCCGAATAGACGTCCGCGAGCATCGACCCGTCCGGCGAGACGATGACGTTGTGGCCGCCCACCTTTCCTGTGATACGCTCGCGCGGCCCTCCAGTCACCGGCATGCGGTAGAAGTGCTGTTCGAACGGCGACGACTCGCTCGTATGCAGCTCGAACGACCGCTTGTCGGCGGAGAGCTGTGCCGCCGTCACTTCCCACTTGCCACTCGTGAGCTGCCGGCGATCCCCGCCGTTCACGTCCATTGTGTAAAGGTGAGCGTACCCGTCCGCCTCGGACACGAACCAGATGCGTCTGCCACCGTCGTACCAGCCACCGCAGCCATAGCACGGTCCGCCCACCCACGCACTGTCGCGCAGCGTGTCGAGCGTCTGGAGCTTGCCCGTCGCCGCGTCGAGCTTGTGGATGTAACGCGACTTGTAGTTTCGCGCCTCGGCGAAGATGAGCGCGGCGCTTCCGTCGTCGCTCCAGCCTAACGTCGTGACCTGTGATGGCGGCTTCGTCGTGTCCGCGGGCACGACCTGGAGCCAGGTGAGATCGCCACTGGGCAGCTTCATGTACGCGACCCGGCCGCCGGACTGTGCGTCGCCCACTTTCGTGCGGACCGCGAGCTCTTCCGTGTAACCGGTGGTCGTGACGTAGTTCGGCACGCGCGTCTGAGTGGCCTTGTCGGCCGTGACCGAGGTCACCAGGAGGAGCGCGTTCGCCGCCGGAGATACGGAGAGCGATGCGATGCGCTCGTTGGTGCCGAGGTAGAACGGCTTCACCCGCAGCGCTTCGCGCGCCTTCTGCTCGGCCTTCCGAATGCTGTCCGCGCGAACACGGTCGCGAATCACGTCGAAGAGCTCGCGCTGCTGTGCCTCGAGCGCGCCGCGCTGACCTTCGGCTTTCGCCGAGTCCTTCGGTGCAGGGCCGGGGCGAACGTCGGTCAATTGCCGAACGAGCCCGCCATCGAGGTCGATCGAGAACACATTGTTGTCGCGCACGAAGAACACGCGGCGACCGTCGGCCGAGAAATGCGGGTCGCGCTCTTCGGCGACGGTCTCGGTCAGGCGCCGGACCGAGCCGGAGGGAAGGGAGACGATGTAGAGATCGCCCTGGGCCGACACGACGCGGGCGCGTCGGTCGCGCGCGACATCGCCCGCTTCGAGCAGCGCGCTGACGCTGTCGAGCTGTCGGTCCGGAACACGTTCGGGAGCCGTGCCACCGCTGGCGCGAACGCGGAAGAGGTGGGCGGGTTCGCGCCAGTCAGTGCCGGGCGGGTTCCACTGGAAGTAGAGCCAGCGTCCGTCGGCGCTCCACTGCACCCGTTGTGGCTCGCGGCCGTAGATCTCGGGGCCGCGCATGATGCTGGGAATGCTGAACTGGAACGCCTTGCCCGCGGGTTGTTGTGCACCGAGGGAAACGGCGAATGTGAGCGACGCGACAAACAGCGAACGAAATCGAGGCATAACGAGTTCAGTTAGACGAGCTGCTGGCTGCGGGCAGCTGCCCGCTGGTAGCCGACGGCTGCGGGCTACTGCCGCTTGCTTCTGGCTGCTGCTATTACCTCAACGAGCCGAGTCCCCAGTCCCCAGTCCCGCTCCTAGTCGCCCGCTACCGCGACTCTCCCTTCGAATGGTACCTCCGTACTTACCGCCGGCTTCGTTCCGCGAACGACCGACCACCATTCCTTCGCGGAGTCCGCGAGAATCACCAGCACGCTCAGCGCGAAGAACGCAGCCACCGCGGCGTCCACCCGATCGTTCCAGATGATCCGCGACGCGTCGCTCAGGCTCTTCACACCCTTCGGGATCACGCCCTGCGCGACTTGCTGCGAGAACAGGCTCGCGTGCGCGAGGAATCCAAGCCGTGGATCGGACGAGAAGATCTTCGTGAACGCGGCGCTCATGGTCACGATGCAGAGCCATGCGAGTGGGAGCAGCGTCACCCAGGCGTACCGCTGCTTGCCCGACTTGATGATCACCGTCGTCCCGACGCACAGCGCCACCGTGGCGAGCAACTGGTTCGCGATGCCGAACAACGGCCACAGCGAGTTGATCCCGCCGAGCGGGTCGTTCACACCCTGCACCAGGAACCAGCCCCAGCCGGCCACCACCGCGGCCGAGGCGAGGATCGTGCTCGGGTACCACGA
>JBKOYV010000285.1:0-16381 GCA_046725585.1 Gemmatimonadota bacterium | reverse complement strand
GTGTAGCCGCGCATTTCGTCCCGGTTGCTTACCGGGAACAGCGGCAGCGCCGAGATGGAGCCAAACTCGAACACACGCGTCATCTCCGGCGTGAGCTGCGCGCGGGCAGGCGTGTGGAAGGCGCCGCGTGCATCCACTTCGACACGACCGTCCCAGAAGAGGTGCCGCATGGCGCTCAGGTTGAACAGCGGCGGCGCATTGCGCGGGATGAACACGCCGCCGGCATGCGAGCGGCCTGGCCCCAGCCCGATTCCCCCTTGCCCGACGGACAAGCTCTTCCCGTCGCCGGTGCCGAACGCGGGGAGATGACACGTCATGCAGGAGATGTCGCGTGTGCCGCTCAGGATCTTGTCGAACGCGAGCGCCTGGCCGAGTCGTGACAGCGCAGGGCGCACGTACGGTGCGGCTGGAAGGGGCACGACCCCACGCGCCGCGGCGAGCTGTCGCACGAGCTCCGCATCGGATATCGACGACGCAAGCATTTCACGCGGTGCTGCACGCACCGGGGCCGTCGGGCCGGGCGCGTCGCACGCGGTGGACAGCACGGTGATGAGGCCCACTCCCGCAATTGACATCCACGTTCTCTTGCGCATGAGGGAGCCTCCGGTGAGACGCAGGTGGCGAGCGGTTATGAGGGACGCGCTCGCGGCGACGCGATCCCTCATTCGGTGATCGAGAACCGGCGGACGAACCGGACACGAACCGTCAGCGCGTGTGACTTGCGAGCCGCGCTAGTCGAGCCGGTTCGGCTCGCTGTTCAAGTCATGTGGGCGGGCGTATGCTAGAGTGCTGCGAGGAGTCACCCGGTATGGCTGTCATCGATCCTCATCGCTGGCGGGAGCTTGCGCCGCTGCTCGACCAGGCGCTCGACCTGGCGGACGACGAACGAGCCATCTGGCTCGACGAGCTGCGCTCGCGGTCACCCGGCCTGGCGGCCGACCTGGCGGCGGTGCTCGCCAGCGAAGCCGTTGCCGACCGGCGCCGATTCCTCGATGTCCAGACCGACGCGGATGTGCCTAACGCCGCAGGCGGTGAAACGGATCTCGGCGCGTATCTGCAGGCGGCCGTGGGCGACGCCTACACCATCGAGCGCGAGCTTGGCTCCGGTGGGATGAGTCGCGTCTTCCTCGCGCGCGAACAGGCGCTCAGGCGCGCCGTGGTCGTCAAAGTCCTCCTCCCGGTGCTCCCCGCGGGCCTTCGAGCCGAGCGGTTCGCCCGCGAAGTTCGTGTCGCCGCGGCGCTGCAGCACCCGAACGTCGTCCCGCTGTTCAAGGCGGGGGAGGCGGCCGGGTTGCCGTACTACGTCATGCCGTACGTCTCGGGCGAGTCGCTGCGCACGCGGCTGACGCGGGAAGGGCGCATGCGGCTCGCCGATGCGCTGTCCATCCTCCGCGACGTCGCGCGCGGGCTCGCGTTCGCGCACGAGCGGGGAGTCGTCCACCGCGACGTGAAGCCCGAGAACGTTCTGCTCGCCGGGGATGCCGCGGTCGTGACCGACTTCGGTATCGCGAAGGCTGTGGCCGCCGCCGGCGACGAGGGCGCCGAGCGCGCGGGGGACCTTCGGACGCTCAGCGCCGTCGGCTCGATGATCGGTACACCGGCGTACATGGCGCCGGAGCAGGCTGCCGGGGATCCGGGCGTGGACCACCGGGCCGACCTGTATGCGTGGGGTGTGCTGGCGTACGAGCTGCTGGCAGGAGTACACCCGTTCGGCGACCGGACGACGACACAGGATCTCCTCGCCGCGCACCTGAGCGGTACTCCCGCGCCGATCTCCAGCGCTGCCCCCGATCTGGCGCCGCCGCTCGCCGCGCTCGTTATGCGCTGCCTCGAGAAGGACCGGGCGCGGCGTCCGCAGTCAGCGCGTGAGATTCTCGATGCGCTCGCCACCATCGCGACGCCGCCGGGCGGGCTTGCGACACCATGGCGTGTACGCGCCCGAACTCCGAGAGCGGCGCTGGCGGTTGCGGTCCTCCTGGCGCTCGGGCTTTCGGTCTACCTCGTTAGGCGGAGCGCACGCCTGCATTCGGCCGCGGCGGTCCAGGCGGCGATACCGTCGCTCGCGGTCCTCCCGTTCGATGACGTCGCTGGGGATACAGCAGACGCCTACTTCGGCGACGGCATCGCTGACGAGATCGCCGCCGCCCTGAGCAAGGTCGGGGGGCTGCGCGTCGCTTCGCGCACCTCGGCGGCGGCCTTCCGCGCGAGCCACGCCGTGGACGTGCGCGAGCTCGGCCGGCGGCTCGGCGTGAGCACGGTGCTCGAGGGACGCGTCCGCCGGGCGGGGGACCGGATGCGGCTCACCGTGCAGCTCACCAGCGTCGGCGACGGCATGACGCTCTGGAGCGAGGTCTACGAGCGGCAGGTCAAGGACGTCTTCCGCGTGCAGGACGAGGTCGCCCAAGCCGTTGTCGGCGCGCTTCGCGCGAGGTTGCCTAACGCCGTGGCCACGGCATACTACAGACAGGTGTCGTCGCCGGGAACCACTAACCCGGGGGCGTACGATCTCTATCTCCGTGCGACCTACCTGCTCGAGCGCCGCGGGAGCGGTGTGGCGAAGGCCGTGGAGTACTTCGAGCGGGCGATTGCTGAGGACACCACCTTCGCGCGCGCCTATGCCGGGCTCGCCTACGCGCTCGAGCTGACACCGAACTTTGGAGGCACGCCGCCGCGCGTGGTCGAGCAGCGGGCGACCCAGGCCGCGCGGCGGGCGCTCGCGCTCGACCCGACGCTAGCCGAGGCATTCACTGCGCTCGGGATGACGCACATGTACGCCTTCCGCTGGCGGGAAGCGGATGGGGTGTTCCGCCGCGCTGTTGCCGCGGACCCCGGCTTCGCGCCGGGCGGATATATCTACGGACTCTACCTGATTCGCGTCGGCCGGATCGTCGAGGCGGAGGCGCCCATCCGGCGCGCGCGGAACGCCGACCCGCTCTCCGGGACCGCATCGCAAATGTTGGCGTACGTCCTCTCCCTCCTTGGGCGGTACGACGAGTCGCTGACCGAGAGCCGGCGCGCGTACGAGCTCGACTCGTCGCTCGCCGTGATGCACTCTGTCCTGGCGGCCATCGTGCTGGCTGACGGTCGTCCAGAGGAGGCCCGCGCCCTCGCCCGCGCCAGGCTCGGGCTCCCCTTCAACGGCATCGCGGCGTACGTCCTCGGCGCCACGGGCGACCGCGCGGCGGCGACCGCCGTCGTGCGCGAGTTGGAGTCACGCCCGCGCGGCGAGTGGCACGTGGCGAGAGCTCTCAGTTACGCGTACCTGGGCCTTGGCGACACTGCCCGCGCCCTCACCGCGCTCGAGGCCTCAGCGCGCGCTGGAGAGGCACCGATCATGACGCTCGCGGATCCGATGTTCGACCCGGTGCGGCGGAGCGCGCGCTTTGCGGCGGCCGCGCGGCTGTACGGGCTGGACGATCGACTCTTGACCTCACCCAGGGGCGGTCGTCCACGCTAGCGTGCGCCGGCCGCGGCTGGGATCGACTCGTTAGGCACGTGGACCGTCGCCATCGAGCAGCGCCTGATGAAGCAGTAACCGCGTCTTCCGCCAATCGCGCCGAACCGTCCGCTCCGAAACGCCGCGGAGCGTGGCGATCTCGGCGAAAGAAAAACCGCAGAAGAAGTGCAGGTCCACCAGCTCGGCGAGCGCGGGCTCGAACTGGGCCAGCTCATCGAGCGCTTCGCCGAGTCGCTCCAACTCCGCCACGTCCTGCCCCGGCTGAGCGGACGATGGCTCGTCATTGGCGAGGGTGATCTCGAATTGCCGGCCCCGTTTCTTGGCCCGGCGGCTGCGCGCATAGTCGATGACGAGCCCGCGCATCGCTCGGGAGGCGTAGGCCAGGAAGCGGGACCGCTCGGCAAACGCGATATTCTCGCGTCCCGCGATGTTGAGGTAAGCCTCGTGGAGCAGCGTCGTCGTGCCGAGCGTGAGCGAGGAGCCGGCGCGTCGGAGGTTGTGCTCAGCGAGCCGATGCAGCTCGTTATACAGGACTGCGAACAGCTTGTCGGTTGCCTCGCGGTCGGCCCGATCGGCGCGCCGAATGAGCGACTCGATCTCTTCCGCCACGACCTCGTTCTCCTCCGTTATCAGCCGGCTGATCTTGCACGATCGCTGGTTTGTTGACCGCATCGCGACTCACTTCTTCTCGTTCGAGAAGAACGGAGCGGCGGTGTGACGCGTGGGGAACTGCCCGTCGTACATCGAGGACGTCGAAGACGCGGACGGGCCCGTAAGTAGTGAGGTGCGGTAATGGCGGGCGTGCGGTTGAAATCACGAAGCTGACGGCGACCGGCGAATCACGACCGACTTCCGTTCCGGGGCAACGAGCGGGAAGAAACCGTTGCGTTCGAGCAGAACGATGAGGTTGTCGGCACCAAACTGCTGCGCGAGCGCTGCCTCCTCGGTCGTGATGCCGAGCACCGTGCCGAACCGGACGCGACCGGTGGGGAGCTGAAACGTGTCGGGCCGGCGTCCCGCCGGCGCGATCAGCAGCCACCGCAGCGCGGACGTGCCGTCTCGGGATATTGGGCCGTGCAGCGGAAGCAGATCCTCGTTCTCGAGCAGCCGGGAGTCACCGAAGCGACCGGCGCCAAGTAGAAGTTGAAGGGCTGCGACTTCCTGGAGCCGGACAATTGGCCATGCTGCGTCTTCCGAAGTCTCCAGGCTGAACTCGCAACCCAGGCCGGACAAGCCCTCCTCCGGGAGCGCAGCTGCGGTGCGATCCGGGTCCGATAGTCCACACGTGACGTAAAGCCACGTGGGCCGCACCGCAGACGGCGCCGCCTTGAGGACGTGAACACGTAGCCAGCCTGGGTCCACTTCGTTCTGGCGCCAGAACTCGGTAAAGAGCTCACGAGAGAGCGGATAGGAACCCGGTTCGAGGCCGGCGAAAAACTCGGGGTACAGCACGCGGTGGCGCTGAGCGTGGACGTCGAGCACGCCCTCACCGTTTGTGGGATGCGATCACCCGTGCTGCATCTCGCGCGCCACCGCTGCACCGTTGCTCGAGCACGCAGAACGACCGGCTGTGTCGAGAGCGCTCATCCTCGTGCCGTACAAGTCACGGGTCCGATCGACCCAGCGAATAAGACGGCGCCTATGCCTCGTTAGGTTGCGACGCCTCGCCCAGCGCGGTGTGATTTTACCGGTAGCATTGGGGAATCAATCGTCGTGCTCCGAGTGCTCGATGGCGCGTTGCAGGGCGAGCGCTGCCACCTGTCGCGCGATGCTGCGACTAGCGTCCTTGTCGAAGCGGTAGTGAATGCCCGCATAGAGGCGTGATTCTCCCGCCTCGTCCGCCATCGCGACGAGCTGGGCGGCGTCGTACGGAAAGATCGCGGCGAGAACGTAGGCCGCCGCTCCCGAGTAGCAGCCGTGGCTCGAGGGGTACGACGGGTGATTCGGCCTCCCGATCGGCGTTGTGATCGCGGGATCCGCCCGATAAGGGCGGATCAGCCAGTACGTGTACTTCGCGTCGTAGCACGCGATGGTGGCGTCCATCGCGGCCATGTGCACCAGGGCAAGTGCGTGCGCGGCCCGCCGTTCGTTCAGGTGATAGTGCGCGATCCGCTTGGTTGCTTCCTCGTTCCAGAAACCCGCGACCAAGCTTCCCGTCGTCAGTGCCCAGTACTCCGCGATCCGGAGTTGGTCCGGCGTCCGGTGGTCGGAGAGCCGCCGCACTTCCTCGAGGGCGGCGAGAAACTCCGGGCTGCCGAATGCCGGCGGAGCACCCGGGCGGAACTGATCCCCCGAGGCCATGAAGAACGGCCGCACCTGGCCGAGGAGCGGGGCTTGAGGCGGGCGCGGCGGGTCGAAGTCGCTGGACCAGTAGCCCGGCCCGGTCGGCACGGTGCCCGTCCAGACGGCGGCGAAGTGGTCACTCGCCGCCAATTCGACAACTTCAGCGCCGACCGTTCGGCCGATGATTTCCCCTGCACCAAAGCCGTCATGCGCGTTCTTTGATCCGGCAACTTCGCTCTCCTGCCGTCTCAGCTCCGACTCGAAGAACGGCGCATCGGTCGGGAACAGCGCGCTCAGCACGACGGCGGACGCGGCAGCCACCGCGCCCTGCGGCGACGCGTGCGCGGCGTGCCCGCGCGTCTCGTCCACGGCGACAACCGCGCGGTACTGCGCGAGTGAGAGGTACGCGAAAACGCGTACCGCGGCCACAGGGTTCGGCTTTTCGGCCGCCGGCTTCGCCGCGATGAAGTCTCGCGTGATCGCGCTCCACCGGACGCTCGAAGTGGCCTCGCCAAGCGCAACCGCATCGGCGAGGAGTACCGCCCCGCCCCCTCGCACAGGAGTGGGGTCGGTGATCCGATCCGTGCAGCTGCTCGACACGAGAATGGCCATCGAGGCCGAGAGCGCGACTGCGCGCGGCAATTCAGCGAATGCCCTCATCGTACCTCCTGGTCGTTAGGCATGGTTGCGTTAGGGCGACGGCTCGCCATGTTCTCTGGCGCACGCGGAAGCCTCCGATGTGAGGTCTTCGAGGAAAGCCGCAGGGACGACAACCGGCTCCCCGCGCTCGCGATCCCCTTTGTCCCTCCACAAGAGAGATCGGAAAGCGGCGGCAAGACCCGACAAGAAGCGAGAAGTCGAGTTGCTTGCGAAGCAGCGTTTGCTGCGTCGCCCGAGGGTTCGCGCTGGTCAAGTGCCGCGAAGGGCCGTATGCTAGTGGCGCTTCGCAGGGACACTTGAGATGGCAGTCATCGGCCGCGATCGCTGGCGGCAGCTGGGGCCACTGCTCGATCACGCGCTCGAGCTCCCGGACGGCGAGCGCGCCGCCTGGCTCGGCGAGCTGCGCTCGCGCTCGCCCGAACTCGCCGCCGACCTGACGACGCTCCTCGCTAGCGAACGCGAGGCGGACCGGCAGGGCTTCCTCGACCGCCCGCTCCACGCGGGCCCACCGGACGCAACACTGGCGAAACCGGAGCTGGGCGCGTACCTGCAAGCGGCCCTCGGTGACGCCTACACGATCGAGCGCGAGCTCGGCGGCGGCGGCATGGGTCGCGTCTTCCTCGCGCGCGAGCGCGCGCTCGGCCGCACCGTGGTGATCAAGGTCCTGCTCCCGGTGCTCGCCGCCGGCCTGAGAGCCGAGCGGTTCGCGCGCGAGATGCGCGTGGCCGCGGCGGTGCAGCACCCGAATGTCGTCCCAGTGTTCAAGGCCGGGGAGGCCGGCGGGCTGCCCTACTACGTCATGCCGTATGTGCGGGGCGAGTCGCTGCGCGCGCGCCTAACGCGAGAGGGCCGGCTGCCGCTCGCCGACGTGGTCTCGGTGCTCCGCGACGTCGCGCGGGCGCTGGCGTTCGCGCACGAGCAGGGGGTCGTGCACCGGGACGTGAAGCCGGAGAACGTGCTGCTCGCCGGCGACGCCGCAGTCGTGACCGACTTCGGCATCGCGAAGGCCGTGGCCGCCGCCGCGAGCGTCGTCGGCCTGGCGGAGAGCGCGAGCGATCTTCGGACGCTCAGCGCGGTCGGATCGGTGATCGGCACTCCGGCCTACATGGCGCCGGAGCAGGCGGCGGGCGACGCGGGCGTCGACCACCGTGTTGACGTCTATGCATGGGGAGTCCTCGCATACGAACTATTTGCCGGAGCACACCCCTTCGCGCAGGCCCTAACGCCGCAGTCAATGCTGGCGGCGCATCTCAGTGAGACGCCCGCACCGCTCTCCCACCGTGTGAGCGAGATCCCGCCGATGTTCGCCGCGCTCGTTACGCGGTGCCTGGAGAAGAATCCTGCGCGGCGCCCGCAGTCGGCGCGCGAGATCCTCGACGTTCTCGCCACCATCACAACGCCGTCGGCTGGCAGAGTTGTCCTGCGAACGGCGGCCACCAACTGGGGGCGAAGGGTCGCTTTGGCCGCTGGCGGCCTCCTCGTACTCGGACTCGTCGCCTACATCGCCACGACGCTCCCGAGTCGTCGGTCGACTGGGCCAGCACCGTCGGCGCCTCTTACGCTTGCCGTTCTCCCGTTCGAAGCAGTCGGTGGAGACACGGCGAATGCGTACTTCGGCGACGGGATCGCCGACGAGATTGCTGCCGCGCTGAGCAAGGTCGGTGGGCTGCGCGTTGCCTCTCGCACATCAGCTACGGCGTTCCGCGCCAGTCACAGCGTCGACGTGCGCGAGCTCGGCCGCCGGCTTGGGGTGAGCACTGTGCTGGAGGGACGCGTCCGCAGGGCGGGGGATCGGATGCGCCTCGCCGTGCAGCTCACCAGCGTCGGCGACGGCATGACACTCTGGAGCGACGTGTACGAGCGGGAGGTGAAGGACGTCTTCCGGGTGCAGGACGAGATCGCCCGATCCATCGTCGGCGCGCTCCGCGCAAGGCTAGCGGATACCGCGGGACCGCAGCCCGGCCGGACTTTTTCCTCACCGGGGACCACCAACCGCGAAGCGTACGACCTTTATCTGCGTGGCAACTACCTGCTAGAACGCCGCGGCGGCGGCGTCTCGAAGGCAGTGGAGTACTTCGAGCGCGCGATCGCGGCGGACAGCACCTTCGCGCGCGCCTACGCGGGGCTCGCCTTCGCGCTCGAGCTGTTGCCTAACTACGCCGCCACGCCGCCGCGCGCCGTCGAGTGGCGCGCGACCGAGGCCGCGCGGCATGCGCTCGCGCTCGACCCCACGCTGGCGGAGGCGTACACCGCGCTCGGGCTGGTGCACATGCTCGCCTTGCGGTGGCGGGAGGCGGATGAGGCGTTCCAGCGCGCCGTCGCCGTCGACCCCGACTTCGCCCCGGGCCAGTACTTCTATGGATCCTACTTGATCCGCGTCGGTCGGGTGGCCGACGCCGAGGAGCACATGCGGCGGGCCCGCATCGCCGACCCGCTCTCGGTGCCAGCGTCGGCGCTATTGGCGTACTGCCTCTCGCTGCTGGGGCGCTACGACGAGTCGCTGGCGGAAAGCCGGCGCGCGTACGACCTCGACTCGTCGTCGTCCGGGGCGCGCGGCTTCGTGCCGCTCGCCATGCTGCACGACGGCCACCCGGAGGAGGCGCGCGCCATGGCTCGCGTCGCGGTCTTGCCGCCCTTCAATGGCGTGGGCGTGGCCGCGTACGTTCTCGCCGCTACTGGAGACCGCGCCGGGGCGGCGGCCACGGTACGCGAGCTGGAGGCGCGCGCGCGCGGCGAGTGGTCGGTGGCAACGGGGCTTGCCTACGCCTACCTGGGGCTCGGCGACACGGCGCGCGCCCTCTCCGCGCTGGAGACCGCCGCGCGGGCCGGCGAGAGACCATATCTCACGTTCGCTGACCCGATGTTCGACCCGGTGCGGGAGAGCGCGCGCTTCGCGGCAGTCGTGCGCCGCCTCGGGCTGGACGAGCGCGTATTCACTGCGCCCGCGGTGCGGCGGCGGTAGCGAGGGCCGCCGAGCCTCTACGCCCCCTCGCCTGGCGCGGTCTCGCCGTCGGCGAGCAGCGCGTGGTGGAGGAGCATACGCGCCTTCCGCCAATCGCGTTGCACGGTGCGTTCCGAGACCTGGCGGAGCGCCGCGATCTCGCCGAACGAGAAGCCGCAGAAGAAGTGCAAGTCCACGAGCTCTGCGAGCGCGGGCTCGAGGTCGGCCAGCTCATCGAGCGCGTCACCGAGTTGCTCCAGCTCCGCTGCCTTCTCGGTCGCCTGGCCCGCCGATGACTCGTCGTCATCGCCGAGGGTGATTTCGAACTGGCGGCCGCGCTTCTGGGCGCGGCGGCTGCGCGCATAGTCGATAACGAGCCCGCGCATCGCTCTGGAGGCGTAGGCCAGGAAGCGGGACCGCTCAGCGAAGGCGATGTTCTCGCGTCCGGCGATGTTGAGGTACGCCTCGTGGAGGAGCGTCGTCGTGCCGAGCGTGAGCGAGGCGCCCGCGCGTCGGAGGTTGTGCTCAGCGAGCCGGTGCAGCTCGTTGTACAGGATGGCGAACAGCTCGTCGGTTGCCTCGCGGTCGGCCTGATCGGCGCGCCGAATGAGCGACTCGATCTCTTCCGCCACGACTCCTCCGTTATCACCTCGCTGGCCCGGGTGATCTCGCACGATCGCTGGTTCGTTGACCCCATCGCGACTCATCTCCTCCGCGGTCGAGGAGAACGGCGAGGTGGTGTGGCGCTTGGTGAACTACCTGGGCCTACATCGAGGATGCCACGCGCTGCCAAGTTGCGCGAGCCACGCGGGCCCACCCTCTCGTCAACTGGAACGCAGACCTGGCACGCCGGGGCGACCACGCCGGAATTCGCCGGTACCGGCGGTGACCGACTACACCGGGAAGTCGGTGCAGGTCGTCGGTCTCAGCTACGACGTCGTGACCAACGCTCGGACCGCTCTCCGATGGGACGTGACGGTCGAGCAAGCGAGCTCCCCACCGAAGTAATCGATTGAGAACGGGAGGATCGTCACTCCCTCGCGCCACACGAGGGAGTGACGCCGTTCGCTCCGCTTGCGCCCGTTTGTGGGCCGCACTAACCTCGACCCGTTGCGGTCGCCGGACGTCGGATCATTCCCATTGCGTCGCCCGGTCGCCGCGCGTGCATGGCTTCCGGAGGTGACGTGTGAGCGCATGCCCCGCGCGTAGAGCCCGGCTCGTTTTGGTTGGAGGTTTGCGAACGGTCGCCGTCTGCATCGCCGTCGCCACGGCGTGCAGCAAGGAACCCGGTTCGACGAAGCGTGACAGCTCGAACGCAACCGGCGCGACGGCCGCGCAACGCGACAGCGCCGGAGGTAGCGTCGCCGGCGATGCCCCCGCCCTCATCGCGCTCGTCAGCGCCGCCGACTGGATCGGCAGCGAGTGGAGCGAGGACGCGATCTACGTCGGTCTGCAAGAGGAGGGTTTCAAGAAAGGACGCGACTTCGAGTTCAGGTCCGCGAGCGCACAGGGCGATCTCGCTACGCTGCCCAGTCTCATCGACCAGGCGCTCGACCGACGGGCGAAGGTGATCGTCGCATTGCAGGACGCCACGCTCAAGGCGGCGCTCCAGCGCGTGAAGAATGGCACGCCGATCGTGTTTCACGTGCTGGCCGATCCGTTCGCCGCGGGCGCCGGTACATCCGATTCGAGCCATCTGCCTAACGTCACCGGAGTGTACTCCCCGGGCTTCGGGGATCCCGAACAGGAAAAGCGTATCGATCTGATCAGGCGGACAGTGCCGAAGGCGCGGCGTGTCGGTATCCTCTTCAGCCCGGATGAGCCTTACGCCGTCGAGATGAAGGACAAGATGGTGGAGGCCGGGCGGCGCGCCAAACTGGACGTCGTCGCGGTGCCGGTGAGCAGCGTGAATGAGGGCGGCAGCGCGACCTCGGCGCTCATCGGTCGCAAGGTCGACGCGATCGAGATCTTCGGCAATTCGGCACACGCGGCGTTCGGGAGCATCATCCAGGTCGCTCGCCAGAACAAGGTTCCGGTATTCTCGCCCTCGCCGTTCGAGATGCTCCGCGGCGCGACGGCGGCGATCTACCCCGATTTCCAGGAGGGTGGCGTCGTGGCCGGACGGATGATCGGGCGTGTGTTGAAGGGCGAGAGTCCGGGCAAGATCCCGTTCTACCGCGTGGTGACGACGAAGACGTCCATCGCGGACAGCGCGCGCCGACCATGACCGCTGTATGACCGTGTGAAGGTCACGACGACGTACGACGGACCGGGTGCCGTCGTGCACATCGAAGGCCGTCTGGACGCCGAGTGGGCGGGGCATCTCGCCGGCGCGCTCGATGAGCTGCTGCGCGCCGGCGTGCGCGCTGTTGTCGTGGATCTCTCGCACGTCACCTACGTCAGCTCGGCGGGCGCACGCGTCGTGATCACGAGCGCGCGGGAGTTCGCCACACTCCGCGGCGAGCTTCTCGTCGCAGCTCCCCCACCCGTTGTCGCCGATGCGCTCGGCAGCGCCGGGCTCGAGGACCGCGTGGTGCACTTGCCAGACGGCACAGCCGACGGCCGCCTGTTCATCTCCGACGCCTTCGAAGCTCGCCTTCGAGCAACGCGCGACTGGCGTGCTTCGGCGACATCGGCGTCTCTTGGCAGGTACGAGACGTTCGCGCAGGAGCCTGGCGCCACGTTGACTTGTCGCCTCGCCGGCGATCCGGAGAAGGTCGCCCGCGGAGCGCTCGAGGATGGCGACTGCCAGGTGGTCTCGTTCGGCGAACACGCGTTCGGGCTCGGCATCGGCGCGCTCGGCGATAACTACGCGGAGTGCGGACCACGGATGGGCGAGCTCCTGGCAGCTGGCGGTGTTGTCGCGTTTCAGCCGACGGACAGCGGACGTGTCCCGGACTACCTAACGACGCTGCGCGACCACGCCCCGCAGGCGCTGCTCGCGTCCGGCGTCCTGTGTGAGGGCAGCTCTTCTCACCTGATTCGTTTCTCCGCGACGCACCGCACCGACCCGGTCCCCCTCTCGGAATTGGCCAGCGTGTGCCTCGACGCTGTCCGTGCGGACGCTGTCGGCGTCGTCATGATCGCCGAGACGGCGGGGCTCGTCGGCGCGTCGCGCCGGGTTTCGCCAGCGGCGGACGGAGGCGCGGCCGGCTTCGACGTCACGTCACTTCGCGGCTGGTTGACGTTCACCGCAGAGCCGGCACACGAGGGCGCGACCGCGCTGGTCGCCGGCATAATAGGTCGAACGCTCGAGCCACCGCTGCTCCCGCACGTTCGGCCGCTCGACTCCCTCGGCCGACTGCTCGGGCACTTGCACGCCGCAGCGTTCTCGTATCAGCCGGTGCCACGCCGCACCGTGACCATGCAACGGGTTGTCGGGGGCTTGTTCGAGAACGAGACGTTGCGGGCCGTCCTCCACCTGCTGTCCGACACTCGGACCGGCGCGAGCGCCCGCGAGAGCCGATTCGCGCGTGGTCTGATCTGGGTAGGGCGCCTCGACGCCATCGCCGCGCGCGCACGATGAATCTCCTGGTCGGCGCGCTCGCCATGGGGCTCCTGCTCTCGTTGGCGACGCTCGGCGTGTTCGTCAGCTTCCGCGTGCTTCGCCTGATCGATCTCACCGTCGAGGGCGCGTTCGGCATCGGCGCGGCGGTCGCGGCGACGGCGCTGGTCCACGGTGCATCACCCGCAGTCGCCACGCTCGCCGGCGCTGTGGCCGGTGTGCTCGCCGGAATGGCGACCGGCCTCCTGCAGACACGGCTTCGGATCGACGCCTTGCTTGCGGGCATTCTCACCAGCACTGCGCTCTATTCGGCGATGCTCTATGTCATGGGCGGCGGCGAGCTGTCGACTGTCACACGCCAGACGGTGTTTTCCGAAGCGGAGCGTGTGTGGCGGTGGGCCGGCGGCGGCGACGTCACCATGTTCGGCACGACCGTCGCCGCAGCCAGCTGGGCGTCGCTCGCACTCCTGCTGCTGATCGTGCCGTTGGCCGCGTTAGGCCTCGGCTGGTTCTTCCGCACACACCTCGGCCTCGCGGTGCGCGCAGCGGGTGATAACGCGCTCATGGCGCAGGCTCAGGCCGTCGACATCGCCCGCATGACGGTGCTGGGGGTCACGCTCGCCAATGGCCTTGTTGGCCTTGCCGGGGCGCTGTTCGCGCAATACCAGGGCTTCGCGAACGTGCAGATGGCGTTAGGTACGTTCGTCACCGCCATCGGCTGCCTCGTACTCGGCGGGGCGCTGTTTGGACAGGGGCGCATCGGAGCCCAGTTGGCCGGCGCCGTCGCGGGCACGGTGCTGTTTCGACTCCTCGTGGCCGCCGCACTGCGTTCGGGCCTCGACCCGAATGCACTCAAGCTGGCAACAGCCGTGTTCGTGGTGATCGTCCTGGTCCTGCAGACGCGTGTGCGCCGTACGCTCGCCCGGCCGCGTCAGGCCGGTAGCTGACGAATCCCGATGGAGACGTCCGCGATCGAGCTGCGCGGGTTGCGTCACACGTTCGGCCGTGGCGGACCTAACGAGGTGACAGCGCTGCAAGGCGTCGATCTGACGCTCGACGTCGGGGCCTTCGTGGTAGTGTTCGGACCGAACGGTTCGGGCAAGTCGACGCTGTTGGCCGCCGTGGCCGGTGATTTCGTTCCCGATAGCGGATCGATTCACGTGGGCGGAGTGGACGTCACGCGTCGCCCGGCGTACGAGCGCGCCCGAGCGATCGGGAGGGTATCGCAGGCTCCGTACGCCGGCACAGCGCCGAGACTCACCGTTGCGGAGAACCTCGCGCTTGCCGAACAGCGGACCGCGTCGCGACCCAACCTTCGGACGGCGCTGAGCGCCGCCCGGCGTCGGCAGCTGGCCGACCGCGTCGCCGGGCTTCGCATGGGGCTCGAAGACCGGCTCGACACGCCGATGGGGCAGCTGTCGGGCGGTCAGCGACAGGCCTTGACGCTGCTCATGGCCACGCTCGTGCGTCCGGAGGTGCTGCTGCTCGACGAGCACATGGCGGCGCTCGACCCGCGCAGCGCCGAGCAGGTGCTGCACCTGACGCAGGAGATGATCGAGCGCGATCGACTGACCGTGCTCATGGTCAGCCACTCCATGCAGCAGGTCGTTAGGCTCGGCGACCGCGCGGTGATGATGCACCGCGGCCGGATCGTGCACGACTTCAGCGGAGCCCGGAAGCGGCGGCTCCGGATCGAGGATCTGCTCGACTCCTTCGAGGAGGTTCGGAACGCCGACCTGCTCGACGACTCCGCGGCCGCCATGCTCGCTCGCGTGTACGTGTAGCGCGCGTTACCAGTCTCAGCTTTTCCTCGTCGATCATCAAGGGCCGCGGCACGTGGTCGGCGCTGGCGGCGCGTGCCCGTAGGTGGCCGCGCTTCGTGGCGTCAGGGCGGTCGCAACGATCTGTGCGAGGAACCTCAGGTGCACATGCTGTTCGATTCGTCGGGCCAGGGGAGGCTCGACAACGCCGGACGCGTGCTGTGGAAGGACTTGGCGCCCAGGCAACCGCGGGATAACCCGCAGTACGCCATGTACAAGGCGGTGCTGGACGCGATCGCGCGCGTCGTTGGCGAGGACACGCAATGACGTGGCGCGCCGTCGCGCTTGTCGCGGCGATGTCGGGCGGTCTTTATGCGTTCGACGACGGCGATGTCACGCCCGCCGCGCGCGCGTATCTCGCCAGCCGGTACACCGCCGAGGTCGAACACGGTTACTGTATCACGAAGTGGCACAAAGCGACCGACGCCACCGGCCACGTGATGCCCGTCGTCGACGAGGTGGTCGAAGCGGAGAACCAGCGCGACAACAGCGAACTCGGTGTCCAGTTCGACTGCGGCGCGCTGCCGACGCTGCACACACACCCGCCGCGCTTCCCGACACCTTCGGGGTCGGACATTGCGAAGGGGATCGTCCGGGATGGCTTACCGTTCATCGTGATCCAATCGGGTCGCGACACGTTCAACTTCTGGGTGGTCGCCGACCGGCTCTAGAATTGCTGCGAGGGAAGCGGTGCATCGCGCAGCAGCCCTCTCCCTCGTCACGCTCGTGGCGTCGACACAGCTCGGCGCGCAGCGGCCTGACACGCTGCGCGCCGACACTGCCCGCGCCCGCGGCGACACGACGCGAATCTCCCGCTTAGCGCCGGTTCGCGTGACCGGCACACGGCTCTCGTCTACGGTGGATGAGAACGTGCCTGCTCGAGTCGATGTCGTCGATATCCGTCGAGCGCCGCCCGGACCGGCCAGCGCGGCCGAAGTGGTGGCGAGGTTGCCCGGAGTCAGCACGTTCGACGATCAAGGCACGCGCGTCCAGCCGACGCTGGACGTGCGCGGCTACAGCCTCTCGCCGGTTGTCGGGAGCCCGCAGGGCGTGAGCGTTTTCCTCGACGGCGTGCGCATCAACGAGCCCGATGCTCAGGAGCTGGACTTCGACCTCGTACCCATGGAAGCGGTCGAGCACGCGGAGCTCGTGCGTGGGCCTGCGGCGGTGTTCGGCAAAAACAGCCTCGCTGGCGCGCTGATCCTCTCGACTGCCCGCGGCGGCCCGACACCGTCGGTCGAGACCGGGGCCGAGGCCGGCGCCTTCGGGTATTGCGCCGGTCGGGTCACCGCGTCCGGAGTCGCGAAGGGGATCGATGGATACCTCCTTGCGCGCGCGTCGGACGAGGATGGGTATCGTGTGGACACGCCGGCGCGAACGCGAATGCTCTTCGCCACGGTGGGGCGAAAGCGTGACGAGAGCGACCTCGCGCTATCGGTGCTCGCCGCGGCCGACCGCGTCTACCAGGCGGGCTCGCTTCCGGAAAGCTGGCTCCGCGAGGACGCCCGCGCGAACTTAACGATCGATTCAGGACGGATGCCAGGACGCTCGGCGCGAACACGTTGACGTTGAACTGCTCGCGGTCGTTTCGACGGACGAACACATTCCCGCGGAGCTCTCCGGAGCCCAGTCGCGTTCCCCCGCGCAGCGCGACGTGGGCGAGATCCGGAGCGAAGTAATCGCCCACCGTGTAAGGTGGCACGGCCGAGGCCACG
>JBKOYV010000362.1:0-29785 GCA_046725585.1 Gemmatimonadota bacterium | reverse complement strand
GGGCAGCGCGACCTGGAAACGATCGAGGTGAGCACCGGCGAGCGCGCGAACGTCACGAACGACGTCGCCGTCGACTTTGCGCCCGTCTGGGCGCCAGACGGGCGGTCCGTCTATTTCGCGAGCGACCGCGGGGGCACGATGGGCCTGTGGCGCATCCCGGTCGACCAGGCCTCGGGCCGAGCCATCGGCGCGCCCACTCTAGTCGCCGCGGGCGTGGACGTCGACATGGACCTGCCGCACCTGTCGAGCGACGGAACGTCGCTGATCTTCCGGTCGAAGCTCGAGTCGGTAAACCCAGCGGCCATCGCGTTCGATCCCACCGCGGCCCGCATTACCGGCGTTAGGCTGCTCCAACATCGGACCGGCATCCTCGTGCCGAGCGACGTGTCGCGCGATGGGAGGTGGCTCGCGCTGGGGAACATTCCCGACCGCCAGCAGGACGTGTTCGTGATGCGGCCGGACGGCACCGGCCTGACGCGGCTCACCGATGACATCGCACGGGATTTTACGCCGCGATTCACGCCTGACGGCACGGCGCTGACATTCTTCTCGAACCAGAGCGGAAAGTACGAAGTCTGGTCCATGAAGCTCGACGGCAGCGAACGCACCCGTCTCACGGACCTCGCCAACGTGACGTTCAGCATGTTTGCGCCGGACGGTAAACGATTGGTCGTGGGGCAGATTCCGAGCGGCGCGGTTGTGGGTACGCCGCCGTGGCCCTTGACCGCGAAGACGGCCAAGCGCGTCACCGGGCTCGAGGTGGAGGGCGGCACGCTCACGCCCACGTACTGGTCGCGCGATGGACGCTGGCTCTCGGGGTACATCGTCACGACTGCAGGCGAAGGGATTGGCCTCGGCGTGTACGACTTCACCACGGGTCGCGCACGCCGACTAACCAACGCCTCTCGTACGTATGACGTCGCATGGATGCCGGACAACCGGCACGTGGTCTATTTCACGGATCGCGGGAGGCTGGTGATGCAGGACGTCGAGACGTTGGAGCGCCGCCCGGTCCACGGCACCCTGCCTTACCCACCCGACGTCCTCAGCGCCCTCGCGGTGTCGCCGGACGGCCGAACGCTCTACTACGGCGCCTCCCAATCGCAGGCGAACATCTGGCTGCTCCGACGCTCGACTGCCGGCAGATCGCGATGACCGATCGGGTGCTCACCATCACTTTCACATCCTGACGTGACCAGCGTCCGCGAATCACTCGAGACTTCCTTGTCGGAGCGCTATCGGATCGACCGCGAGCTCGGTGCTGGCGGCATGGCCACGGTCTACCTCGCCGAAGACGTTAGGCATCACCGGAAGGTCGCGCTCAAGGTGCTTCACCCCGAGCTCTCGGCGGTGCTCGGTCCCGAGCGGTTCCTCAAGGAGATCGAGCTCACCGCCAGCCTCCAGCACCCGCACATCCTGCCGCTGTTCGACAGCGGCAACGCCAGCGGGCAGCTGTACTACGTGATGCCGTTCGTCGATGGTGAGACACTGCGTTCGCGCCTCGAGCGCGAGCGACAGCTTCCCATCGCCGACGCGCTCCGCATTGCGCGCGAGGTAGCCGACGCCCTCTCGTACGCTCACGAGCGAGGCGTCGTCCACCGCGATATCAAGCCGGAGAACATCCTGCTCCAGGGCGGCCACGCGCTCGTGGCGGACTTCGGGATCGCGCTCGCGGTCCAGCACGCCGGTGGCCAGCGGATGACCCAGACCGGTTTGTCGTTGGGCACCCCGCAGTACATGGCCCCCGAGCAGGCGATGGGCGAGAAGGCCATCGACACCCGCGCGGACATCTACGCCCTGGGCGCCGTGCTCTACGAGATGCTGACCGGCGAGGCACCGTTCACGGGCGCGAACGCGCAGGCGATCGTCGCCCGCGTCCTCACCACGCCGCCCGCTCCGATCTCGCAGACGCGAAGCACGGTCCCCCCTCACGTCGAGCAGGCCGTCCTCACCGCGCTCGCCAAGCTGCCGGCCGACCGACACTCCACGGCACGCGAATTCACCGCGGCGCTCGCCGACAGCTCGCACCTCGACGCACGCGGTGCTCCAGATTCCCGCGCCGCTGCGCCCGCGCGCCGGCCCATCCAACCGCTCACGGCTGTCGCGTTAGGTATCTTGCTGATCGGAACGGCGGCGGTGAGCTACGTCGCGGGCCGGTCGCGAGCGGCTTCGACCGACTCGCCGATTCGCGGGTTCGGACGCGCGACGCAGGTGAGCTGGGAGCCCGGGCTCGAGGTGATGCCGCAAATCTCGCCGGACGGAAAACAGGTCGCCTACGTCGCAGGAACCGCGAGCCGCATGCGACTGTATGTGCGCCCGGTGGCCGGCGGACGGGCGACGGCCGTCACCGACGACACCACCGCCGTCGAAACGCACCCGCGCTGGTCCCGCGATGGATCGCGCCTGCTCTACCTGTCGAACGGGCGCGTGTTCTCCGCTCCCGCCGGAGGCGGGAGCGGCCGCCAGGAAGTACCGGATCGCGGCGCGGTAATGTCGGCCGTGTGGTCACCCGACGAGCGGCGGATCGCCTTCACGATCGGCGACACGGTTCTCCTGCGCGACGCCGATGGCGCCGTCCGTCCGCTCGCGTCGGTGAGCGGCGCCGCCGAGTGTGCGTGGAGCACGCGAGACCTCGTCGCGTGTACGTCAGGCAATCCGTGGTACCTGACGCCGGGCATCATCTTCAACAATCTCGCGCCGTCCGCTATCGTCGTCATCCGTGTCCGCGACGGCGCCATCAAGCCGGTCACCGACAGCACGAGCAGCAACATGGTGCCCACGTGGTCGGTCGACGGTGAGTGGCTCTACTACCTGTCCAACAAGAACGGCCTGACCGACCTCTACGCGCAACGCGTCACCGATGACGGCGCAGTGCGAGGGTCACCCGCGCGCCTCACGACCGGACTGGGTGCGCAGTCCTTCTCCTTTTCGGCCGATGGGCGCCGCCTCGCGTACGCGCTTCTCACGGAGTCGAGCAACGTCTGGTCGCTCCCGCTCGAGGGCAGCAGCACAGCGAGGGCCGACCAGATCACCTCGGGTCAACAACGAATCGACGGCATCAGCGTTTCACGCGACGGCGCGTGGCTCTACTACGATTCAGACCTTGCCGGGAACGGCGACATCTACCGCATCCGGCTTCCGTCCGGGAACCCCGAGCGCCTGACGGCGGACTCGATCAACGAGTTTGCGCCGGCAGTGTCGCCAGACGGCCGCCAGATCGCGTTTCACGCGTTTGGTCGACGCGATCGCGACATCTACTCGTTGCCGCTCGACGGCGGGCCGCGCGCCGTGGTCGCTGCGACCGCTCTTCAGGAAGGTCTCCCCGAGTGGGCCCCCGATGGTCAGGCGATCGCGTTCCAGGAAATCCGCTTGAGCGGGGGCGCGTACGTCGTGCGCCGCGCCGCCGATGGCCGCTGGTCCGCTCCTCGGCGCCTAGCGAACGGCGCGTTTCCGCGCTGGTCCCCTGACGGGCATCAATTCGCGTATATCGACCAGATGCTCGGAGGCTCGCTGTTCGTCATGCCGGCCGACAGCGGCCCATCCCGTCTCCTGTTCGACGGCTCCCGCCCGGGAGGGCTTCGCGTCAACAACAGCGCGTGGAGTGATGATGGCCGCACGATCTACGCGAAGGTGGCGACCCCGGTTGGCGACGCCGAGGTCTGGGCCATCGACCCTCGCGGCGGTGAGCCGCGACGGCTGGCATCGCTCGGAGACCCGCGGCGGCGGTCGAATCGCTTCGGCTTCGCCGTAGCGCGCGGCCGGATGTACTTCACGCTCAGAGAGCTCGAGAGTGATGTGTGGGTGATGGAGGTCGATCGTGGCCCACGTTGACCGCAGTGATCGCTGACCACAGGAGAGGGGCGACAAGGTGGCTGAGCGGCGGCAGGTTGACGTGGGTCCTATCTTGGTGCGACGCAGTTGCAGGTGAACCATCTGCTGGTTGGTCCCGAGTAGCGCTGGCTCAACGCGAACACCTCGATGACCCAGACACGCTTGGCTGCTGCGCTCGAAGGCCGATATACGATCGACCGGGAAGTCGGACGCGGCGGCATGGCGACCGTCTACCTCGCACGCGACGTCCGCCACCACCGGCGGGTCGCGCTCAAGGTCCTGAGCCCCGAGCTCGGCGCCGTCCTCGGCACCGAGCGCTTCCTCGCCGAGATCGAGGTCACGGCGAACCTGCAGCATCCCAACTTGCTGCCGTTGTTCGACTCCGGCGAAGCGGACGGACTGTTGTTCTACGTGATGCCGTTCGTCGAAGGCGAGAGTCTTCGCGCACGACTCGAGCGCGAGAAGCAGCTGCCCGTCGACGAAGCCGTGCGAATCGCCGTGAGCATCGCCGGCGCGCTGGACTACGCGCACCGGTGCAAGGTCATTCATCGGGATCTCAAGCCGGAGAACATCCTGCTGCAGGAAGGCCAGCCGCTGATCGCTGACTTCGGCATCGCGCTGGCCGTGAGCAACGCCGGCGGCGCACGGATCACGCAGACCGGGTTGTCGTTAGGCACGCCGCAGTACATGAGCCCAGAACAGGCCACCGGCGACCGCGTCGTCGACGGCCGGACCGACATCTACTCGCTCGGCGCCATGCTGTACGAGATGCTGGTGGGCGATCCGCCCCACGCCGCGAGCACGTCGCAGGCGATCATCGCCAAAGTGCTGACCGAGAAAGCGGGAAGCGCACGGGCGAGCCGGCCGAGCGTACCGCCTCACGTCGACGCGGCGATCGCGCGGGCGCTGGAAAAGCTCGCCGCCGACCGCTTCGCCACCGCGCGCGAGTTCGCAGACGCGCTCGAAGGCAGGGGCATCGTCGTGTCGGCGCCGGCGTACGAGCCATCGCCACGCGCGCGCGTGAGTCGTGGCCGTCGTGGCCGTGAGATCGCTGCCTGGGCGCTCGTCGCGACGCTCGCCGGGTGGCTCGGCTGGCAGCGTCTCGCACGGCCCCAGGTCGACGAGGCGCCCGTCATCCGGGCGAGCTTCGATCTGCCGCCTAACGCACGGATCAACGACGTGCTCACCGGACCCACGATCGCCGTGTCGCCGAAGGGCGACATGATTGCATTCACGTCGTTCGGGGTGTCCGGGTTCCGAATGTACATTCGCCGCGTGAACGAGATCGCCGCCCGAGAGATCGGCGATGCCAATACATCCGGTCGCAACCTGGCGTTCTCGCCCGACGGACGTTCGCTCGCCTTCACCGAAGCCAACCTGTTGAAGAAGATCGCGGTGGACGGGGGACAGGTCACGACGCTCGGTACTACCGGCGGCACCGTGCCCTATGGGCTCGCGTGGAGCCCGACCGATACGATCTACATCGGGGGGTTCAGCGGGCTCTGGAAGATCGCCGCCACGGGGGGCGAACCGCAGCTCGTGACCGAAGCCGACTCCAGTGAGGCGCGAGTCGGTCGACGATGGCCATACGTGCTTCCCGACGGGAAGGCGCTACTGTTCGCCAGCGGGAGCAACTCGTCGGCCACTCAGAAGTTGGGCGTCATCGACCTCGCATCGGCCAGGGCGGTCGAGCTCGAGAACATCGTCGCCATGCCGCTTGGGCTCATCGACGATCAGCTCGTCTACGTGACGCCGACAGGCACGCTGATGGCGGTTCGATTCGATCGATCCGCTCGGAAGGTGAGCGGGCAGCCCGTGCAGATGGACGAGGGCATCCTCGTCGATCCGACCGCTGGAGTGAAAGCCGCGCTCTCGGCGTCGGGTACGCTCGCCTACCTCAAGGGGCGCGCGCAGTTTCAGCCTGTCCTCGCACGGGCTGGTACGTCGGCGGCCGACCCCCTGATCAAGGAGCCGGGCACGTACTCGACGCCCCGCTACTCGCCGGACGGCCAACGCGTAGCGATCGCTCTGTTCGGCAGCAACGGCAGTGACATCTGGGTCTACGACATCCCGCGCAACACGTTCACGCGCCTAACGAGCGACCAGAGGAGCATTCGGCCGGAATGGAGCGCCGACGGACGTTGGTTGATCTACATCTCCGGCTCGGATACGAGGTCTGTCATCCGGAGGCAGCCGGCGGATGGCAGCGGGCCTGCCGAGCTCCTGTACCAGCCGGAGCAGGAGCCGTACGAGGCGCTCGTGTCGCCGGACAATCAGTGGCTCATATACCGCACCGCACCGGGCGCGAAGTACCCGCGTGACATCCTCGCCGTGCGTCTCACCGGCGACCGCACGGTCACGCCGCTCGTAACCGGCCCGAACACCGAGAACCTCCCTCGCCTGTCACGGGATGGGAAGTGGCTCGCCTATCAGTCCAACGAGAGCGGGCGATTCGAGATCTACGTGCGCCCGTTCCCGGGGAACGGCGCGCGCGTGCAGGTGAGCGACGTAGGAGGCACGGAAGTCATCTGGGGACGCGACGGCAAGTCGCTGTATTACCGTGGCCCGTTAGGCGAGGTAGTTCACGTCGACGTGACCACGGGCGCTTCGTTCTCGATCGGCGCGCGAAAGACCGTGCTCACCGGAGACTACCTGACTGACTCCTCGCATCCCAACTGGGACGTTGCGCCCGACGGTCGCTTCCTGGTGCTCAAGCGCGCGGGCGCAGAGTCGCAGACGATCGTCGTGCACAACTGGGGTCGTGAGCTGCGTGAGAAGACCGCGTCGAGGCGATGACCACGTGGCGATACGCCGGTCGTGTCCCCGATGGCGGGTGGCTCGCGTATTCTTGTCAGGACTGAGACGAAGGTGAGCCGATGACACGGACAAGGACGGGGGTGCCGGACCGATTGGTCGTACTGTCGGGGGGAGTCGTGGCTGCGGCGCTGTGGGCCTCGGCGGTGTTTGCGCAGCCGCGGCCGCTGGCGCCTAACGTGGCGCGCTACGTCTCGGTCAACGCCCCCGTCGTCGCGCTCACGCACGTGCGCGTCGTCGATGGCACCGGCGCGCCGGCACGAGAGGACCAGACCATCGTGATTCGCGACGATCGCATCGATGCGGTCGGGTCAGCGAACACGGCAAAGATCCCTGCCGGCGCGCAGGTGCTGGATCTCACGGGACACACGGTCGTCCCCGGACTGGTCGGTCTTCACGAGCACACCTGGTTCGGTGGCGTGAAGCTGAGCACCCCGATGAGCGTGAGCGCACCGCTCTTGTACCTGGCGATGGGCGTGACCACCGCGATGACCGCCGGCAGCATGTTCGCCTATCAGGAGCTGAACCTGCAGCGCGCCGTGGATGCGGGCCTCGTGCCCGGGCCGCGCTTCCTGATCGCCGGTCCGTACATCAACGCCGGCCCGCCCGGCGCGGCGAGCGGCGCGCGAATGGTCGGCACGCCGGATGAGACGCGGCGCGTCATCGCCTACTGGGCGAGCGAAGGCGCCGCGTGGTTCAAGTTCCTCGGTGGCGAGACGCGCGACGAGCTGGCCGCGGGCATCCAGGAGGCCCATGCCCGGGGGCTAAAGGTCACCGGACACCTCTGCTCGGTCACGTTCACCGAGGCAGCGACGCTGGGCATCGACCTGCTTCAGCACGGCTTCATCACGAACAGCGACTACGTGCGTGACAAGAAGCCGGACATCTGCCCGCCGGACAACATGCGCGCCCAGGCAGACGTCGACGTGAATTCCCCCGAGGTGCAGGCGAGCATTCGCGCCATCGTCTCCCACGGCACCGCCGTGGCGTCGACCCTGGGCGTCTACGAGACGTTCGTGCCGGAGCGCGCGCATCTCGACTCGGCGGCCATGGAGATGCTGGCACCCGCCGCCCGAGCCGAAGTCCAGGCGAACAACGCCGGCCTCGCACAGAGCGGCTTCACCGTGCCCGTTAGGCTCCTGAAGAAGATGATGGAGTGGGAACGCGCATTCGTGCGCGCCGGCGGACTGCTCGGCGCCGGGTGCGATCCGTGGGGCACGGGGTACCTGCCCGGCTTTGGCGACCTGCGGAACCACGAGCTGCTGATCGAAGCGGGGTTCAGCGCCGAGGACGCGGTTCGGATCATGACGCTCAACGGCGCGCGGATTGTGGGGAGGGAGAAGGAGATCGGCTCGATCGCGCCTGGGAAAGTGGCGGACCTCGTGGTCATCCGCGGCAACCCGGTGCGCACGCCGCACGACGTCTACAACGTGGTGACGGTGTTCAAGGGCGGCGTTGGGTTCGACTCGATGAAGCTTCGGGAGGCCGCAAAGGGGCGCGTCGGGGTCAGCTGAATCTCGCTGCGCTCGGCTGGCGGGATCGAGGGCGTTTCATACCTTACCATGCGGTACGTCGAAGGTGAGTCGCTGAAGGGCCGTGCGCTGCGCGAGAAGACCGAGCCTCGGCAATGAGGAGGGAACCTGTGCGTCGACCCTTCGCTCTGACGGCCGCGGTGCTGACGACCGCGTGCGCGCCCGCACCGCAGCGAGATGAGGCCCGCGACCGTGCGGCCGTGGACAGCATTCGCCGTGAGTTCGAAGCCGGCGAGAACGCGGGCGATGTGGATCGCATGTCGCGTCACTTCGCGACGGACGTCATCGGGATGCCGCCCAGCCGCGCCACCACGGTCGGTCCCGACGCGCTACGGGAGACGCTGCGCAAATTCCTCGCAGCGTACAATGTCGAAGTGCGCTACAAGAGCGATGAGATCGTCGTGGCCGGGGACTGGGCGTTCGACCGCGGCTCAGCGAACGAGATCCTTCATCCGAAGGCAGGCGGGCCCGCGGAGACATCCAACGGCAAGTATATCTGGCTCTATCAGCGAGTGAACGGCGAGTGGAAGTTGGCTCGGCTCATCTGGAATGCCGACCCGGCGCCGGAAGCCCCTCCGCCCGCGGCTCAGCCACGCTGACCGGACCGTGACACGACGGGCGAGAGCAACGAGCAAGGCGGGTGTCACGACGCGCACGGTCGCGCGGCTCATACTCGCCCTGCCTGGCATCGAGGAGGGCACGAGCTACGGCATGCCCTCCTTCAAGCTGGCAGGCAAGTTCTTCGCGCGACTGCGCGATGACGACACGGTGCTCGTCGTGCACATGCGGTCGTTCGACGACCGTGACCATCTCCTCAAGAACGAGCCGGACGCGTTCTTCACCACCGATCATTACCGCAACTATCCGACGGTGCTGATCCGCCTCGCTCGCGTTTCGGAGCAAACGCTTCGGGAGGTTCTGGCTGATGCCTGGCGTCGTGGTGCGCCACGCCGGCTGCGCGCAGCTGGTTCGAACGATCCCCGATTGGCGGACGAAACCTAACGTCGCCGTCCGGAGCGCCGTGCGGTCACCAATGCCACGTCCAGCCCCGCTTGACGGACGAGCACAGCGAACCGCGCGCTCTGGCGCACAGGGTCGTAGGCGGGATCGAGGAGCGGAATGAGCGAGATCCACGCGGGGCCCGCCGTCCGTGCCGATTGTTCCATGGCGCTCAGCGCCCGGGCGGTGTCGCCAATCGCGAGCAGGACGCTGGCCCGCTGCGTGTCCGTAAAGAGAGGTCGTGGATTAATCGATCATCGGCTGCTTCGACGCGAAGTACTACTACTGGTTCATTCGCCCGCCCCAGGCCGACCCGGCGATCACGCTCCCCATCGGCCTCCCACCGTATCCGTCCTATCCCTCCGCACATTCGTGCGTCTCGGGCTCCTCGACGGAGGTGCTGGCGGTCGAGTTTCCGAGTGAGCGAAGCATGCTCGAACAAGTGGCCGAGGAAGCGAGTCTGCCTCGCCTCTACGCCGGCATCCATTATCGCTTCGACATGCAAGCCGGATTGGCACTCGGCCGCGCGGCGGCCGCCAAGGCCTTCGCGTCGAACCTCGCCGAGGTTGCCGTGCGGTAACGTACCGGGCTCCGATCCGGGCGACGATCAGGTCAATTCTGAGGAGATCGAGGCCATCGCGAGCCGCCGGTGACGGTGTGCGCGCGACGGCAGTAGAATTTCGACATGCGCGACGCGGACCTCCCGGGCGGGGAACTGGTCGAAGTGGGACTCGCGGATCTTTCGAACCGCAGGGAGACCATCGAGTCGCTCCTGGTCTCGATGGCTGCGCCTCGGCTTCGCGCGTTGGGCTTCTCGGTCGCGAAACCGTTCGCGGACGCCGAGCTCCGCCTCTATGAACGACTCGCGGTCGAATACGGGGCCGGCGCTCACGCGCGCTACAACGCGCTCGTGCGCCGGCTCGTCAGCTTCCAGCGGGCCGCGGCGTGCGCGAGGTAGCCGACCGGGCGAGAATCGAGGCGTTCCTCTCGGCGCTGGCCCGTGAGGCCGCGACTGACACCGACGTGTTTCTCGTAGGCGGAACGTGCGCCGTGCTCGTGGGCTGGCGCGCGAGCACGATCGACATCGACCTTGTCATCCGCCCGGAGTCCGACGCGATGCTGCGAGCGATACCCTCGCTGAAGGAGCGTCTGAACGTGAACGTCGAGCTGGCGTCGCCCGACCAGTTCATGCCGGTTCCGCCTGGGTGGGAGGAACGGAGCCCCGTCGTGACGCGTATCGGGCGGGTCACGTTTCGCCACTATGACTTCGTCGCGCAGGCGCTGGCCAAGATCGAGCGAGGGCATGGTCGCGACCTGGCCGACGTGGACGCAATGCTGGCGCGGGGCCTGATCAGCGGCGCGGAGGTGCGCGCCATGTTCGCGCGCATGGAGCCGCAGTTGTACCGGTTCCCCGCCATCGACCCACCGTCGTTCCGCCGCGCCGTCGACGCGGTTTTCCCGCCGTGACCGCCGCGGCGTCGCCGTTAGGCGCTGCGGTATCCGACCGTTACCGCATCGAGCGAGAGCTCGGCCGCGGCGGCAAACTCATCAGCCGGCGCCAAATCCCGGAGAGCGCGAAATCCCGAAGAGCGCGAAATCCCGAGGGGCGGAACAGCTACAGACGACAACGGCGGCGAGCGGCCGGCGCGACCACCGCCAGGACGGCAACGGCGGTGGTCAGCGATTGAGGAGCGAATTCAGCATCTTCACGATCACGACGTAGTGGTTGTGGAGCGGCCGGTAGTCCTGCGCGCCGATGCGGTTGGCCTGAAAGTTCGCGTTCAGGTGGCGGATGGTCTCCTCAGACTCGCCGCGGGCGATTTCGAGCGGCCGGTCGCGGTCACGGCCTGTGCCACGCCCGAACCCCTCGGCGATGTTGGCGACGACGGACTGCGCAGCATCGCGCAACTGTCTGACATGCAAGAGCGGCGGCCGCTTCGATCGATCAATGAGGGCGTTGATCCGCTTGGCCGCCTGCTCGGCCGCATCGAGGACATTGAGATTGCGGAATGGCATGACGCCATGGTGGCATTGAGCGCTGCGTGCTGTGCAACCGTTCCATCGCGGCGCACATGCTTCCGTTGCCCGTCGCCTCCGCCGTGGTCGCCGTGGTCGTTCGCGCCGTTATCGCCTTTAGGTGTTCCGCCCTTCGGGATTTCGCGCCTTTCGGGATTTCGCGCTCTCCGGGATTTCGCGCTGTTCGCGGTTCGCGCTCTTCTTCATTGTCGGCGCGATGAGTACCCGAGGTACACGCCGATCCCCGAGTGGCAGGGAAAGAAGTTGCGGATTCCGCTGGAGGATGACGCGGTGATCACATCGCGTGGTGAACCGCTGCCGCCGCCATCATCTTCCCATCCGGCGGCAGGAAAGAAGAGCTCTTCGAGCGTGGCGGGGCCAGCGGGCATCGGAGAGCGCGAAGACCTCGTCTCGTGACGTCGTCCTGAATCGAAAAGTCGACGAGTAGCCACCGCCGAGCCCGACCCGCATATTCGGTCGGATTGGAATGACGGCATGACCGGTCTCCCGACTCGGTGCCCCCTCCCTTCCTTTTCCGTCCTCAATGACCCCGTGCCAACTGTAGCCGACCAGCTTTCGAGCGCGCTGTCGGGCCGCTACCGCATCGACCGCGAGCTCGGCGCCGGCGGCATGGCGACGGTCTACCTGGCCGAGGACCTCAAGCATCGCCGCAAGGTGGCGATCAAGGTATTGAAGCCGGAGCTGGCAGCGTCGCTTGGGGCGCAGCGTTTCCTCCGCGAGATCGAAACGACCGCCAACCTGCGGCACCCGCACATCCTGCCGCTCTATGATTCGGGTGCCGCGCCCGCGCGGCATCCCGACTCCGAACCCCGAGCGCAGTCGAGCGGCCTGCCCCGAGCGGAGCGAGGGGACGGAGAGGGACCTTCCTTCCTGTTCTACGTCATGCCGTTCGTCGAAGGCGAGTCGCTTCGGGATCGCCTGAGGCGTGAACGGCAGCTCCCGATAGACGACGCGCTCCGCATCGCGCGCGAGGTCTCCGACGCGCTGAGCTACGCTCACGCGCGCGGCGTCGTGCACCGCGACATCAAGCCGGAGAACATCCTCCTCGAGAGCGGACACGCCGTAGTCGCGGACTTCGGCATCGCGAGGGCCGTTCGCGCCGCGGGGACAGACTCACTCACCGGAACGGGCATCGCTGTCGGCACCCCGGCGTACATGAGCCCCGAACAGGCGGCCGGCGACCACGATCTCGACGGCCGCAGCGATCTGTACGCGTTAGGCTGCGTGCTGTACGAGATGCTGGCCGGCCAACCGCCGTTCACCGGGCCCACGGTCGAATCGATCGCCCGCCAGCACATGGTGGCCGAGCCGGCGCCGGTCACGAATCTCCGGCCCGCCGTTCCGGCCCCCGTGCTCAGCGCGCTGCAGCGCGCGCTCGCCAAGAACCCCGCGGATCGATTCAATCCGGTCGCCCAGTTCGCCGACGCCCTGCGACTCGGCGAATTGCCGGCGGCTCCGGCGGCGGCATCGTCGCCGCCGCCCGCCGCGCAGTCCCGCTCCCTCCGACCTCTCGCGGCGATCGTCGCGGTGCTGGCTGTCGTTCTGGTCGCCGGATTCATGTTGTGGAAGCGCGCCTCGCCTGCACCGGCGGCCGCGCCAAAGTCCATCGCCGTCCTCCCATTCGAGTCCGTCGGCAACGACACCGCGAACGTCTACTTCGCGGAAGGGATCGCGGACGAGCTGACCACCGCTTTGACGACGGTCGATGGACTTCGAGTGGCGGCCACGAGCTCGGCGTTCACCTATCGCGGCAAGACCGTCGATCCGCGCGAAGTTGGCAAGGCGCTCAACGTCGGTACCGTGCTCCAGGGGCTAGTGCGGCGTTCGGGCTCCGTGCTCAGAGTCTCGGCGCAGCTCACGAACGCCGCCGACGGTCTCCTGCTGTGGAAGGGGAGCTACGAACGTGAGGCGAAGGATGTCTTCGCCGTTCAGGATGAGCTGGCGCGCGAGATCGTCGGCGCACTTCGCATGACGCTCACGGGCGGCACCGTCACCGCCGCCGCTCAGGGTACGCGCGATGTCGAAGCGTACGACCTCTACCTGCGAGGATTGTACTTCCTCAACCAGCGCGGACCGGGCGTCGCGAGGTCGATCCCATACTTCCGCCAGGCCATCGCGCGTGACTCCTCGTTCGCTCGGGCTTGGGCGCAGCTCGGGACGGCGTACGGGTTTCTGTCGATTTTCGACTACGTTGCGCCGGACACGACGTTCCGCGAAGCCCAGGCAGCCATCGACCGGGCGCTGCGGCTCGACTCGTTGAGCGCCGAAGCACACGCCGCGTTGGGACTGGTGATGGCGATGACGTCGCGGTGGAACGACGCCTGGGGCGAGTATCAACGGGCGATCGCGCTCGATCCGAACTACGCCGTCACGTATCGCCTTGCCCTGTCCACGCTCGCGGTCATCGGCCGCGAGGCCGACGCCGTCACGGCGACCCGGGCGCTCATGGAGCGTGACCCGCTCTCGGCAGTCACCTTCAGCGTAATTGCCTTGACACAGCTCAGCTTCGGCCGCCACGACCAGGCGCTCGCCACGGCGCGACGGGCGGTGGAGCTAGACGCGGCCGGCCCCATGCCACGCGCGATGATGGCCTCGACTCTGCTCGCGGCCGGCCATCCAGACTCGGCGCGGGTGTTCGCGTCCACGGCGGGGCACACGCCGAACACGACGCCCTGGATTGGCTGGGTGCTCGCCGCGACCGGTGACCGCCAGGGCGCGGCCGACCTCGTGCGCGAGGTCGAGGCGCAGCGAGGGCGGAACGCATCCACGAACATCACGATCGCGTTCGTGGCGTTAGGCGCCGGTGACACGACCCGGGCGCTCGATGCGCTGGAGCGCGCCGAGGCGGCTCATGAGACGATCAGCTTCATGGCGCCCTTCGGGCTCCCGGCGTACGATCCGATTCGCGGCAGTGCGCGCTTTGCGGCGGTGATCCGCGCGTTCGGCGCCGACCCGGCACCGTTCGTGAGGCCGGCGAGCCCTCGCCCGTGACAGCGCTCGCTGGCGTGAGCGCCAGTCTCGCGGATCGGTACCGGATCGAGCGCGAGCTCGGGCGCGGCGGGATGGCCACGGTCTACCTCGCGGAGGACGTCAGGCACCGCCGGAAAGTCGCGCTCAAGCTGCTCCACCCGGAGCTCTCCGCAGTGCTCGGACCCGAGCGGTTTCTCAAGGAGATCGAGCTCACGGCGTCGCTGCAGCACCCGCACATTCTCCCGCTCTTCGATAGCGGCAGCGCCGATGGACAGCTCTACTACGTGATGCCGTTCGTCGAGGGCGAAACGCTTCGCGGGCGGCTCGAGCGTGAACGGCAGCTGTCCGTCGCCGATGCCGTGCGGATCGCGCGAGAGGTCGCCGACGCGCTGCAGTACGCGCACGAACGCGGCGTGATCCACCGCGACATCAAGCCCGAGAACATCCTGCTGCAAGGTGGCCACGCGCTGGTCGCCGACTTCGGCATCGCCCTCGCCCTGCAGCAGGCCGGCGGCCAGCGCATGACGCAGACCGGGCTCTCGCTCGGCACGCCGCAATACATGTCGCCCGAGCAGGCAATGGGCGAGAAAACGATCGACGCCCGCACGGATATCTACGCGTTAGGCGTGGTGCTGTACGAGATGCTCGCGGGCGACCCGCCATTTATGGGATCGACCGTGCAGGCCATCGTTGCGAAGGTGCTGACCGAGCGGCCGACGCCGCTCCACACGCTGCGCGATACGGTGCCGCCCGGTGTGGAGCAGGCCGTGCTCACGGCGCTCGCCAAGCTCCCGGCCGACCGCTTCGCGACCGCGGCGGAGCTCGGGTCGGCGCTCGGCAACCCATCGGCGGCGACCACAGCGTCGTCCTATCTCCCTGCGCATGGCAACGGCGGTCGGCCGCGTCTGCGCGACCCGCTCGTGCTCGGTCTCGGAGCGGCCGTCGTCGCGCTCGCCGCAGCCTTGAGTGTAGTCGTTAGGTGCGCTCCGGCCAACGCGAATCCGTTCCCAGTCCGCACGGTGATCACGCTCGACACCGAAGGCCCGGTCGGGCCGGGCGTACTCTCGCCGGACGGCCAGTCGGTCGTGTACTCCGGAGCCGCTCGGTCGGGCAATGGGCGCGCCTACTACCTCCGACGTCTCGACCAGCTCACGTCGCTCGAGATCCCCGGTACCGCAGGGGCGTGGCGTTCGCCCGTGTTCTCTCCCGACGGGAAATGGATCGCCTTCGTCCTCGGCCGGCGTCGCCTCGTGAAACTGCCACTGGATGGCGGTGCACCAGTGACGCTTGCGACAGTCCCCGACTGGGGCGGGCTCGATTGGTCGCCCAAAGGCGAGATCATCCTCGGCGCCGGCATCGATGAAGGGCTGCAGGGTCTCCTTCGCATCAACGAGGCAGGCGGGTCACTCGTGCCGTTCACTCGCGTCGACACCGCGCGCAAGGAGCTGAGCCATCAGTCACCGCGCGTGCTCGCTGACGGCAAGACGGTCCTGTTCACGATCTGGCACGGAAGCCTCGAGACGGCGGAGATCGCCGTCACGTCACTCGACGACGGCAAGGTCTTCCCGCTCGGGATTCTCGGCGCGGCGCCGCTCGGCGTCGTCGAGGGCCGGCTCGTCTACGTCAACGCCGATGGGCTGGTGATGGCGGTGCCGTTCGACCAGCGGAACAGACGCGCGACCGGCACGCCGACGCTGGTGCAGGACGGTATCGGTTTTCGCGGAGGTGGCGGGTCCGATCACGACGAAGTGTCGATGACGCGCGATGGAGGGCTCGTCTACCTCCGCGGAAACGAGAATCGACGGCTCGTGTGGGTCGATCGGAGCGGGAAAACGAGTCCGGCGGTGGACACCGCGCGCGAGTTCGCCCACGTTCGCCTGGCGCCTAACGGTCGACAGGCGGCGCTCACGATCGTCAGTGGCGCCAAGCGCGACATCTGGACGCTCGATCTGGCCGCCGGGACGCTCACGCCGCTCACGACGACCGGAACGTCGCGGAATCCGATGTGGTCCGCAGACGGCCGGCGCATTCTCTACGCCTCGACTCACAGCGGCCGCGCCGGTCTCTGGTGGCAACCGGCGGATGGCAGTGGTCCGGCGCAGCTCGCGGTCGTTCCGCGACTCAATCCGTGGTTTGCCGATCTCTCATCCGACGGCCGCAACGTCGTCTTCAACGCGATCAACAAGGTCAACTTCGATCTGGAGAGCGTCTCGCTCGACTCGACGCACCAGGCGCGCGCGCTCAGCGTGTCTCCAACGGCCATCGAGGCGATGGGACGGTTCTCCCCGGACGGCCGTTGGGTGGCTTACAACTCCGATGAGTCCGGCCGAATGGAGGTCTACGTCCGTCCGTTCGCCGAGGCGGGTGGCCGCGTGCAGATCTCGGTTGCCGGAGGCCGCCGGGCCGTCTGGGGGCACGACGGCAAGCAGCTGTACTACTGGGAGGGAAATCGGCTGATTTCGGCAACGCTTGCCTTCGCCCCAGCGCCCGCCGTGGTCTCTCGCACACCGCTCTTCACCGGGCGCTACGAGGACGACTTCGACGTGTCGAGCGATGGAACACGCTTCCTCATGATTCAATCGGAGACGTCAGGCATCGGGCTGGTCGTGGTTCCCAACTGGCGCACCGAGATCCGCCAAGTCATTGTGGGGCGATGACCCGCAATGGTGAGTACGCCGTGAGTCGCGGGATCGAGCAGCTCACCGCTGCGCTGGCCGACCGCTACCGCATCGAGCACGAGCTCGGGGCCGGCGGCATGGCGACCGTCTACCGCGCGCACGATCTGCGGCACGGACGCGATGTCGCCATCAAGGTCCTCCGCGACGAAGTCGCTGAATCGTTAGGCCGCGAGCGCTTCCTGCGCGAGATTCGACTCGCCGCCAGGCTGACCCATCCGCACGTCCTGCCGCTCCACGATTCCGGGGAGGCTGGCGGCTTCCTCTACTTCGTCATGCCGTTGATGGAAGGCCAGACGTTGCGCGACCGGCTGCGTCAGGAAGGCCAGCTCCCGGTCGAGACAGCCGTGCGGCTCGCAGCCGAGGTGGCCGATGCGCTCGACTACGCGCATCGGCAGGATGTAGTGCATCGCGACATCAAGCCGGAGAATATTCTGCTGCACGAGGGCCACGCGATCGTGGCGGACTTCGGGATCGGCAAAGCGATCGTCGCCGCGAGCGAGTCGTTCACCTTCACCCAGGTCGGGGTGACGGTCGGGACGCCTGCGTACATGAGTCCGGAACAGGCGGCCGGTGAGGAGCTGGACGGCCGAAGCGACCTCTTCGCGTTAGGCTGCGTGTTGTACGAGATGCTGACCGGCGAGCCACCCTTCACCGGCCCGACGCTGCAAGCGGTCATCGCCAAGCGCTTCCACCACACCCCGCCAGCCGTCACCGCCGCGAGGCCGGCCGTTCCAGCCAGCGTGAGTCACACCATCGAGCGGCTGCTCGAGAAGGATCCGGCCGCGCGGATCGCGAGCGGCGCGCTCGTCGTGGCGGCCCTGCGATCGCAAGAGACGACTTCTCCGGTCCCCCGGCGCGCCGACCCGTCAGTGGCTGTCCTTCCGTTCGCGAACATGAGTCCGAACGCGGACGACGGCTACTTCGCCGACGGCATCACCGAGGAGATCATCAACGTCCTCGCGCAGGTCGACGGACTGCGAGTCGCCGCTCGCACATCCTGCTTTGCCTTCAAGGGCAAGGACGAGGATCTCCGGGTGGTCGGGGAGAAGCTCGGCGTGCAGCACGTGCTCGAAGGCAGCGTGCGCAAGGCCGGCCCGCGACTTCGGATCACGGCGCAGCTCATCAAAGTGTCCGACGGGTACCATGTCTGGTCCGAACGCTACGACCGCGAGCTCGTGGATGTCTTCGCGCTTCAGGATGAGATCGCGAGCGCGATAGCCGGCAAGCTGCAGCTGTCGCTGCTCGCCGGTTCCGAACGCGGCGCCGTGCGCGCCGGTCCACGCAGCGTCGAGGCATACGAGCTCCTGCTCAAGGGGCGCGTTTTGCTGTGGCAGCGCGGTCGCGCGATCCTCGACGCCTTTCCATGTTTCGAGCAGGCGGTTGCCCTCGACCCCGACCTGGTCGAGGCGCACTGCTTGTTAGGCGACGCCCATCGCCTCAAGTGGATCTACGGCATGGCGCCGGCCAGCGAGACGATCCCACCGGCGCAGGCAGCGGTCAACCGTGCGCTCACACTCGACCCGGAGAACATCCAGGCCCTGACGACGCTCGCGAACATCCGCGCAGCGTACGACAACGACATCGAGGCGGCCGTCACGCTCTCCGATCGCGTGCTCGCGCGCGAGCCCCTGCACGTACAGGCGTTGTGCGAGCGGGCGCTCGTGGTGGCGCTGCGACGTGACTCGTCACCACAGCGATTCGCGCAGTCGCTCCAGCAGCTGCGAACGGCGAGGCGAGCGGATCCACTCAGCGCGTGGGCGGCAGCGCTCGAGTCGATTTCACTCTCGTGCGTCGGCCTTCGCGACGAGGCCGAGCGCGAAGCGCGTCGGGCTGTCGCGCTCGACGGTCATGCGTTCACGGGACGCTGGGCCCTCGCCTGGACGCTCTCCGATCTCGGGCGGGATGACGAAGCGATGGCTGTCGCCCTGGAGACACTGCCCATGTCGGGGCGAAACCCGCGGATTCTTGCCGAGATGGCGGCGATCCACGCCCGGCGCGGAGAGGTGAGCGCAGCGCAGGCAATTCTCGACGAGCTGCGCACGCGCGCGACCACCGGATACGTGGAGTCGTCGCTGGTGGGAGCGGTGAGCGCCGCACTGGGATCGATGGACCAGGCGCGCGCGCTCGTCGCCCGCGGCATGGCGGAGCACGAACCGTACTGGCAATTCGCGAAGTCGCCGGCGTGGGCGCCGTTCTTGGCCGACCCCGAGGGTGCGGCAATGCTGCACGCCGTGGGCTACTGAGTCGCCATGTCGACCGACCTTTACGCCCGGCTTCAGTCAGCGTTAGGCTCGGCCTACACGGTCGAGCGCGAGCTCGGCGGCGGAGGCATGTCGCGCGTGTTCGTCGCCACCGACACCCGACTCGGCCGCCGCGTCGTCGTGAAGGTGCTTTCACCCGACCTCGTCGCCAGCGTGTCGGCCGAACGATTCGAGCGCGAAATCCGGCTCGCCGCCCGGCTGCAGCACCCGCACATCGTCCCGCTCCTCTCCGCCGGCGACGTAGGCGGGATTCCCTACTACACGATGCCGTTCGTCGAGGGCGCGTCGCTGCGCGAGCGACTTGCTTCGGGACCGCTCGCACCCATGGAGGCGCAGAGCATCCTCCGCGACATCGCGCGCGCGCTCGCGTACGCGCACCGGCAGGGCATCGTGCATCGCGACATCAAGCCCGAGAACGTCCTGCTGGCCGAGGGCGTGGCGATGGTGGCGGACTTCGGCGTGGCGCGTGCGTTGACCGCGGCCACCACGCTGCCGGGCGACGTCCTCACCCAGGTGGGGATGCAGATCGGCACGCCGGCGTACATGGCGCCGGAGCAGGCAGCTGGCGATCCCGACGTCGACTTCCGCGCCGACCTCTATGCGTTCGGCGTGATGGCCTACGAGCTGCTCGCGGGTCAGCACCCGTTTGCCGGAAAGCGGAACATGCATGCGCTCGTGGCGGCGCACCTCACCGAGCAGCCGAAACCGCTCACCACGCACACGACCGACGTCGCCACGTCGCTGTCGACGATTGTGATGCAATGCCTCGGCAAGGATCCGGCCGAGCGTCCCGAGAGCGCATCCGCGATCGTGCGCGCCCTCGAGGGCGCACCGACACCTAACGCCGTCGTCGGCGTCGCCGCTACGCCGCCGGCCGCGAAAGCCATCCCGGGCATCGCCGTCCTCCCGTTCACGAACATGAGCGGCGATCCGGAGAACGAGTACTTCAGTGACGGCATCACCGACGACCTGATCGTCGCCCTCACTCCGCTGAAGGGACTCAGGGTCGCGGCGCGCACGTCGAGCTTCGCATTCAAGGGCAAGCACGCCGACCTGTCGTCCGTCGGTTCCACGTTAGGTGTCCGGACGGTGCTGCAAGGGAGCGTCCGGCGCGCCGGGAACCGCGTGCGAGTCACCGTGCAGCTCATGAACGCGAGCGAGGGAACGCAGCTGTGGAGCGAGCGGTACGACCGCAACCTCGACGACATCTTCGCCATCCAGGACGAGATCGTCCGCGGCATCGTGGACCAGCTGAAGGTGACACTCGGGTTGGAGCAGACGGCCGCTGCCCCGCTCGTCGCGCCTCCGACCGACGACCTCGAGGCATACCAGCTCTACCTGCGTGGGCGAGAGGCGGCCTACCTGCGGTCGCCGGCATCGCTTCGCCGGGCGATCGAGTACTTCCGTCAGGCGCTGGCTCGCGATGCAAATTACGCCCGCGCCCATCTCGGGCTGGCCGAGGCGTACATCGGGCTCGGCGTCTATCAATACATCCCGACGATTGAAGCCAACCAGGAGGCGATGGCGGCCTTGCAGGCCGCCGAGCGACTGCGTCCCGACCTGGCGCTGCTGCACGTCCTCTGGGGTCAGCTCAAGCTGTACATCCGCTCGGACTGGCACCTGGCGGGCCCCCACTTCGAGCGCGCGCTGGCGATCGACCCTAACGAGCCTCTCGCGCACGCTTACACCGCGTTCCTGAACGGGATGCTCGGCAACCTGGAGGCGAGCAAGGCGGCCGCCGCGCGTGCGGTGGCGCTCGATCCGCTGTCATCGTTCGTCCGTGCCGTGTCCGTGATGGGATTTCCCGTCGCCGGCATTCCCGGAGCAGACTCCGCCGCCGCGCTCGACGCGCACGAGACGGCGCTCGCACTGGACCCGAACGCCGTGATCAATCTCTGGATGTCGGCCGTTCGGCTCGCGGACTTTGGCCGTCACGACGAGGCGCTGGCCCGAATGCGCCGCACCATGGAGCTCACGCAGCGTGGCCCACTCATCGTCGGCCTGTACGGGCGCGCCCTCGCGCTCGCGGGCCGGCGTGACGAAGCCATCGCGGTTCGCGCGGAGCTTCGCGAGCGGGCGCAGCACGAGTACGTTGGCCCGGCCGCGATGCTGATGATGGTCGGCCTCGATCTGGATGACGAAGCGGCCACTGCGGCGCTGCTCGAGTCGAACGTCGAGGCGATGACGGGTCCGACGGCCATCGTCACGACGGTTGTGCGCGAGCTCACGCCCCTGCTCGATCATCCGCGCCTCGGCCCGCTCGTCCGCCGGCTGACGCTGTGGGCGACTCGACCGCCGGCGGCGGTTTTGGGAACGAAAGCAGCCGTCGTCGGTGGGCCCCTGTGAGGACCTGCCCCGATGTCCTCCCACAGCCAGTTATTCGACCCGCCAGTCGAACCGCGCCATATCGTCGGTGGTCGGTCAAGGCGCCGGGCGCGGTTGCGCTTTTCCTGAGGCGGTTACAGCTTGACGGCAACGAGAGCTAGGGCGCGCGACGCCTGGCCACCGGGAGGCCGGCGCGCTCTGGTAGACGACGAGGACGTCGTCGGGATTCCGACTCGTCGCGTCCGCTCTCGTTCGTTGTCCTTCACTCTCTTGTCGAGAGCGTCCGTCGTGCCGTCGCCCCGCCGTCTCACTGGGTGCGTCGGTCGTGTTCATCCGTCGGCCACGCCCCGAAAGGCCATCTTCACCGTCGTCGCGCCGGCGGCCGCACTGGCTTTGGCGTTAGGCGCCGAGGCGGTGCGAGCCCAGAGTAACACGCCGACTCTGGCGCCGGCCCCGCCCACCCGCACTACGACCCGCGGGCCGGCGCTCGCAAGCCCAAGCATCCTGACGGACCTCTCACCCGACCGGCGCACGGTGGAAGTCCGGCTCACCGCGGCCGCGGGACGGTTGTCGCTCATGCCCGGCACTGCGACGGACGTCTATGCCTACAACGGCCAGGTGCCCGGCCCCACGCTGATGCTGCACGAAGGCGACCGCGTCATCGTGCATTTCCGGAACGACCTCCCGGTGCCGACTACGGTGCACTGGCATGGCCTCCACATCCCTGCCTCGTCCGATGGGAGCCCGTTCCGTCCGATCGCGCCCGGCGCGCAACACGATTACGTGTTCACGATCCTCCCCGGCTCGGCCGGGACGTACTGGTATCACCCGCATCCCCACCATCAGACCGGCTACCAGGTGGCGAAGGGGCTGTACGGCGCGATCCTCGTCAAGGCGGCCGACGATCCGCTTCCCGCATCGCTACCCGACAAGCTTCTGATCCTGTCCGACAATCGGTTCCTCGGCGACGGCTCGGTCGACCTGCCTGACGAGTCGACGCCACAAGGCGGCGTGGACGCGGAGAACGGACGCGAAGGCGACGTCGTTTTCGTGAACGGCCAGGTGATGCCGACGCTGACCATCCGCAGCGGCGAGGTGCAGCGCTGGCGCGTGATCAACGCGTCGGCCGCGCGCGTGTATCGGCTGGCACTTCGCGGGCACACGTTCCTTCACGTCGGAAGCGACGGCGGCCTGTTCGAGCATCCCGTCGAGGTCACGGAGATCCTGCTCGCGAACGGCGAGCGCGCCGAGCTGCTCGTGCGCGGCACGGCATCGGCCGGCAGCCAGACCGTGCTCCAGGCCCTCCCCTACGACCGCTACATCCCGCAGACGCGCCCGAAGGACTGGAATCAGCCGCGCGACCTGGTGGTCGTGCAGTATTCGGCCAACGCGCCGGTGCCGCCGGTCGTGCTGCCTAACGTCCTCCGCGCCGTCCCGGCGCTCGACACGACGCGCGTGACGGCCACGCGAGTCCTGTCGCTGAGCCAGCACATGATCAACGGCAGGATGATGGACATGAGCCGCGTGGACGTGAGCACGCGGCTCGGCGCTACGGAGATCTGGCAGGTGGAGAACCTCGTCGGCATGGACCATCCCTTCCACCTGCACGGATTTCAGTTCCAGGTGCTGGACCGCAACGGCGTGCCCGAACGCGTTCGTCGATGGAAGGACACGGTCAACTTGCCGAAGCACGAGACGGTGCGGTTCATCGTGCGGTTCGACGACCATCCCGGCAAATGGATGTTCCACTGCCACATCCTGGATCATGAGGACCACGGGATGATGGGCGTTCTCGAGATCCGATGACGCGTGGTCAACAGGAGGCCGACATGATGCGATCGTGGAGCGACGGCTGTCGACATCTCGCGAGTCTCGTGTCAGCCCTTGCCGCCATCGCATGCGCTCCGGCTAACGAGATGGCTTCGGCCGACCGCGCCGACCTGCCAGCGCTCGACCGTGGAGAGCCTCGCCACAACGACCGTGTTCCGTCGGGTGAAGAGCCCGAGATTCAGCGCGGCCGCGCGCTCGTCATGACTCACGCGTGCAGCTTTTGCCATAGCGGCGTCCTCGATCCCGCGGGCGCCGGGTACCTGGCGGGCATGCGAACGGCGGCGGATGAGGTCACGATCGAAGGGTTCAAGACTCGCCCGCGCAACCTCACTCCCGACAACGAGACGGGACTCGGCCGATTCAGCGAGCGACAGATCTTCAACGCCCTGAGGTACGGACTGCGCCCGGGTGAGACACCCGACGTGGAGATCACGTCCAGCACGCCGGGCAAGGGCAACTTCCCTGCACGCCCCAAGTACCTCGCTCCTCCAATGCCCTGGCCGACGTGGCGCCACCTGTCGGATCAGGAGCTGTGGGACATCGCGGCGTACCTCAAGCGCGCCGTAAAGCCCGTGAAGCACAGGGTCGCCGACAGCGACGGGCCACCCGATTTCTGGGCGAGCTACTACGCGAAGCGAATCGGGCCGCACCCGGCGGCGCCTTTCCCGACCGCCAACGAGGTCGCCACCGCCGCCGGGGATGGTCAGGTGCAGCGGGGCCGAGCCCTCGTCATCCACCACGGGTGCGGGGACTGCCATGGCGGCGTCGATAACCCAGCGGCTGACGGATGGCTCGCCGGCAAGCGTGCCGAGACGGATACGTTCCAGGTCGGGCCGTACACTACGCGCGCCCGGAACCTGACGCCGGATACTGAAACGGGGCTGGGGCGATTCAGTGAGCAGCAAATCTTCAACGCGCTCCGCTATGGCCTGAGCCCGAGCGCAACGCCCGACGTCGAAATCACGTCCATCATACCTGGCAAAGGAAATTTCCCCGCGGAGGCGAGGTACCTCGCTCCGCCGATGCCGTGGCCCGCGTGGCGCCACATGACCGATCAGGAATTGCGCGACGTTGCAGCGTACCTCAAGCGCGGGCTCAGGCCGGTAAAGAACAAGGTGCCCGACAGCCAGCATCCGCCTGACTTCTGGGCGAGCGGGTACACGATCGAGGCGATAGGGCCGTATCCGGTGTCGCCGTTCCCGACGATTAACGAGAAGGTGCCGTAATCGTAAATGGCGTCGCGCGATCGCCAGCGCGCGACGTCTGTTTGAGTTTTCCGGCTGCCCCGGCGCGGACTTCCGCGAGCGCGGGGAGGCCCGGGTCGGCACGGTACCAGTTGGCCAGCAGCTGCGCGTACGCTTTGGTTGCGGCATCTCGGTCACCTAACGCGCTACGCGCCCGTGACAGTCCGAGAAGCGACGCCGCGCGGTTCGGCTCGCGGGCGAGCACGCGCTCGAAATGTGCGGCCGCACTATCCGGTAGCCCGGCCTTCAGGTACTCGACGCCAAGGAGCTCGCGCGAGTAGAGGAACGAAGGCGGGCCGACTGGCGGGATACGGTCCTCGAAGGCGCCCGCATGAGCGAAGCGCTCGATTGCACGCGCGCGGTCGCCGCGGGCTTGCGCGAGCAGCCCCTCGAGCTGCGAAGCCGCGAAGTCGGCCCCGCGCGCCGTGCGACCACTGGAATCCGCGCGGGCTCGAAAAGCAGCGGCACCCGCGGCCAGCGCCGCCGTGTCGCCGCGCATCGCCTGCGTCACGACCCGCTGGTATTCGGCGGCTTGTCCGAACGACTCATCTCTTGGATTGATCGCAGGTCGCGCGGGAGGGGGCAGCACCACGTCGCTCCATCGGCCAGTCTCGGCCGCCGCGAGAAACGACAGGCGCGAGAGGGCATAACGTCCATCGACGTGAGACGCGGCGGCAACGTCGGCGTTGCCGATCACACGGCGCGCCGAATCGACGAGCGCGCGTGCGGCGCGCCAGCGACCGCTTTCGAGGTATGCATAGGAGAGAAAGAGGAGACTATGCGCATCGAGCTCGGCGCCGCTGAGGTGATCGCGCACCATCTCGCGGCGCGATGCGGCCCATGAGCGCTCGTTCGACGTCGCCACTTCGTCCCACAACCCCAGCCGGATGAAGACGTGCGAGGGCATGTGCAGCGCGTGCGACGCGTCCGGTGCAATGCGAGCGTATGCGCGAGCCGCGGGCAAGGCGGCCGTGGTGAACGATGGATCCAGGTCGGACACGTGAATGAGATAGTGTGCGGCACCCGGGTGGTTCGGGCTCGTCTCGAATACGTGCTGGGCACGCTCGATCATCTGCTTCGCCCGCACCGGCATCGTGTCCGGCGGAAACGCATCCTGGTCGAGCGCAATCATGATCGCCAGCGACGCGAACGCGGCGGCTTCGAGATCGGCGGTGTCTCGCGTCGTTAGGCTGCGCATCGAGTCCGCGAACGCGCGAGCGCGGACGTCCAGCGTCGTGTCCGCGAAGTACGCCTCGATGGCTGCGCCATACGCGCGCTCGCGAGGTGTGGCTGCCCGCGCGAGGCGCGCTTGCGGCGTCGGGCCGAGCCGCGCGAGCACGGCATGAGCAGCCTTGGGATCGTCCTCTCCCCAGAGCGGATGCGAGTGCGTGAACGCCTCGAACCAGTACGGGAGCGCGAATGTCGGATCTGCACGCTCGGCCGCCTGGAAGGCCGTTGCCGCCTCCTCGTAGTGGAAGCTGTGGAGGAAGGTGATTCCTCGAATGAACGACGTCTGCGCGCGTGCGTTGGCCGAGGTCGGGAACGTCACCGTGCCCAGCCGCGGACCGCCGGCATTGGTCGCGCCGTGTGCGTGCGTATCCTGCTGGGCGAGAGCCGAGCTCGCGTGAAGCACGAGCGTGCACACGGTCGCGCGGACGAGTCGTCGTGTCGTCATGGGATCGTTCCAGACGGAGAATTCGTCATCCCGAGTAACCCGGGGAGTGAAGAAGATCGGCATTGACTCACGCCGTCGTCCAGTACTGGCTTAGGTTAGAGGCATTGAACCGAACAATCACCAGGCGGCCGGTCATGCACACCAACGACATCACCCGTTCCCTAACGACGCTTTTCTCCGAGCTCGTCGACGGCCCCAAGGGGCCTCCCGGTAGCGCGTTCGTGCTCAACTCGGGAGACGTCGGTTTGTTGGCCTCTCTCGACAAGCTGTCCGCCGCCGACGCCTCGCGCTCGTCGCAGGGCGGCGCGACGATCGCCGCGCATGCGGAACACCTGTACTACTCACTTTCGCTCATGAACCGCTGGGCGAGCGAAGGCGGCAACCCGTTCGCGGACGCGAAGTGGGACGAGGCTTGGAAGACGTCGGCCGTGAACGACGAGAGATGGCGCGAGATCCGCAGCGGCCTCCGCGACGAGGCTCACCGCTGGCTCGCGGCGCTCGGTTCGCCTCGCGAAGTGAGGACCGTAGAGCTCAGCGGGATGATCGGGAGCATCACCCACCTCGCGTACCACCTCGGCGCCATGCGCCAGATCGCCACGAACGCGCGCGGGCCGCGTGAGGGAGCGCCCACGACGTGGTTTCTGGACGGACCATCGTCTCGTCCCGTGTAGACCATGCCAAGGCGGCACGTTCGCGTAGTCGCCGTCGAATGCTCTGACGTGCAACGGTCTGGCTGCGGTGGTCCGCACCCGGGGTCGTATGCTCGGGCATGTATCGTTGCTGCGTTCGCCGAGCGCTGAGTACACTATGGCTATGCCTCGAGAAGCCGCCCGTCGCTGGACCGCCCGCGAGGTGCGCGAGCTCATCGCCGCCGCACCACTTGCGACGCCAAGGTACGAGCTGGTGCACGGCGAGTTGCTCGTGACTCCTGGGCCGAGTGTGTTCCATCAGCGCAGTCGTGGAGCTCGTGATTCGGCTCGGCACGTATCTCCAGGCCGAACGAGTCGGTCACGTCATTACGTCTCCATCGGACGTCGAGCTGGAGCCCGACTTCATCACGCAGCCGGATATCTTCGTCGTTCCCATGACGGAATGGCGAAGGGCCGCCGCCGAAGGCCTCCCGATTCGCGAGCTCCTGCTTGCGGTCGAGGTGCTGTCACCGTCGAGCAGTCGCCACGATCGCGTTCGCAAGCGCCCGCTCTACCAGCGGCACGTCCCTGACTACTGGATCGTCGACCTCGACGCGCGACTCTTCGAGCGCTGGACGCCGCCCGATGACCGCCCGGAGCTACTCACGGAAACGCTCGTGAGGCATCCGGCAGGCGCGACGAATCCATTCACGCTCGAAATTCCATCATTCTTCACGTCGATCTTCGAAACGTGACCATCTCGAGCACGACACGCTCGAAGGTGAGGGAAGTGCTCCCTGGGTTCTCGTGCCCGATGACCGAGTTGTTGCTAGCGACCGCTCGGGCGAGCGCGCGCGGTCTGGTGGCCGATCATCACGTGCGCCCACCAGGTTCCCGACGAGACCACGTACGGCACTCGACCCCGCTCCGCTGCGGCGAGTGTCAACTCGTCAGGCAGGCCCATCGCCTCCGCTGTCGCGAACGGCACGTGCAGGGATTGCCAGATTTCCATCTCGGCGGTGACCGCACCCGTCGCCGGAACGTAGGCGCGCTGCGGCCCGAGCGCGCGATACGCCGCGACCGGCTGCGTGGGTAACGGCAGTGTCCCGGCGCGCGCCTCCGCCTGGATGCGCGGCCCGAGGGAGTCGATCGTTAGGCCCGACATCACCAGCTCGCCGGCCCGAAAGATGAGCCGAGCGATCGTGGCCTCGTAGCAGCGCGCGTCCCAGGCTGCTTCACCCGGGACGACCCGCATGCAGACCATCCCATTCGACCCCTGCCGCACGACGACGGGACGGTGCGTGGAATCCATGCGCATCACCGTCGCTCCATCTCGGAGCTGTTCGGGCAACGGCAGCACGGCGAACCGGATCTCGTCGGCCGTGCGTGCGGCGTTCCACGCTGGCCCAACGCGGCCGGCCACGCTGCCAGCCCGGAGCGGCGTGTCAGCCGCGGTCGCCTCCGACGCTTGCGTGCCGCTCTGCGCGACCAGCGTGCGCGCGTGCAGCGTGAGCGCAAAGGCCGCGGCACACGCCAGGCGTTGAATCGTCGGGCGACGGAGCGAACCGGTGAGGCGGCTTGACAGCATGGATTGGTCTTTACCTCGCGGACTTCACGCGTTTCGTGAGTGTCGGTTTGTTGGACGACTGGGCGAGGTCCCAGGTCACCTGATGCACGAGCTTGGCGATGCGCTCCATTTTCGCGTAGTTGATCCGGTCGGCGGTGTCGCTCGTTAGGTGATAGTCGGGGTGAAGACCGGTGTGAAACCAGATCGCCGGCACGCCGTGCTGGAGAAAGGGCCAGCTGTCGCTGCGCCTGAGGAGCTGCGAGATGTTGTTGTCGTAGTTCTTCTTGAGCGTGAGCCTGTAGCGGGCGTTGGCGCGCTCCACGGCCGCGGTGAGCGTGCTCCGGCTCCAGCCCAGCAGCGTCACCGTATTGGAGTTGGATTCGGCTGTCTGAACCGGGAGCCCGCGAAAGCGAGCGCCGCCGTTCTCCGGCACCTCTTCGTTGCGGCCGATCATATCCATGTTGATCATCGCGACCGTCCGATCCAGCGGAACCGCCGGTGCTTCGGTATAGCCCCACGACCCCATCAGCGGCCCGCGCTCCTCGGAGTTGAAGGCCGCGAACAGCACCGAGCGCTTCGGTCGCTGACCGGCCGCGGCGGCTTTCGCGTACGCCTCCGCGATCGCGAGCAGCGCCACCGCGCCTGACCCGTTGTCGTCGGCTCCGTGGAAGATCGTGTCCCCGGCCGCCCCGTTGTGATCCGGGTGCGCGCTGATCACGACCCACTCGTTCCGTAGCCGCGGATCCGACCCTTCGATCGCGGCCAGGACGTTGCGGTCGAGAATGGTCCGCCTAACGACCGACGTCGCGACCATGACGCGCACGTCGGGAATCGGGACGGGCAGCGCCCCGCGTGCGCTCTCGGACTCTCGCGCAAGCTCGGCGAGTGACTTCCCGCTCTCGCGCAACAGGCCGTCGGCGACGGCGATGGATATCTGACCGACAGGAATCGTGAGCTTGTCCGCCCACGCGGCGAGCGTGTAGGGAAGAAGTCGCGGTGGCTGCGCGGGCCAATACGTGCGCGTCGCCGCCGCGAAATCCTGCGCCGGTTGATGGTTCTGGACGTCGGACACGAACAGCACTGCCGCAGCGCCACGCGCCTGAGCGGCGAGCGCCTTCTTGAGCGCATTCGCGTACTCGGAGGTGACGACGCCCTCGAACACGCTGGTGCTGTCGTTCTCGCCCGGCTCGTGGTCGAGCATGAGCAGCACCTTGCCGCGCACGTCACCCGCCAGGTCGTCGTAGCCGAGCGGTTGGGCGATTATGCCGAAGTGCGCGAACACCAGGTCGCCGGTGGCGCTCCCTGACGCGCTGTAGCGGTGGGGATAGAACCCACTCGTTAGGTCGTAGCGCATCACCTGATCGCCGCGCACGACCGACAGCTCGTTCGACCC
>JBKOYV010000097.1:0-5364 GCA_046725585.1 Gemmatimonadota bacterium | reverse complement strand
CGCGGCACGCGTCGCGGAGCTCTTCCGCGCGACGTTGCCCCTCGTGGAAGAAAACGTGCGCGTGAATGAACGGCTGCTCGCGAACGGAACGGTGACCCCGGAGGCCGTGCTCCGCGCCCGCGCGGAGCGCAGTGAAGTCGTTCAGCAATTGGCCGACGCCGAGCAGCGCGAGTCGGCCGCGCTGCGGTCGTTCAACCTCCTGCTCGATCGTCCACTGGACGGCTCCGTCGAGCTGCTGTCGGACTCGGCGCTCGCGCAGGTCGTCGACACCACGGCGAGCCTAACGCTGGACGCGCTGCTGCGGCATGCCCTGGCGGCGCGCGAAGAGCTCCGGCAGGCCGATTTCGGCATAGCCGCCGCCTCGGCGCAGGAAAAAGCGGCGACCGCGGCATTCCTCCCGACTGTCGCCGTAGCCCTCGACTACGGCGTGCAGGGCAACACCTACCGCTTCGACCGCGATCACGACGCGGTCGCCGCATCGGTCGTGGTGGAGTGGAACCTGTTCAACGGCGGTCGCGATGAGGCGCGACGGCAGCAGGCCTCGATCGGAGCGAATCGGGCCCGAGTCGCACGACGGGAGCTCGAGCGCCGCGTCGAGCTCGACGTCCGCCAGGCGTATGACGCCCTGCAGGTCGCACGCACCGGCATCGCGACGGCGCGCGACCGCGTGGCGGCGGCGCGTCGGAGCTTCGAGCTGGTCACGCGACGCCATGCCGAAGGGATGGCATCGCAGATCGAGTTCATCGACGCTCGCACGGCCTACACGCGCGCGGAGCTGAACCTGATCCTGACGCGGCAGAGCTATGCCGTGCGCGCCGCGGAGCTCGAGCGCGCGGCCGCCTTACGAGTCATTGAATGAACGCTTTAATCCTGAGCTTCCCCGCCTGTCATCCTGAGCGAAGCGAAGGATCCTCACCGCGAGATGCATGTCATCCCGAGCGAAGCGAGGGATCCTCATCCCGCACGATAGAGGGCTCTATCGGGACGATGAAGATCCCTCGCCTGTCGGCTCGGGATGACAACTGGCTGACGGCTCGGGATGACAAGAACTCCGTAGGAGATTCCCATGATCCGCAAATCACCACTCCGACTTGCAGCCCTTGGCCTCGCAGTGATCCTTCTCGCCGCATGCGGGCGGGACGCCGACGTCCGCGGGCGGGACACGACCGCAGCGCGCAGCGGGAGCAGCGCCATCGCCGTCCGCCTCGCGCCCGTTACCGAGGATTCGACTGCGCAGCCCGTGACGGCCACCGGCGTCATCGCGCTGCGGGATGAGATCACGCTGTCCTTCAAGATCGGTGGCGTCGTATCACAGGTGCTCGCCAGGGAAGGCGAATCTGTTCGCGCCGGCCAGCTGCTGGCGACGCTCGACCTCCGCGAGATCGATGCCCAGGTCGCGAAGGCGCAGAGCGCCGCGGCGAAGGCAGAACGTGACCTCGCGCGGGTCGGCCGCCTGCAGGCCGACAGCGTTGCCACTCGTCAACAGCTCGAAGACGCGACGACCGCCGCCGAGGTCTCGCGCGCCGACCTCGAGACCGCGACGGTCAACCGCCAGTACGCGCGGATCGTCGCTCCCGCGTCGGGCGTCGTCCTTCGCCGGGCGGCCGAACGCGGTGAGCTCGTGAGCGCGGGATCGACGGTTCTCACGTTAGGCAGCCGCGCGAGCGGGACGATCTCGCGCGTGGCCCTGCCCGACCGCGACGTGGTTCGCGTGCGGCTCGGCGACCATGCGGTCATCCGCGTCGACGCCAGGCCGGACGAGAAGCTGTCGGGACGCGTCAGCCAGATCGCGGCGGCGTCCGACCCCCGCACCGGCACGTATGCCGTGGAAGTCGCGGTCGACCGGCCCGACGGTCTCGCGTCAGGCATGATCGGTCGCGTCGAGATCATCGCCCACGGCGCCGAACGCCTTCGCACCGTGCCGATCGAGGCGCTGCTGGAGGCCGACGGTGACCGCGCGACGCTGTTCGCGCTTGGACCCGACGGCAGGGCGAAGCGGGTGTCCGTGGAAGTCGCCTTCGTGCGAGGCGAGCAGGCCGCCGTGCGCGGTGAGCTTGCCGGTGTGAGCCGCGTCGTGACCGACGGCGCGGCCTACCTCACCGACGGCGTGGCCGTGAGGGTGATGCCATGAAGATCGCCGAGCTCTCCGTCAAGCACTACCAGTTCACGGTACTGATCTTCGCAATGCTGGTGGTGCTCGGCATCGCGTCGTGGGCGTCGATTCCGCGCGGCGAGGATCCGACGTTCCCCGCGCCTAGCTACACGGTCATCGCCGTGTACCCGGGCGCGAATCCGACGGATCTCGAGCAGCTCGTCGTCGACAAGATCGAGGAGCGCTTGAACGTGCTCGAGAATCTCAAGGCCATGAAGTCCACGGTTCGGGATGGTCTGGCGGTCGTCCTCGTCGAGTTCGACGTGTCGGTGGACGCGGACCGCAAGTATGACGAGGTCGTACGCGAGATGAATGCGCTGCGGCCCGATCTTCCGGCAGACCTGGCGCGCCTGACGGTGCGCAAAGGCGGCTCGGAGAACGTCAACATCGCGCAGGTCGCGCTCGTGTCGGAGCGGGCACCATGGTTCGAGCTGCAGGATCTCGCGGAGCGACTGGAAAAGCGATTGGAGGCAGTGCCCGGCGTTCGAGGTGCCGAGACCTGGGGATTCCCGTCGCGTGAGGTCCAGGTGCAGCTCGATCTCGGACGACTCTCGGAGCTTCAGCTTCCGGTCTCGCGAGTCCTCGGTGCGATCGGCAGCGAGGCGGCGAACGTGCCGGCGGGAAGCGTCGATGTCGGGCGGCGCCGATTCAACGTGAAGACCGACGGGACCTACACCGACATCGAGGAGGTTCGGAACACCGTAGTCGGCGGCACGCCAGCCGCCCTCGTTCGCCTTCGCGATGTCGCGACGGTCACGTGGGGCTACGCGGACCCAACGCATCTGGCCCGTTGGAACGGCCGGCGCGCGGTGTGGGTGACGGCCACGCAGCAGGACGGGCAGAACATTCAGCGCGTGCGTGACCAGATGTGGGACGCCATGGACACGTTCGAGAAGACGCTGCCCCCGGGTGTGAGGCTGCACCGGTCGTTCGACCAGGCACACAACGTCTCGGCTCGCCTGTCGCGGCTCGGGGAGGACTTCGCGATCGCCGTCGCGCTCGTCCTGATAACCCTGCTGCCGTTAGGCTGGCGGGCGGCGGGCGTGGTGATGGTGTCGATCCCGCTGTCGCTCTCGATCGGCGTCGCGCTGCTCCATGCGACGGGATACAGCGTCAATCAGCTGTCGATCGTGGGGGCAGTCATAGCGCTCGGCCTGCTGGTGGATGACTCGATCGTGGTGATCGAGAACATCGCGCGTCACCTTCGCGAGGGGATGTCCAGACGGGAAGCGGCGATACAGGCGACGCGCCAGATCGGCATCGCCGTTCTCGGCAGCACGGCCACACTCGTGTTCGCGTTCGCGCCGCTCCTGTTCCTGCCCGGGCTTCCCGGCCGGTACATCCGGTCGCTGCCGATCACCGTGATCTACACGATCATCGCGTCGCTGTTCGTATCGCTCACGATCGTCCCGTGGCTGGCGAGCCTGACACTGAAGGAGCGTGAAGCGGCGCACGGTAACGTCTTTCTGCGGTGGTTCGAGCGCGGGATTCACGCGACATACGCGCCGGTGCTCGACCGCGCGCTCGTCCGACCGATGCTGGCGTTAGGCGTCGCCGCGACGCTCGTTGTCGCCAGTGTCGCGCTCGTCCCGGCAGTCGGATTCTCCCTTTTCCCGAAGGCCGGGACGCCGCGTTTCCTCGTCCACATCGAGACCCCCGAAGGGTCGAGCCTCGACGAAACCGACCGCGCCGCGAGGTTCGCCGAGCGGGTGTTGGCGACCGACCCGAACGTGGAGACGGTGCTGACGAACGTCGGGCGCGACAACCCGATGATCTACTACAACGTCACACCGCGGAACGAGAGCGCCAGCGCGGCGCAGCTGTTCGTGTTGATGAAATCGTACGACTCGAAGCGGACGCCGATCGAGCTCGACTCGTTGCGCGCGGCGCTCGCCACGTACGCCGGCGCACGCATCGAGCTCAGGGAGTTCGAAAACGGTCCGCCCATCGATGCGCCGATTGCCATGCGTCTCACGGGCGAGAACCTCGATACCCTGCGGGCGCTGGCCGACCGCGTGGAGCGGACGCTCGTTAGGGTACCCGGAACGCAGTACGTGGTGAACCCCATGCACGTGAACCGTACCGACCTGCACCTCGCAGTCGACCGGCAGAAGGCCGGGCTGCTCGGCGTACCGTCGGTCGAGATCGACCGCACGCTCCGCCTTGGGATCGCGGGGCTGACCGCCGGCCAGCTGCGGACGGCGAGTGGCGATGACTACGATGTCGTGGTACGCCTCCCCCGAGTGGGCCGCCCGACCCCGGAGATGCTCGACCGCATCTATGTTGCCTCGCAGAACGGCGCGCAGGTGCCGCTCGGCCAGCTGGCCCGGCTCGAGTTCCGCGCATCGCCGCCGCTCATTCAGCACCAGGACCGCGAGCGGTCGGCGACGGTGACGTCGCAGGTGCGCACGGGGTACAACACGGACCGCGTGACGAAGGCGGCGCTGGCGCAGCTCGCCGAGCTCCGGCTGCCTGCCGGCTACCAGCTCGTCGCCGCAGGTGAGATCGAGAGCCGCCAGGACAGCTTCGGCGGGATCGGCAGTGCCGTGGTGATCGCGACGTTCATGATTCTGGCGATCCTCGTGCTGGAGTTCCGGACGTTCCGGAGCACGCTCATCGTCGCGTCGGTGATCCCGTTAGGCGTCGTGGGCGGGATCGCGGCTTTGTGGCTCACGGGGAACACGCTTTCGTTCACGGCGATGATCGGCTTCGTCGCGCTGGTGGGGATCGAGATCAAGACGTCGATCCTGCTCGTGGATTTCACGAATCAGCTGCGCGCGCAGGGCGTTCCGCTGCACGACGCGATTCGGCGGGCGGGTGAGGTGCGGTTCCTCCCGATCGTGCTCACGACGATGACCGCGATCGGCGGCCTCTTGCCGCTGGCGTTGCAGGGGACGCCGCTCTACTCGCCGCTCGCGTGGGTGATCATCGGCGGGCTCGTTTCGAGCACGCTCCTGGCGCGGTTGGTGACGCCGGTGATGTATGCGCTGCTTGCGACGCGGGACGAGGCAAGCGAGGTCGCGGCGCAGCCGGTCCTCGCGCCGGCGCTCGGCACGGCGTGACGCAGGGACGAAAGGCGACCAAAGGGAAAGAGTCGTTTGAAACCCAGAATTACAAAACGACTCTGACCCCTTGGTCGCCTTTGATCGCATCCCGCACAGGTGTGCTTCCTATTGGGGACCATGGGACCTCAGCACCACGTACGTCGGTGT
>JBKOYV010000124.1:0-10571 GCA_046725585.1 Gemmatimonadota bacterium | reverse complement strand
GGCCTGGATCGCGGCGCGAACTGACCGTGTGCTTGGGATAGCAAGGGATCGTGTGTGCGATCTCATGACGCCGGGTGGTGGATGGCATTTCGAGGACGAAGTGCCCGAATCGCGGGAAACGTGAGGCCTCTCACATGAAGTGGTTGCGGGGCAGTCACCGCGCACTGCCGGTCGGTCGTTCAATCGTTCGCTCCATGCACCACCGGCGCAGCGACGAACCGCCGGCACTCCTGAGTCTCACGTGAAGGAGGAATGGATGATCAGATCCGACCGCATTGCCGTTATTGCGTTCTCGGCCGCGACGCTCTTCGGGGTCGCGGCGTGCAGAGATTCGACCGGGGCCGGCACCGGGACCGTGAGCGTGCGGCTCACGAACGAGTTGGTGGCGGCACCAGTGGCGGCTAACGTCGTTACCAACGAGACCGGGTCACCGCTCCCGGCAGGCTACGTGAAGAGCGTGGACATCTTCGTCGTGCGCATCGACGCCAAGGCGAAGGAGCCGACCGACGCCGAAGCGGCCGAGGCGACCGAGGAATCCGAATCGAGCAGGGAAGGTTGGGTCACCGTTGCCGAGCCGAACGCGACGTTCGACCTGATGACGCTCGCCGACGGGACGAACACGCTCCTTGGCGACGCGCAGGTTGCTGCCGGTGTCTACAACGGCTTTCGTCTGATCATCGATCCGGCGAAGTCGAGTGTGACGCTCAACGACGATGTGAACACCGTGATCGGTGGTGAATCGATCCTCGGGCTCAAGTTCCCGAGCGCCGACAAGACCGGTATCAAGATCAAGCTGTCCGGTGGTGCGGTGAACGTGACGGAAGGGGAAACGAGCACGCTCGTGGTGAAGTTCGACGTGAGCAACAGCTTCGTCGTGCGCGCTGACTCGATCGTGCAGAACGGGTTGCTGTTCAAGCCGGTGATTCGCGGCGAGCGGCAATAGCGGGAACGGGGAACCGGGAACAGAGGCCCTCTATCGGGACACCGAGGATTCCTCGCTTCGCTCGGAATGACAACGGAGCTCTGTCATCCTGAGCCGCCAGGCGCTCGCCCTGAGGAGCGCCAGCGACGAAGGGAAGGATCCTCAGGTTCCCGGTAGAGGGCTGTTGGCGTTGTACTCTTCAGTGTGTCTACGCCCCCGCTGCCGATCGACGCCGTGCTCCCCGACCTCGCCGCCACGTTAGGTCGCGGCACGAGCGCAGTGCTCCAGGCGCCGCCGGGCGCCGGCAAGACCACCGGTGTGCCGCTTGCGTTGCTCGGGGCGTCGTGGCTCACGGGCCAGAAGATCATCATACTCGAGCCGAGGCGACTGGCGACCCGCGCGGCGGCGCGGCGTATGGCGCAGCTGCTCGGACAGGGCGTCGGCGGCACCGTCGGATTTCGCGTGCGAGGCGAAACGCGCGTCAGCCGCGCGACGCGCATCGAGGTCGTGACCGAGGGAATCCTCACGCGGATGCTGCAGGGGGATCCGTCGCTCGAGGGCGTGGGGCTCGTGATCTTCGATGAGTTTCACGAGCGCAGCCTCGACGCCGACCTCGCGCTGGCCCTCACGCTCGAGACGCGTGATGTGCTTCGACCCGACCTGCGCGTGCTGGTCATGTCCGCGACGCTCGACGGCGCGGGAGTGGCGGGCCTGCTCGGGGGCGCGCCGGTCATCACGAGCGAGGGACGGGCGTATCCCGTCGATACGCGCTACGTGGAGCGCCGGGGTGAGCTGCGGGTGGAAGACGCCGCGGCGTCCGTCGTTAGGCGCGCGCTCTCGAGTGACGAGGGGGACGTGCTCGTCTTTCTCCCCGGCGCCGGCGAGATCCGCCGCGCCTGCGATCTCCTCGTGGGCGGAGCTCTTCCACCGCGAACGCACGTCCGTCCGCTGCACGGGACGCTATCGCCGGCAGAGCAGGACGATGCGATCCTCCCGAGCGCTCCGGGCGAGCGGAAGGTGGTGCTCGCGACGTCGATCGCGGAGACGAGCCTGACGATCGAAGGCGTGCGCATCGTGATCGACGGTGGGCTTTCGCGGGTACCGCGCTTCTCGCCGCGCACGGGAATGACGAGCCTCGAGACCGTGCGTGTGTCGCGCGCCTCCGCGGATCAACGCCGGGGCCGTGCGGGACGCGTCGCGCCGGGCGTCTGTTATCGATTGTGGGGCGAGCACGAGCAGCACCACCTGGTGGCCCACTCGTCGCCCGAGATCCTGGAGGCGGACCTCGCGCCGCTCGCGCTCGAGCTCGCGGCGTTCGGCGTCGATGATCCCGCCGCGCTCCGCTGGCTCGACGAGCCGCCATCCGCCGCCTACGCGCAGGCCCGCGAGCTCCTGGTGGAGCTCGGGGCGTTGGAAGCGGTGAGCGAGTCGGCTCCCGACGGCCGCATCACGCCACGAGGTCGTCGCATGGCCGGGCTGCCGCTCCACCCTCGCCTGGCCCACATGGTGGTGGAGGCAGAGACGTTAGGTGCGCTGCCGCTGGCCTGCGATCTGGCCGCGCTGTTGAGCGAGCGGGACCCGATCCAGGGAAGTCCCGCGAGCCCGCCGGACTCGGACATCGAATCCCGTCTTGCGCTCCTTCGGGGGCGAGGTCACGCGCTTCCGCCGGGCCAGACCGCGAGCGGCGATGCGCTGCGCCGAATCCGTGCCGAATCCGCTCGCCTGCTTGCCGCGTTAGGTGGTGCTCGAACGCGAGAGACCAAGCTCGAGGCCGTCGCGGATGACACATCGGCCGCCGCGCTGCTGCTCGCGTTCGCGTACCCCGATCGCATCGGGCAGCTTCGGGCACCGCGGTCGGGCCGCTTCCTGCTCCGGAACGGAAACGGGGCGGCGCTGTCCGGCGCGCAGTCCCTTTCCGACTCGGCGTACATCGTTGCGGCTGAGCTGGATGGGCGACGTCCGGAGAGCCGAATCTTTTTGGCGGCACGGGTCGACCTCATGGAGATCGAGCGCCATTTCGCGGATCAGATCACGCTCGACCGGGAGATCAGCTGGGACGTGCGCGAGGGCGCCGTCGTCGCGCGCGAGCGGGAGCGTCTCGGGGCGATCGTGCTGGCCGAGCGTCCGCTGCGCGACCCGGATCCCGACGCGGTGAGGGCCGTGCTTCTCGACGGGATCCGACAGGCAGGGCTGGACGCACTGCCATGGAGCGATGGGGCCCGGTCAGTGAGGCAGCGTCTCGCCTTTCTGCGCGGCGTAGCCGCGTCGTGGCCGGACGTCTCCGATAGCACCCTGACCGAGACGTTAGGCACCTGGCTCGGGCCGTATCTCGGCAGCGCGCGCTCGTTGCGCGATGTCGGTCGCATCGACCTCGCCGGCGCGCTGCTCGCGACGCTGTCGTCGGACAAGCGAGCGTCGCTCGAGGAGCTGGCGCCGACGCACATCGTCGTGCCGAGCGGGAGTCGAATCCCCATCGACTACGCCGACCCGGCGGCTCCGGTGCTGGCAGTCCGATTGCAGGAGATGTTCGGGTTGGCGGACACGCCGCGCATTGCGCGCGGCGCGGTGCCATTGACGGTACACCTCCTCTCGCCCGCGCAACGGCCTGTGCAGGTGACGCGCGATCTCGCGGGGTTCTGGCGCACGTCGTACTTCGACGTGCGGAAGGAGATGCGTGGGCGGTACCCGAAGCACTACTGGCCCGACGATCCCATGCAGGCGGAGCCCACGAGACGGACAAAACCGAGATAGCTGCCAGCTGTGCGCAGCTGCTCGCTGCGGGCAGCTGCCCGCTGGTAGCCGACGGCCGCGGGCTACTGCCGCGGGCTGCGGGCTGCTGCTATTACCCCAACGAGCCCGGATGACACACCTTCGTCTCCCGTCTCCCGTCTCCCGTCTCCCGTCTCCCGTCTCCCGTCTCCCGCTTCCCGGTCTTTGTAGGAGAACTGCAAAAGCCATCGCGCTCCGTCCCAGGAGCGTTGTCGTGCGAAGTGCACCGCCGTAACGTCGCGACATCGCTCTCCCGGACGCAGCATGAAGCGCAGGTCCTTTCTCCAGATCGGCACGACAGCCGCGGGTGGGCTGCTCGTGGGTGTCATCCTTCCCGACGCGGCTCGCGCAGCGAGCCGAGCGCATTCCGGAAACCGGTCTGCATCCGCGGCGCAGATCGGTGCGTTCATCGAGATCGATACCAACGGTGTCGTCACGATCGCCGCGAAGAACCCGGAGATCGGCACGGGGACGAAGACGGCGCTCCCGATGATCGTGGCGGAGGAGCTCGATGTCCCCTGGCGGCAGGTTCGGGTCGCACAGGCGGCGCTCGATCCGCGATTCGGCGGTCAGTTCACCGGTGGCAGTACCGGGGTGAGCTCCAATTGGGCGGCACTCCGACGGGCCGGGGCCGCCGCGCGTTACGCACTCGTGCACGCCGCGGCCGCGCGCTGGGGCGTGGACGCATCCGAGTGTCGCACGGATCAGGGTGTCGTCGTCCACACGGCGAGTGGACGGCGGCTGGCGTATGGTGAGCTCGCCGGCGAGGCCGGGTCCATCGAGGTGCCCGAGCAGGTCCCGCTCAAGCGGGCGGAAGACTTTCGCGTCATCGGTACGCGGGTGCCTAACGTCGACGCCGCACCCATCGCGCGCGGAACGCAGCGGTACGGCATCGACGTCGTTCGACCCGGGATGCTCATCGCGGCGATCGCCCACGCGCCCTTCGGCTCGCGTGTCGCAGCCGTGAACGACGCGAAAGCCCGATCGGTGCCCGGCGTCCGTCAGGTCGTGCGCATCGCGCCGCGAGACAATCCAATCGAGCTCCGTGAAGGCGTTGCGGTCATCGCCGACAACACCTGGGCAGCGTTCGAGGGGAGCCGTGCGCTCGAGGTCACGTGGACCGATTCCACTGGTCCCAATGCGAGCTCCGCTACACTCGAGACGGCGTTTCGCGCCGGACTCGAGCAACCTGGCCAACGGATCCGCGATGACGGCGATGTGGACGCCGCTCTCACGTCCGCCGCGAAGACGCTCGACGTGGTGTACCAGATTCCGTTCATCGCGCACGTGCCGATGGAACCCGTGAACTACACGGCCGACGTCCGCGGCGATCGCGTGGAGCTCTGGGGTCCGACTCAGGACCCGGGCGACGCACGGGACCTCGTCTCGCAGGTCGTTGGGGTCCCGGCGGCGAACGTCACGGTGCACATGGAGCGGTGCGGCGGCGGATTCGGCCGGCGGCTCATGGTGGACTACGCCGCGGAAGCGGCCTACCTGTCGAAAACGGTGGGGGCGCCGGTCAAGGTCACGCGGACTCGTGAAGAAGATCTCCAGCACGACTATTTCCGGCCGGCAGGGGTGCACCGCATTCGCGCTGGTCTGGATCGCACCGGGACGCCGATCGCCTGGGCGCATCACCTCGCGAATACGTCGCGTTATGCGTTCGCGGGGCGGTCGGATCCGGTAAAGTCCGAGCTCTATCCCGACGATTTCCCGGCGCAGTGCCTGCCCAATGTTCGATTGGAATACACGCTGGTGGCGTCGGCGATTCCAACGGGCGCCTGGCGAGCCACGCTGCACTCGGCCAACGCGTTCGTGGTGCAGGGGGCCGTCGACGAGCTCGCCCATCTCGCCGGTCGCGACCCGCTCGCCTTCCGCCTCGCGATGCTTGGCTCGCCTCGGCGGTTGCGCTACGCCGATCACGGCGGTCCCGTGTTCGACACCGGGCGGCTGGCGGGTGTGCTGCGCCTGGCGGCCGATCGAGCGGGGTGGGCGCGGCCGCTGCCCAGAGGTCGCGGCCGCGGAATCGCGGCGCATTTCACCTTCGGCAGCTACGTGGCTCATGTGGCCGAAGTGTCGGTGGACGCGAGTGGGCGCCCGCGCGTGCACCGCATAGTGGCGGCAGTCGATTGCGGACGCGTCGTAAACCCGAGCGGAGCGGAGGCACAGGTGCAGGGCGGCGTGCTCGATGGCCTGAGTGCCGCGCTATTCGGCCAGGTCACGGTCGACGCCGGGCGCGTCCGGCAGGGCAACTTCAACGACTACCGCCTGCTGCGCATGCGCGACACCCCGTTGATCGAGATCCACTTCGTGCAGAGCTCCGAGCCTCCATCGGGACTCGGCGAGCCCCCAGTCTCTCCGGTGGCTCCCGCGGTCGTGAACGCGATCTTCAGTCTCACAGGCAGGCGAATTCGACGTCTCCCGTTGACGGCGTCATTCGCCTGACTCGTCGCTTGCCATTGCAGTCGGCAGGCAGGTCGGGTTTATACCAACCAGACCGTGCTGGTGGGTCCCGGTTGCGTATTAGGCACGTATCCCGCATCACTGTGCGGGAACCGTTTCGTGCCGATGTCCGCCGCCGACGTAGACTTTCCTTCCGATCTTCGCTCGCTGGAGAGCGAGTACGACCTCATCCGCGAGCTTGGCCAGGGCGGTATGGCCGCGGTCTATCTCGCGCGCCATCGAGCGAGCGACCGACTCGTCGCCATCAAGGCGGTTCGCGCTCGATATCTCGACGATCCCGACGCGATCAAGCGCTTCGCGCGCGAAGCGCGGACCGTGGCCGGGCTCGATCATCCGAACATCGTCCGAACCGAAGCCATCCGTCAGATCGACGACCGCGCCGTCGCCATCATCATGGAGCACGTGCCGGGTGGCACGGTGCGCGACCGGCTCCGTGAGTTCGGGTCGTTAGGTGCCGAGGACGCCGAGTGGATTCTCCGCGACGTGGCGAACGCCCTCGGGTACGCGCACCGGCAGGGCATCGTCCACCGCGACGTCAAGCCGGAGAACATCTTCCTCGAGCCGACGCGGCGCCGAGCACTGCTCTCCGACTTCGGAATCGCCCGAAGCATCGACAACGAGTCCGGCATCACGCTGCTCGGCGCAGCTCTCGGCACGCCGCAGTACATGTCGCCCGAGCAGATCGACGGTGAGAAGGTCGATGGTCGCAGCGACATTTACAGCCTCGGGGTCCTCGGGTGGGAGCTGTTGACGGGGCGGCGGCCATGGGCCGGCGAGAGCCTGTACGGCGTCATCTACAAGCAGAAGCACGAAGACCTGGCGCGCATCACGTCGCTCCGACCGCGCGTGCCGGCGAACCTGCTGTTCGCGATCGAAGGCGCGCTCGTCAAGAAGAGGGAGGGGCGTTGGCAGACGGTCGAGGAATTCCTCGACCAGCTCACGTACAACCCTCCGCCGCTGCTCTCGCAGACATATCTGCCCGGTACGTCGAAGCGCGACTACGAGCCGACCGTACGGTTCCGCCCATCCACGCTGCAACAGGACGCGGCATCCGTCGCGGAGCAGGCGGCGGACGTCGTCGATACGAAGTTGCGTGATGAGGCGGCCACGTTGTTCACGCCCGACCCCGCGCTGGCATTGACGGCGCGCGACGCCGTGGAGCGTGGCGCGTCGGTGACGCCGGTGAGGGCAAGCGAGGCGATGGCTGCTCCGACGTATCCTGGGGGCGAGTACTCGCTGCCGGAGTTCGACCAGAGCGCGGGATCCCCATACGACCCGATCGCGCGCCGCAAACGTGTCGCCCAGATCGTGGGGTTGACGGTTCCGTTTGGCGTCGCCGCTGCGTCGCTGTTCGTATTGCTGGGCGGCAGCACGACCCAGCCGACCCGTCGCACGGCCATGCAGGTGAACTCGAGCGCGCGCACCGTTGCGGCGGACTCGGCGATCGCGCCGACAGCGGTGCCGGCTGCCCCCACGCCGGCCCCCGCCATTCCAGATTCAGCCGAGGTCGCCGAGCTCCCACCCGCCGTCAAAACGGGCGATAGCGCCATTGCACGCAGGAAGGTGGTTACTGCACGTCCAACAGCGAAGCCCGAGCGGCCCGCGCGGCGGACATCGGGCACCACTCGCCGGCGCGCGAGTGGTGCATCCGCCCCGTCTTCCGCGGCTCGCGAAGGCCAGTCGAGCCGCGCCGAAAGCTCTCGAGTAGTGGCAGGTCGTACTACGGACGACTCGAACCAGGCGGTTGCTGGCCGCACGAATGGCAATGGTGGTGCAAGGGACTCGACGTCGCCGTTCGAGGACCCCTTCAGACCTCCCGTATCGGGCCCGGTGGTCCCGAAGTCGTTAGGCAAGGGCGAGGTGCCCACGCCGCGGTGTCGCGTCGCGTCGCCGGCGGATCAGCAGGCGTGCCTCGAGGCGTACATCGCCATTGGTGATGCACCCCTCAACAAGGTATTCGTGAGCCTCGTGGAGGAGCTCCGGCGCGTGTCCAACACTCCGCTGGGCGTCCCCGATCCCGCAACGGTCCAGCGTGTCCGCGTCGAACAGCGCGCGTGGATTGCGGTCCGGGAAAATGAATGTCCGCGCAGCGCGCCGGCGGACGCCGGGCCGTTCTGGGCACCCGTGCAGGCGAGCTGCTTCAATGAGATGGCGGCCTCGCGCACCGCGGAGCTGCGCGACGCGATAAAGCGGCTTCGGCGTCGCTAGAGCCTGACGGTCGGCTCGAAGCGCGGCGGTCGGCGCACCGCCGTCGCCTGCTCGAAGGCGTACGCCAGTCCGATCAACGTTCCGTCGCTCCACTCCCCGCCGGTGAACGAGATGCCGACCGGCAGGCCGTGGATGAAGCCCGCGGGGACGGTGATGCTCGGATAGCCCGACACCGCCGCGGCGCTCGAGCTTCCGCCCGTGAAGTGGTCGCCATTGAGCAGGTCGATGGGCCACGCGGGCCCGCCGGTTGGCGCAACGATCGCCGTCAGCCGGTGCTTCGTGAGCGTCGCGTCGATCCCCTCGGTGCGCGACATGCGCAGGCACTTGGCGCGCGCCGCCTTGTATGCGGGGCTCGTGAGCGGGCCCTTCTTCTGCGCCATGATGAACTGCTCCTGGCCGAAGTAGGGCATCTCCCGATCCTTGTGCTGCTCGTTGAACGCGATGAGGTCCGCGAGCGTCTTGTGGGGCGCTGACGGACCTAACGCGGTGAGGTAGGCCCTCAGGCCGGCCTTGAACTCGAAGTTCAGCACGTCACCTTCGGCGTCGCCGTACTTGCCCTCGGTGACGATGTTCGCCGGGTCGATGATGGTCGCTCCGGCGGACTTCATTGCCGCGAGCGCCTCTTCCATGACGCGATCCACGGCCGTGTTGAAGCCGAAGTTGTTCCGAGCGACTCCAATGCGCGCACCCTTGAGCGCGGCCGGGTTCAACATGGTCGCGTACGACGTCGCCACTTTCCCCTGGGCGTTCGCCGTCGCGGGGTCGCGCGAGTCCACGCCACTCAGCACGGCGAGCAACAAGGCGGCGTCCGTCACCGTGCGAGCCATCGGCCCGGCCGTATCCTGGCTGTGCGCGATCGGAATGATCCCCGCGCGGCTCACGAGGCCTAACGTCGGCTTGATGCCCACGAGCCCGTTCGCCGACGACGGGCACACGATCGACCCGTCAGTCTCGGTGCCAACGCCGACGGTCGCGAGATTCGCCGAGATGGACGCGCCGGTGCCCGAGCTGGACCCGCAGGGATTTCGGTCGAGGGCGTACGGGTTCTTCGTCTGGCCGCCGCGACCGCTCCACCCACTCGTCGAGTGTGTCGAGCGGAAGTTCGCCCACTCGCTCAGGTTCGTCTTGCCGAGGATGACGGCGCCGGCCTCCCGCAGGCGCGCCGCGATGAACGCGTCGCGAGGCGCAATCGACTCCGCGAGCGCGAGCGAGCCAGCGCTCGTCCGCATGCGGTCGGCGGTGTCGATGTTGTCCTTGATGAGTACCGGGATGCCGTGCAGCGGTCCGCGAACTCGCCCTGCCTTCCGCTCCGCATCCCGCTCCTCGGCGATCCTGATCGCATCGGGATTCCGCTCGATCACCGAGTTGATCGCGGGTCCGCTCGTGTCGACCGCGTCCATCCGCGCGAGATAGCGTTCGGCGATCGACCGCGCGCTGTACCGACCGGACGCCATCCCTTCCTGCAAGGCCGCGATCGTCATCTCTTCGAGCTCGAAAGCGCTCTGCTGATATGGGCGAGGCTCGGGACTCGGCGGCGAGGACGTGCTCGGCCGACTCTCGCCGATTGAGCCGTCTACGGTCGTTGCGAGTGCGGCGAGTGCGCCGGCGCGGAGGAAGTCGCGGCGCTCTATCGGGGCGTGGCCAGGTCGCTTGAACATGGGCGCAGAGCTACGAGCCCGCCTCCCCGGGCACAAGAGCGGCCTCGAGTCTGTCCACGAGCTCCGCCTGCGCCGGATTCATCTTCATCTTGGCGGTGGCCGGGTCGAACCACGCGCATCGATCGATCTCGGGGAACTCGATCATCCGTCCCGAGCCGCGTGGCCACTCGGTGCGCATGGTATTGCTCACGATCGCCGACGGATCGGCATCGCCCTCCCATCCCCACGCGTGGATCGTCTTTCCCGCCTTCTGTCGAATGCTGCCGAGCGGGATGAAGGGGCCGGTTGGTCGGATGCTCGTTTCTTCGAGAAACTCGCGCTGCGCCGCGTCCAGCAGATCCTCACCCGATTCGACAATGCCTTTCGGGATGGTCCACGCCCCGACGTCGCGGTCCCTCCAAAACGGGCCGCCCGGATGCGCGATGAACACCTCGAGCCTTCCGCGCGAACGGCGGAAGAGCAACAGCCCTGCGCTCACGTTGGGTCGCGTTGATCGGGGCATCGCGAGGTTGTGAGTTTCAAGCGTTTCAAGGGCTCTGACCCATTGAAAC
>JBKOYV010000072.1:0-14319 GCA_046725585.1 Gemmatimonadota bacterium | reverse complement strand
CAGCTCCTCGACAGACGTGGGCCGGCGCCGCGCCACTGCCTCGAGCCGCTCACGTGGACAGAGTACGCCCGGGTCGAGGTCGAGTCTCGCAGCCGCCGCATCGCGAACGGTCTTGAGTCGCGCGACGACGTCGTCGAAATCCGGATCGCGCTCCCACCGCTGCGCGCGCGGAAACCGCGGCAGCTGCGCCTCTGGGATCGCGAGACCGCGTTCGACGGCAGCGAGCATCTCGCCCGATCGCGATTCGAGGATGCCTCGCGGCATGCCCTTCACTCCGGACAGCTGCGGGCGACCATTCGGCGCAAGCCGCGCGATCTCGAGCAAAGTCTCGTTGCTCACCACGCGAAACGTCGCGCGGTCGAGTCCACGCGCCAGCGCGTCGCGCCAGATCACGAGCTCTCTGAGAATGGAGAGCTGCCGCCTGGTGAGGTCCCGCGCGCCCTTTACCCGAAGGAAGGTTTCGCGCTCTTCTTCACCTTCCCACCGCGTGCCCTCGAGACGCGCGAACTCCTCGGCGGCCCAGCTGGATCGGTTCAGCTTTGCGAGCTCGTTCCCGAGCCGGTCGCGAAGCTCCAGCAGGTACTCGGTGTCCTGCGCCGCGTACTCCAGCATGCTCGCGGTGAGCGGGCGCATGGACCAATCGGCGCGCTGATGCTTCTTGTCGAGCTTCACTCCGAAGAAGCGCTCGAGCAGGGCGGCGAGCCCGAACGCTCGGATACCGAGAAGCTGCGCCGCGACGCGCGTATCGAAGATGTTCGTGACTTTCCAGCCGTAGTCCTGGTGGAGAAGCCTCAGGTCGTAATCGGCGTCGTGGAAGACGACTTCCACCGCGCGTGATTCGAGGAGCCGTCCGAGCCCCTGCGGAACGCCGATCGGGAGGGGGTCGAGGATCGCGCTGGCTTCACGCGTCGAGATCTGGAGGAGGTAGATCCGGTCGATGAACCGGTGGAAGCTCGCCCCCTCCGTATCGAGTGCGATGGCTCGAGTGTTCGCGATGCTGGCAATGAACCGCTCGACTGCCTCTTTCCCGTCGAGATACAAAGGCGGTTTTTGATCTCGGACAGTCACGGAGTCGGGAATAGGGAATCGGGAAGATCCCTCGCTTTCGCTCGGGACAGGTCGGGAATAGGGCTCGCCCGTCGCAGGCACAGGATATTCCCGTTGAGCCGCGGCTCGGGTAATCTAGCACGCGGCTGAACAGGGCACCTTGCTTGCCTCGACGTCGGTCCGAGCGCCGACGTCGTTTGCGATTCCCGACACGTCCCGAGCGTAAGCGAGGGATCTTTCCCGATTCCCGATGAGCGAGAAGCCTCTGAGTACGCACGCCCCCAAGAGCACGACGACGCCGACGCCGACAACGCCGGTTCACGCGCCCGAGCGACGACGCCGACAGGCGGGATGGCGCACGGCCGACGTCCTGCGCGCCGCTGGGGCCGTGATCGCGATGTATCTCTTGATTCGGCTCATCTGGGTTGCGCAGACGGTCTTTCTCACCGCGTTCCTCGGTGTCCTGTTCGGACTCGCGGTGTCTGCCGGCGTGGATTGGTTGCAGCGGCGCGTACGCGCGCCGCGGGGGCTCCTCGCCGCGCTCATCGTGCTCGGCTCCGCCGGCGCGGTCGTCGGCTTCTTCGTCGTTTCCGGCCCGGTCCTGGCAACCCAGTCGCGAGAGCTGCAGACGAAGCTTCCCGAAGCGATCGACAAGATCGATGCGTGGGCGCAGAGCAAAGGGTTCCTGGGCTCGTTGATCAGCGGCGGGGGTTCATCGACGACCGCTCCGGGCCCTGCTGCGCAGCCCGTCGGAGGGCCGGAGACCCCCGCCGGCCGTACCACCGGCGCTGCGCCTCGCCAGCTCCCGACCGACAGCGCCCTCGCGGCCGCCAACCCGACGGCCGGGGGCTCGACCACCGCCCCGCCTCAAACGCTCAAGCAACGGATACTCGGGCAACTCGCCGGGCTCACGCGATATCTCTTCGGGTTCCTGTCATCGACACTCTCGGTCTTCGCCGGGCTGGTGCTGATTCTCGTGCTGTCGATCTACATCGGCGCGGACCCGGACACGTACCACGATGGCTTCATGAAGCTCTTTCCGCGGCCATGGAGGAAGCGCGCTGGAGAGGTGCTGACCGCGATCGCGACCGCGCTTCGGAAATGGCTCGTGACGCAGCTCATCGCGATGGTCGTCATCGGCGTCGTTTCGACGATCGTGCTACTTGTCCTCGGCGTGAATGCCGCAGTGCCGCTCGGCGTCATCGCGGGGCTCCTCGAATTCGTCCCGACCGTAGGGCCGATTCTGAGCGCACTGCCCGCTATCGCGATGGGGTTCGTCGACTCCCCGGAGAAGGCGCTGGCGGTGATCGTGGCGTACATCGCCATCCAGCAGATGGAGAACTATCTGCTGATTCCGTTTCTCATGCGCGAAGGCGTAAACCTGCCGCCAGCGCTGACGATCATCGCCCAGGCGCTCATGGCGTTGATCTTTGGCTTCCTCGGCCTGCTGTGTGCGGTGCCTCTGTTGGCCGCGACGATGGTCGCGGTAAAAATGCTCTACGTGCAGGACGTGGTCGGAGAGCCGGTGGAAGTGTTCGAGGACCTCGAGGATGATTGACTCCGGGCCTGATGAGCCCGGAGCAACCGCGACACCATCCGTCGCGCCATCCGAACGGGACGAGCCAATTCCGCTCGTCCGTCGGTTCCCTGCCCTCGCCGCGATTCCCCGCGCGCGATTGGGCCGTTTCCCAACGCCCGTGGAGCGGCTCGAAGGGTTTCGCGACGTCGACTCGTTATGGGTGAAGCACGAAGACCTCTCGTCGGATGTGTTAGGTGGCAACAAGGTCCGGTCGCTGGAATTTCTCCTCGGACGACTCGGCGAGGGCGACACGGTGTTGACGCTCGGCGGCGTCGGATCGACGCACATTCTCGCGACCGCCGTTCACGCCGCGCGGCTCGGGGCGCGGACGATCGCGGTGCGCTGGCAGCATGACATGCACCCGTCGGCGATGGAGGTCTCGGAGCGGACGGTCGCCGAGTGCGCCGAGGTCGTCACGGCGTCCAACATCGTGACCGCGATCCCGCCGCTCATCCGCCTTCGACTCACGCGACACGCCCACTACATCCCGCTCGGCGGCAGCACGCCGTTAGGCACGTTAGGCCACGTGAACGCCGCGCTCGAGCTGGCCGAGCAGGTCGAGTCCGGCGAGCTTCCCCAGCCGGTTCGAATCGTCGTGCCGCTCGGAAGTGGTGGCACCGCCGCCGGGCTCGCACTCGGGTTCGCCATCGCCGGCATGGAGACCACCGTCGTGGGCGCGCGTGTGGGGCCACGCGTTGGGGCGAATCGCTGGCGCGTGCTTCGCCTGGCGGAGCGAACGCGTCAGCTCATTGGGCGTTACACTGGTCGGGCACCGGTCCCCGTGCGTGGTGACCGCGTGGCGGTCTCGCACGATCTGTACGGCGGCGCGTACGCTCGGCCCCACCCGACAGCCGAGCACGCAGCGGTTCTCGTGGACGAGCTTCGTGGGTGGCGACTCGACGCGACCTATAGCGCGAAGGCATTCGCCGTCGCGCTGGACATGGCGTCCGAGCGCGGCACGCCGACATTGTTCTGGATGACGTTCGACGCCCGCTGGATGAAGACGCTCGGCGTGGAGGACCATCGATCGTGATTGCTTTGTGTGATGGCGTCGAGATCGCCTACGACGATGTCGGCACGGGCATGCCGGTGGCGTTCATTCACGGCTTTCCGCACAATCGATCGCTCTGGGCGCCGCAGGTGAGCGCACTGGTGGACCGAGCGCGCTGCATCGCGCTCGACCTTCGCGGCTTCGGCGAAAGCTCGAGGAACGGGCCGTTCAGCATCGACCAGTTCGCCGATGACGTGGCGATGCTGCTTCGGATGCTCGGGATCGAACGCGCTGTCGTGGCCGGACTGTCGATGGGCGGGTATGTCGCATTCGCGTTCTGGCGCCGCCACCGGCAGATGGTGCGCGCCCTCGTGCTGGCAGACACGCGAGCGGGCGTCGACAGTGAGGAGACGCGCGCGAAGCGCATCGCCTTGATGGAGCTCGCGCGTGCGCGCGGCAGCAGCGCCGTAGCCGACGGTCAGATCGTCGGGATGATCGGCAAGTCCACGCGCGAGAAGCGCCCCGCCCTGATCGACGACGTGCACCGCATGCTGGGCAGCGCCTCGGTGGACGGGATCTGCGGCGCGCTGGAGGCGATGCTCGGCCGTACGGATTCGACCCCGACGCTCACGACGATCGATGTGCCGACGCTGGTGGTCGTGGGCGCGGAGGATGTGCTGACTCCGGTCAGCGAAGCGGAGATTCTACGCGACGCGATCCGGGGCAGTCGCCTCGAGGTGATAGAGCAGGCCGGCCACGTGAGCAACCTCGAGCGGCCGGCGGCGTTCAATCACGTACTGACGGAGTTTCTGGCGGCCCTGAATTACGCATGATGCTATCAGCCATGGCTGATAGCACTAGCGCGTCGGTCGACCCGGCGGATTCTCGGACTTGAATACGTCGCGATTGATCTGCACGTACTGCTTCGAGTTCGCGGGCACGTCCTCTTCCGGGAAGATCGCGGTCACCGGGCATTCCGGTTCGCACGCACCGCAATCGATGCACTCGTCCGGGTGGATGTAGAGCTGCTGCTCGCCTTCGTAGATGCAGTCCACCGGGCAAACGTCGACGCACGCCTTATCCTTCGTTCCGACGCAGGCTTCCGTGATGACGTATGGCATTGCAGGCTCTGAGGGTGGCGTTGGAAGTCCTTTGGTTATGATATCCGACGCGGTGCCGGCGAGACAAGGGCGCGAGCCAGCTGCCTAAGTTATCATCCGACATGCTCCTCACGGTCAACGGCCGCACCTGCAAGCTCGATGTCGCTCCGGACGCGACGCTGCTGTCGGTCCTGCGAGACCAGCTTCATCTGACGGGCGCGAAGCCGGCATGCGAGCGCGGGGAGTGTGGCGCCTGTACGGTTCTGGTCGCCGATCCCGACGGTAAGCCCGAGCCGGTCTACTCGTGCCTATCGCTCGCCCACTCCCACGAGAACGATTCGGTCACGACAATCGAAGGGCTATCCAGCAAGTCGGGGCCTCATCCGGTGCAGGCCGCTTTCGTCGAGCACGACGCGGTGCAGTGTGGTTTCTGTACGCCGGGGCAGGTTCTCGCGGCGGTCGCGCTGCTCGCTCGCGATCCTGACCCGTCAGACGACGCAATCGTGCAGGCAATGAGCGGCAACCTGTGTCGGTGTGGGACCTATCCGAAGATCGTTCGCGCGATTCACAGCGCCGCGTCGGCGATGCGAGGGTCCAATGGCGATTGATACACGCGATACCCGTGAGACTGCGTTTCCCCGGCGGTTCGTCACGACCACGGTCGAGGTCGAAGGCCGCGACGAGACGAAGGTTGTCGAGCTGCCCGAGCACGAGCCGACACCATGGGACGAGGACGCCGAGCTTCGCGTCGTCGGTCAGCGCGCGACGCGCGTCGATGCCCCGGAGAAGGTAACGGGCCGGGTACGGTACACGGCGGACCTAACACGTCCCGGCTTGCTGCACGCTGCCATCCTTCGCTCATCGATCGCGCGCGGGCGAGTGAGCCTGGACCTGGCGCCGGCACGTGCGGTCGAGGGAGTCGTGGACGTCATTGGCAGCGCGGAGCTCGAGCGGCGCATCCGACTGGCCAGCGGCGCGCTCTTCGACACGACCGTCGCGTACGCGGGTCAGCCGCTCGCCGCCGTCTGTGCCGAAACGGCGGACGCCGCGTGGCGCGGCGTGGCGGCGATCGTCGCGCGATACGAGCCGGAGCCGCACATCGGGACCTTCGACGCCGCCGTGGCCGAGGGCGCACCCACAGTCCGGCGGTCGTCGAAGAAGCCGGCGTCGGACGACGCCGCGAGGTCACCGAACCTGGTGCACGGATCGCCGGCCATCGTGGAGCGTGGCGACGTGACCCGCGGGCTGGCCGAGGCAGACGTGGTCGTTAGGCGCGAGTACCGCACGCCGGTGCAGCTGCATACGGCCCTCGAGCCGCACGGCGCCGTGGCCGAATGGGACGGTGACCGTCTGACGATCTGGGAGTCGACGCAGGCGGTCTTCCGTATTCGCGAGCAGGTTGCGCTCGCCCTAGGGATCAGCCAGTCGTCCGTGCGGATCATCAAGGAGCACATGGGCGGCGGATTCGGGGCGAAAACGTCTGCCGGCGCGCACACGTTCGCCGCGGCCCTCCTCGCCCGCCGCACGGGCCGTCCGGTTCGGTGCGTCAACGACCGCGAGGCCGAGCAGACCGATACCGGCAACCGGCCGTCCACCACACAGCGTGTCACGTTAGGCGCGCGGCGCGATGGGCGGCTCACCGCGATCCTCTGCGAGGCCAACGTGCCGCTCGGCATCGGGGGATGGGAGGGCGGGCCCGTCGCGCTGTTCCACGAGATGTACTCGTGTCCCAACGTGCGGACCGTGGAATCCTTCGCGTGGGTCAACACGCCGGCCATGACGGCCTTCCGGGCGCCGGGGCACGTCGAGGGCGCGTTCGCACTCGAGACCGCGATGGATGCGCTCGCACGGGAGCTCGACATGGATCCGCTCGAGCTCCGCCTCGTCAATTTCGCCGAGCGCGATGAGAAGAAGGACCGGCCGTTCTCGAGCAACCGGTTGCGCCAGTGCTACGATCGCGGTGCCGAACGCTTCGAATGGCACACGCGGCGGCGGTCGCAGGGTCAGTGGCGTCGAGGCAAAGGTATGGCGGCGCAGATCTGGGGCGCGGGCGGGGGTCCGCCCGCGTACGCGATCGTGAAGATCAATGGCGACGGCTCGGCCGACGTCCTCACGGGAACCCAGGACCTCGGCACCGGATCCCGGACGATCCTCGCCCAGATCGCGGCGGAATCGTTAGGCGCTCGGCTCGCGGACGTCCGGATTGTGCTGGGCGACACTGAGCGGACTCCGTACACGGGCCCATCGTGGGGGTCGATGACGACGGCCTCGGTGGGACCTGCCGTGCGTGTGGCTGCGGAGGACGCGCTTCGTCAGCTGCTCGAAGCGGCGTCCGGGGTCCTGGAGGTCGAAGCCTCACGCCTGCGCGCGAGCGACAGCGTCATCTCCAGCGACGACGGCTCCGCCTCGATCTCGTTCCGCTCGTTATGCGACAAGCTCGGTGACGTCATGATCCTCGGGCGCGGTGCGCGCGGCCCGAACCCCACCGGCGTCGGGCTGGCAAGCTTCGGCGCGCAATTCGCCGAGGTCGAGGTCGACGTCGACACCGGCGTGATTCGGGTCGTCAGGCTCGTCGCAGTGCATGACGCGGGGCGCATCATCAACCCGACGCTGGCCGAATCCCAGGTCGAGGGCGGAATCATCCAGGGACTCGGCTACGGACTGTTCGAGGAGCGCGTGCTCGACCCGGCAACGGGGCGGATGCTCAACGCCAACATGCACGACTACAAGATCCCGACGATCGGCGACGTGCCGCGGATCGAGGTCGAGCTTCTGGGCATTCCCGACCCGACCGCGAACCACACGGGTGCGCGCGGCCTCGCCGAGCCGCCGATCATCCCGACGGCGCCGGCGATCGCGAATGCCGTGGCGAACGCGATCGGCGTCGAGATCCTCGAGCTGCCACTCACGCCGTGGCGTGTGTTGGACGCAATGCGTCGTCAGTCCGAGCGCAGCGAGGGCTGACGCCTCAGCATCACGCGGTCACGTCCGCCACGGCGGCGGATCGCCGTGCTTCCGCGGCAATTCCGGATTCTCCCGGTAGAGCGTCGCGGTCTTGCCGATCACCTGGACGACGGTGGCGCCGGTCGCGGCAGCGAGCTCGCCTGCGGCGTCCCTGGCTGTGACGTCCGCATTCCGTCCGAGCTGCACCTTCACGAGCTCGCGAGTCCGCAGCGCGTCGTCCAGGGACTGGATGACCGTCGGGCTCAAGCCGTACTGACCGACGTGCACGAGCGGCGTTAGGTGGTGCGCTTCCGCGCGGAGCGAAGCGCGGTCTTTGCCTGACAGTGTCATAAAACGTTGCGATCGGGCGGCTACCGGGAGGCGGGAGACGGAAGCGGGAGACGGGGGACGGGAAACCCTCGGGATGCTCATCCCACGCAGAGAGGCATCCCGAGGGTTCTACGCTTCCTACCCGCTTCCCGTCTCCCGTCTCCCGGATTTCCCTATCCAGCGTAGCAGTACGTGCACTTCCCCTTTTCCTGCGCACGGTGCACGGCGAGGACACCGGACTGCACCAGGGTGAAGCCCGGGATGAGCCCCTTCTCCCACTCCGCTTTCGCCGCTTCCGCGGTCATCCCCGCCTTCTGGCCGAGCATGCTGCTCAGAACCGTGTGAGCGATGTTGCAGACGACGAACGTGACCCCCCGCGGCTGCAGCTTGTTGACAGCCATCTCCGGGAACATCAGGTCGCCTTCCTTGGAATTGTAGTAGATGTTCCGCGTCGCCGGCGCCTTCGTTGCGGGATCCGTCACCTGAGCGAATTCACCGAGCTTGTATTTCGCCCAGATCTCGTCCGTGTAGGCGATCGGGATCGAGAAGTGCCGGAACCCGACGACGGCGTTGAGGTCCTTGTCCGTCAGGTTGTAGGCGGACTTCATGGTGTCGAGCCAGTTCATCGCGTACGCGAGCGCGAAGCCCGAGTTCACCGTGGTCGCGTCGTAGTACTGACGGTACTTGCCCTTCAGGTTGTCCACCCACTTGTCGTCCATGGGTGGGGCCGAGAGGAGGGACTCGGCGCCGAGCAGTGCTGGGGCACCGAGGAGTGCGAGGGTACCTGCTCCGACCTGAGCGAGAAACGCGCGGCGGGCGCTGTCGTTGCGAGGGTCGGAATCATGGGCGCTCATGACCGAATCTCCTGGCGAGGGGTGCGGCCGAAGGCCCGAGCTGCTCCGCCCGGCCGTTCGACGCTCAAACACGATACCGCTTATAGGGACAGAATCAACTAGCTGGCGCAGCTGTTGTCAGGCGGCGATTTCCTCCTGAGACGGAAATCCGTGCTGTTTCCGGCCAACCTCGCCCTCGTGTTTGGCGGTGCTCTTGTAGAGCTCGTAGCGACCGTCGGCCGCCAGCTCGGCGACCCTCTCGCGCAGTGTCGCCATCTCCTCGTCGGACATCCGCGTGAAGCCGGCCGCGATCCGCACGTTCTGACGGAGCACCCGCATCGAGTCGATTCCGCTCACGGTCGTCGTAACCGGAAGGCTCATCGCGTAGCGCAGCGCTTCATCGGCGGTCACGACTTTCTTCCGCACCGCGTCCCCTTCTCCGCCCATGCTCTTCATGCCGATGACCGCGAGGCCCTGCCTCTGCGCCTCTGGAAGCACCGCATGCTCGAACGAGCGGAACGTCCCGTCGAAGCAGTTGAGGGGCATCTGCACCGAGTCGAACGGGAATCCGTACGCGAGCATCGCGAGGTGAATCTCCGGCAGCTTGTGACCGGTGAAGCCCACGTATCGCACGAGCCCCTGCTCCTTCGCCTGGACGAGCGCCTCGATCACCCCACCCGGCGCAAAGTGCCGCTCCGGATCGTTAGGGTACACGCACTCGTGGACCTGCCAGAGGTCGAGATGATCGGTCTTGAGCCGGCGCAGGCTCTGCTTGAGCTGGCGCATCGCGACCGCACGGTCGCGTCCGTGCGTGCAGACCTTCGTCATGAGAAAGACCTGATCGCGACGCCCCACGAGCGCCTTGCCGAGGATCTCTTCGCTTTCTCCCTCGTGGTATTCCCAGGCATTGTCCATGAACGTGATACCGGCGTCGAGCGCGGCGTGCACGATCCTGATCGCCTCGCGCTGATTCCCGACCAGCCCGAGGTGGTACCCGCCCAGCGCCAGTGCGCTTACCAGCTCGCTGGATCTTCCAAACGGCCGCCTGGGGATTTCGGCGTTCCTGCTCCGCGGGGTGTCTCGCCGCCGCGCCTTCGTCGTCGGCATGATCGTCCTGGGGCTCGGGTTTTGTGACGCAGGTCGCACGAACCGAGCCGCGGATGACCGGCGTGCGAACCGAACGAAATGTGGGGTGTACGATTCGCCAAAGAACCTTCGGACCGGGGGCCCATGACATCCGTTCTTCGTTTGACGCGTTCGCTGGTAAGCGCCGCCTTCCTGCTTCCAACGCTCGTGGCGTGCGACAGCGTTACAGGCACTGACGATTTGAGCCGCGAGCAGTCCAGGCTCGACCGCAATTGGGATCGCTTTCAATCCACGGCGCCGCTCAGCTACAGCTACGTCGTTCGCGTCGTGTGCGAGTGCCCGACCGACGTGACGCGTCCGGTCACGGTGTGGGTCGATCGCGGTTCGATCGAGTATCTGCTGTATGAGGACGACGGCAGGCCGGTGCCGTTCTCTTATTCGGACTCGTTTCCGAGCGTCGAGCAGCTCTTCGACGCGATCCAGGACGGTATCGACCGCCGCGCCGACGTCATCGACGTCGAATACGACCCGACCTACGGGTACCCAACGAGCGTGTACATCGACTACGATCGGCGCATGGCGGATGAGGAGCTCAGCCTAACGACGTGGGGACTGAGGAGTTGGGAATAGGGACTGGGGACTGGGGACTGGGGACTCGGCAAGGAGCCTTCTACCGCCGAGGAGGTCTCGTCGCAATAGAAGCATCCCGGCCGAGTCCCCAGTCCCCAGTCCCTATGTCCCCCTTTAGGCTTTACGGTCGATACATGCCGGCCGGCTGTTCAGCTCCGGGTTGTTCTCCTCGGCCTGCGGCACCGGCAGGTTCACATCCGCACCGTAACTCCCGCCGCGATAGTGCTCACCCACCGGGAACACCTGGTCCTGCGTGCGCCCGTATTGCCGGATGAGCCGCCGCATATCGCCGAGGCGATGGCCACGGCTGAACTGCCAGAACGCCTTCTCGCGGAAGTACAGGTCCTCCGCCGCCCGCTGCGTTGCCGGGACCGCGAGCGGCGCCATCGCCGTCGGCTGAATTTCGCCGAGCTTGGGCGGCGTCGCCCGTAGCGCGTTGAGGATGCTCATCGTCCCGGCAATGTCGCCGGCCTTGAGCTTACCCTCCGCCTCGATGAGCCGGGCGTCGAGCCCGTTCACGACGGCGACCGACGTTAGGCGCGCCCAGAGCGACGTCACGCGCGCGAACGTCTTGCCGTCCTGCGACTTCGTCGTGTCCTTGCCGTTCGACGCGATCAGGTAGCGGGCCGGGACTCGCGGATCCTTCGCCGACAGGAACGGGATCGCATTCTTTACGAACAGGTTCCGCGCGTTTCCCTCGACGCTGTCGCCGACGGCGTACCGCAACGAGCTGTTCGGCTGGTTCCACAGGACGTTGCTGCCCGACGTCACCGCGTACGTCACCTCGTAGCTGAAGCTCGTCGGCACGGCGGCCGCCGTCACCAGCGCCGCTGCGTCCGCCTGGCGATTCAACCCGACCAGCGCGCGGGCTTTCGTGACGAGCAGTGACCTGCGGATCTTGATGCCATCCGCGTCCGTCGCGCTCTGCACGAGCGCCAAACCGGAATCCGCCGAAGCGATGGCAACGTCGAACACCTCCGCGTTCGTGCGCGGCGTGTCGTAACCGATCTCCTCGCTGCTGCCGTCGCTCAACGGAATCCCGTTGCAGAAATCGTTCGCCATCTGCATCTCGGCGAACGCGCGCGCGAAGTAGAGCTCCGCGATCTTCGCGACCTCCGTCTCGCGAAACTCCTTCATCACCTTGATCGCCTGCGTGGCCGACGTGCGCGTCCGCGCGAGGTCGCGGAACATGCCTTCGACGGTCGAGTTGCTGGTCTGGATGCTTCGCTCGTCCGTCTCGTCGTTCTGCACGAACGTCGAGCTCGTGGACCACTCGTCCGCGAGAAGGCCGCCGAACAGCCACGTGCTTCCCTCGCCGCCCGTGGCGACCGACGACCCGCCGGTGGCCTGGCGCAGGCGCCCGAGCGCGCCGGTGTAGAGCGCGAGCGCTCCCTCGCTGGAGTTGATGTCGTTGGGATCGATGACGTCCGGATCGACGGCCTCGAGGAGGTTGTCCTTGGTGTTGCAGGCGGCGAGCCCACCCATCAGCGGGAAGGCCGCCAGCGCCAGGGTGCCGACACTCGCACGGAGCCGGCCGATCGTCGTGTTTCTCGTGATCATGGGTCGGATGCTCTCGTTAGGTGTCAGAAACCGAGGTTGATGCGGAAGATGTAGTACGTCGCGGGGCCGGCCGTCTGGAAGTCCGACGGCACGTCGCGCGTCGTCGTGCTGGTCACGAGGTAGTCGTTCTCGGGATCGAGCCCGCGGTACTTCGTCCACGAGCCGAGGTTGCGGCCAGTCACGATGATGTCCGCGTTCCGCGCGCGCACGAATGACGCGAGGCGCGGGTCGAGCGAATACCGCAGCGTGATTTCGCGGAGCTTGAGGAACGTGCCATCCTGGAAGAACCCGTCGAGCGTCTTGGCGGGATGGTTGAGGTGCGCCACCGCCATCGCCTGCTCTTCGAGCGTGGCCTTCGGGTTCATCATGCCGTTGCAGTTCTGACGGCTCGCGCAGCGAATGCGCTCGGTGTTGTTGTACGCCTTGTAGCCGCCGCGATAATCGAGGAGGGCCTGGAGACGCAGTCGCCGCTGGAGGAAGTCGAACCCGTTCGTGAAGGTGACGATGTGCCGCGGCTGCGTATACCCGCGGAACACGGCGGAGTCGCCGACGAACACCTCGCACTCGGCCGTGTCGTCCTGCGAGTACGGCCCGCATCCGGTCGCCGTCAGGATCCCGTCGTTGTTCTTGTCCTGCCAGCCGGTGATCGGGCGTGCCCACCAGCCGAACATCGGATAGCCTTCGACCACGCGGGTCTCGACGTTGATCTGCGGTGGCGTGCCGCCGAGGTCGAGAAGCCGGTTCTTGTTGGTCGACGCGTTCAGCGTCACATCCCAACCGAACTGGCGCCGACTCAGGATCTGTGCGTTCCCGAGGAATTCCCACCCCTCGTTCATTGTCGCACCGAGATTCCGGCGGACCGTGGTACCGGCCTCGTTGTTCTGACCGCCGACGCCGGCCGATGGGGCGATGATCGCGCTGATGAGCGCGTCCTCGGTCCGCTTGTGGTAGTACGTCACGTCGAGGCCGACGCGATTGTTCGCCAGCTTCGTCTCGAAGCCGGCCTCGATCTCTGTCGACCGCTCGGGCTTGAGTCCCTTGTTGCCGAGCTGGTTGTACCGCACGCCGGGTTGATCGGTGGACAGCACGTTCGTGGCCTGTGCCTCGAACGTTCGGATCGCGTCGTTAGGCCCGGGCTGCACGCCCGACGCGCCGTAGGCGGAGCGCAGTCGCAGCGAGTTGAGCCACGACATCTGGGGGAAGAAGCCCTCGTCGGAGATGATCCACGAGATGCTCGCCTTCGGGTACCACACGCTCTGGAAGTTCGTGCCGAACGCGCTGTTCTGGTCCGAGCGAATGGCTCCGGTCACGAACAGGCGGTCGTTGAACGCCACGGCCTCCTCGGCGAAGAAGCCGAGCGTCTTCTGCAGCGTCGTGGCGCTCGCCGCGTTAGGCTCGGCCCCGGCGCCCGGCGTCTGCGTGCCGGGCGGGAGGTTTTGCCCCTCGCCCGCATTCTGCTTGAAGCTGTAGTTCACGTACTGCACGCCGGCCGTCGTCTTGGAGTTGATCCAGGGACGGGGGTTGAACGAGCCGGTGCTGGACAGGTTCGCGGTCAGGTTCCGGATATCGGAGCGCCCTTCCCCGGCAAACCCGAGTCGATACGTTGCGTTCAGCGGCGGAGCCTCGCCGCGATAGCGCAGGTCGACGTCGGCACGGTCGGTGAAGTCGTTGCCGATCGTGACGCGTGTCTGATTCCAGCTGAAGGGCCGCCAGTTCGCGTCGCCCGAGATGATGAAGCGGTTCACACCCTGCTCGAGCTTCTCCTGCCATGTATAGCCCGGGGTCCAGGCGCGGTAACCGTTGCAGGGGGTCGGCGGTGTCACCGCGACGTTGCAGTTGTCCTTGTAGCCCGGTCCGCCGAAGAGGTGCGACCCGAGCCCGGCCGTGGCGTTCGACTCGAGCGTGTACCGCTGCGTCAGGTTGATGAAGCCGCTCGAGACGCCGATGTCGAGCTTCGGGTTCAACGACGCATTGATGTTCGCCCGCACGCTGTTCTTGGTGAGCGCGTTAGGCCGTGATGTCCAGTCGTGGAGCGGGAGACCCTGTTCCTTGAAGCGGCGTCGCTCGAAATCGGGCAGGTCGAGCGTGCCGGTCTCCTCCTCACGCTCGCCGGACAGGAAGTACCGGATGACGTCGGAGCCCGCGGAAACCTGCGCACCAACCTGATAGCGGTTGCCGTTCCCGATCGGCGTCGCGTCCGGATCATGCGCCGGCGCATAG